>JBKPSZ010000362.1:0-15844 GCA_046735265.1 Acidobacteriota bacterium | reverse complement strand
GCTCCGGGCATCGCGCGTCCGCCGATGCGGCCAACCGGTCCGCTCGGTCCGACCGGACCCGCGAGGCCTCTCGGTCCGACCGGACCCGCGAGGCCGGGCCCCTCCGTCTATCGCCCGACCGTCGGAGCGCCGCGGCCTCTGGGTCCGAGGCCCGGCGGTCCTCTGCGCCCCGGAGGTCCCATGGGACGGCCCGGCGCTCCCGGCGTCGGTCGCGCCGCGCCGCCGGCGGTCGCCGACCGTCCGTCGACGAAGCGCAAGAAGGACGACAAGGAGGCCGAGGCCAAGAAGCAGGTCAAGAAGGGGGGCGCCAAGCCCAAGATCACCGTCGCCGACGAGGTGGACCTGCGGGAATTCGTCGGCGTCTACCAGGAAGACACCTACTCGGACATCCACCTTCCGCTGATCGAGAAAACGGCTGAGACCGAAGAGCCGGCGCCGGTCGAGCCGCGGCCGATGTCCAAGTCCGCGATGCGGCGCGCCTCCAAGGAGACGCGCGCGCACGACTCCGGGAAAGTCCTCGAGTTCAAGAAGCCGCTTCCGACCGGGCCGGTGTTCCTCTCCGAGGGAGTGACGGTCAAGGAGCTCTCCGAGAAGCTCGGAGTGCTCGCGAAGGACATCGTCCGACTTCTGATGCAGCGCGGCATCCTCGCGACCATCAACCAGCCGCTCGACGCCGCAACCGCCATCCAGATCGCCAAGGAAGCGGGGGTGGAGGCCGCGGTCGTCTCTTTCGAAGAGGAGATGGAGCTCTCGCGCACGCCGCCGCCCGGCGAGGCCGTCGCCGACACCGCGCCGCGCCAGACACGCGCCCCGGTCGTGACGGTGATGGGACACGTCGACCACGGCAAGACCTCGCTGCTCGACGCGATCCGGGAGACCAAGGTCGCGCAGGGGGAAGCGGGCGGAATCACCCAGCACATCGGCGCCTACCGCGTGGAGGTTCAGGGCCGTCCGATCGTCTTCCTGGACACGCCGGGCCACGAGGCATTCACCTCCATGCGGGCGCGCGGAGCCAAGGCGACGGACATCGTCGTCCTCGTGGTGGCCGCCGACGACGGCGTCATGCCGCAGACGGTCGAGGCCATCGACCACGCCCGCGCGGCGCGCGTGCCGATCGTCGTCGCGATCAACAAGATCGACAAGGCGAATGCGAACCCGGACCGCGTAAAGAAGGAGCTCGCCGACCGCGGCGTGCTGCTCGAGTCCTGGGGCGGCGACGTGCCCTCGGCGGAGATCTCGGCGCTCAAGAAGCAGGGGATCGAGCACCTCCTCGAGCTGATCCTGCTCTCGGCGGACCTGCTCGAGCTGACGGCTCCCGCCTCGGGCGAGGCGAAGGGCGTCATCCTCGAAGCGCGGCGCGAGGCGGGGCGCGGCAACATCGCGACCGTGCTCGTCCAGTCGGGCGCCCTGAACGTCGGCGACGTCTTCTTCGCAGGCTCGGCGTTCGGCCGGGTCCGGTCGATGCAAGACGACACGGGCCGCAAGCTCCAGGTCGCGGGACCGGCGACTCCGGTTGAGGTCACGGGCTTCGAAGAGCTGCCGCAGGCGGGCGACCCGTTCCAGGTCAGCGAGGACGAGGCGAAGGCCCGGTCGGTCGTCTCCTTCCGGCGCGAACGGGAGCGCGAGAAGGCCGCTTCCGCCGCCGGCAAGCTGTCGCTCGATCAGCTCTTCTCGAAGATCCAGGAAGGCCGGATCAAGGAGCTGCCGATCATCCTGAAGGCCGACGTCACGGGCTCGGTCGAAGTCCTCTCCCAGGCTCTGCAGAACCTCTCGACCGAGAAGGTCAAGGTCTCGCTCCTCCACGCGGGAGTCGGCGCGATCAACATCAACGACGTGCTCCTCGCTTCGGCTTCCGGGGCGATCATCGTCGGATTCAACGTGCGGCCGGAGAAGAAGGCCGAGGCGGAAGCGGAGAAGGACGGCGTCGAGATCCGCCTCCACACCGTGATCTACAACGTGACCGACGAGATCAAGGCCGCCATGGAAGGGCTGCTCGAGCCGACCTTGAAGGAAGTGGCCCGGGGACGCGCCGAAGTCCGCAACACGTTCAAGGTGCCCAAGGTCGGCGTCGTCGCCGGCTGCTACATCACGGAGGGCTCGATCGCCCGCAACTCGAACCTGCGTCTGCTGCGCGACAACCGCGTCATTTACGAGGGAAAGGTCGGGTCGCTCCGGCGCTTCAAGGACGACGTCTCGGAGGTCAAGCAGGGATTCGAGTGCGGAATCGGCCTGGACAGGTACCAGGACGTCAAGGTGGGCGACGTGCTCGAGGCCTACCAGGTGGAGAAGGTCGCCGGGGTTCTGTAGGCCGCCGTTCTCGGTTCTCCGACACCCTGCCTCGGGCTCCAACCGGCAACGGAAGACGGACGACGGACAATTCCTCATGGTGATCGCCTACGCCCTCTACGATCTGCACTTCCCGGCGTCTCGCGGCCTGAAGGAGAAGCGAATGGCCTTGCGGAGCCTGAAGAGCCGCCTCCGCAACGAGTTCGAGATTTCGGTCGCCGAAGTGGACGGGCAGGACCTGACGCAGCGCGGGGCGCTGGCGGTGGCCGTGGTGGGGCCGGATCAGGCGCCTCTGGACGCGCTGCTCCAGAGGGTGCTCCACTTCGTGGAAGCGCACTTCGACGGAGAGATCCTGAATTACGAGAACGAGTTCCTGCATGTCTGAGGGAAAGGCCCCCGGAGAAGGGTCATGAAGAAGGAGTCTCGCCGGAGTCAGCGCGTGAGCCTCCTCGTCCGCGAGGAGCTCTCGAGGCTCGTCCTGACCGTCGCGCACGATCCGGACTTGCATGGGGTCACGATCACGGACGTCGAAATGCCGCCGGACCTCAAGTCGGCGCGGGTGTACTTCTCGGTCCTCGGCGGAGAGCCAGAGCGCGTCCGCGCGGAGGCCGCACTCGGAAGGGCCACCGGGTATCTGCGCCGCGAGGTGACCCACCGCTGCCAGCTTCGCTACGCGCCGCAGCTCCACTTCTTCCACGACCGTACGCTCGAGCGCGGCGCCCGCATCGAGGAGCTCCTGGCGAAGGTGCGCGCGGAGGCCTCGCCCGAGGAGGAGGACGAGAAGTGACCCGCGGCGTCCCGCCGGCTGCCCTGCCCGAAGCTCTGCGCCGCGGTTTCCTGCTGCTCGTGGACAAGCCCGCGGGTTTGACGTCGCACGACGTCGTCGAGCGGGTCCGACGCACGCTCGGCTTCCCGCGCATCGGGCACAGCGGAACGCTCGATCCGATGGCGACGGGCCTGCTGCTCCTCTGCGCGGGCAACGCTGCGAGGCTGCAGGGATTCTTCACGCGCATGGACAAGTCGTACGAGGGCGCGATCCGCCTCGGCCGCGCAACGACGACATACGACCGGGAGGGCGCGCCCGTCGGGCCCGATCGGGACGCGTCGGACGTATCGCCGGAACGGATCGAGGCGGCCGCCGCTTCGTTCCGCGGCGAGTTCCTGCAGTCGCCTCCCCCGTTCTCGGCGAAGAAGGTGGCGGGGCGAAAGCTCTACGAGCTCGCGCGGAAAGGGGAGACCGTGGCCGTCGAGCCGAAGACGGTCCGTGTGACGGCGCTCTCTCTCGGCCCACTCGCGAACGGACTCCTCCCCTTTTCCGTCTCCTGCAGCTCCGGCACCTACATCCGGTCGATCGCGGCGGAGCTCGGAGAGAAGCTCGGCTGCGGCGCGCACCTGGAGAGCCTTCGCCGGACGCGGATCGGCAGCTTCGATGCGGCCGACGCAATCGGGCTCGAGGAGTTCGAAAAGTCGCCGCCGGAGACGCGCGTGGGTCCTCCCCACACGGTCGCGCTCTCGAGGGTGCGCTTCCCCTTCGAGCGGATTCGAGTCGCCTCGCTCGAGGCCTGGAAGCTCCGCAAGGGGCAGTCGATCCCGCTCTCCCGGGTCCCGGTGCAGGAAGGGGACTGGGTCACTCTGGTGGGGCCCGGAGACGAAATGGTCGCGATCGGGCAAATCGCGCCGATCGGCCGCGGCGGAATGAGCCTGGTCCGCCCCAAGATCGTCCTCGCGTAGGGAGCCGCGCTTTCCCGGAGAGCGCGGAATCCCGCCAAAGAACCGAAAGAGTCACGGGCGATGGCCCGAAAGCGGCCAGCTGACAGCGGATCCGCCCTGTGATAGCCTCCGCGGTTTGTAGAAAAGAGTGAGAAGAGAGTGAAGGAATCGGAGGATCAGTGAACGTCACGGAGTATGCCTCGGAGAAACCCAAGATCATCAATGACTTCGGCACCCACGGAAGCGACACCGGCTCGCCGGAGGTGCAAGTCGCCCTCCTGACCAATCGGATCGGCTACCTGACGGAGCACTTCAAGACCAACGCCAAGGACCACCACTCCCGGCGCGGCCTCTTGAAGCTCGTCAGCCGGCGCCGGAGGCTGCTCGACTATCTGAAGAGCGAGAGCCCCGAGCGCTATCAGAAGCTGATCGATCGTCTCGGCCTGCGCAAGTAACAGACCCGACGGCTCCGTCGGGTCTCGGGCGAGTGTTTCAGGAGGGCGCATCCCGCGCCGCTTCCTCTGCCCTCCCGCCCCGCGCCGCCGCCAGAAACACTTCGAGGGAACATCATGATTCACAAGATCAGCGTCCCGGTGGGCTCCCGCAATCTCGACGTCGAAATCGGAAAGCTCGCCAAGCAGGCGGACGGGGCCGCCGTCGTCCGTTTCGGCGACACGGTGGTGCTCGCGACCGCCGTCTTCGCGAAGGAGCCGAAGGAGTCCGCGGAATTCTTTCCCCTGACCGTCGACTACCGCGAGAACACCTACGCGGCCGGCCGCATCCCGGGCGGCTGGTTCAAACGGGAGGGGCGCCCGACCGAGAAGGAGATCCTGACTTCGCGCCTGATCGACCGCCCGATGCGCCCGCTCTTTCCGAAGGGCTTCTTCCATGAGACTCAGATCATCGCGTTCGTCCTGTCCGCCGACGGCCAGAACGATCCCGACGTCCTGGCGTTGAACGCCGCCTCGACGGCTCTCACGTGCTCGCTCATCCCGTTCTACTCCCCCGTCGGCGCCGTGCGGGTCGGACGGCTGAACGGCGAGTTCGTGCTCAATCCGGCCAACGCCGAACGGGAGCGGTCCGACATCGATCTCATCGTCGCCGGAACGGAAGACGCGGTCGTCATGGTCGAAGCGGGGGCGCGGGAAGTCTCCGAGCGCGACATGATCGACGCGATCTTCTTCGGCCACGAAGCGGTCCGGCGCATCGTCGCCGCGCAGAAGGAGCTCGCGGCCCGGGCGGGATACCAGAAACCCTCCTGGCAGGCTCCCGAGCCCTACCCGGCGTCGGTCCTGGCGGAGGTCCGCCGCAAGTGGGAAGCCCCGATGACGGCGGCCTTGACGATGAAGGGAAAGATCGCCTCCTATGCCGAGATCAAGGCCGTGAAGAAGGCCGCCGAGTCCCTCGTGCCCGAGACGGAAGCGGAGCTGCGCGTCCAGACGGCCCGCGCCGCCGACGACCTCGTCAAGATCCTGACCCGCGAAACGATCCTCGGGCGTGGCGCGCGCCTCGACGCTCGGAGATTCGACGAGATCCGCCCGATCTCCTGCGAAGTGGGACTGCTCCCGCGGACGCACGGCTCGGCGCTCTTCACGCGCGGCGAAACGCAGGCCCTCGTCACTGCGACCCTCGGCACCGCCGACGATGCGCAGATTGTCGAGGAGTACGAAGGAGAGTCGGAGCATACATTCCTCCTCCACTACAACTTCCCGCCCTTCTCGGTCGGCGAGACCAAGTTCCTGCGGGGTCCGTCGCGTCGTGACATCGGCCACGGCAACCTGGCCCGGCGCTCTCTCTCGCCGGTCCTTCCGAACGAAGAGACTTTCCCCTACACCGTGCGGGTCGTCTCCGACATCCTCGAGTCCAACGGCTCCTCCTCCATGGCGACGGTCTGCGGCGGAACGCTCGCGCTCATGGACGCCGGCGTTCCGATCAAGGCGCCGGTCGCGGGTGTGGCGATGGGCCTCGTCACGGACGGAGACCGCTTCGCGGTCCTCTCCGACATCGCCGGCCAGGAGGACCACTACGGCGACATGGACTTCAAGGTCGCCGGGTCCTCCGAGGGAATCACCGGCCTCCAGATGGACATCAAGATCAAGGGGTTGAAGCGCGAGATCGTCGAGAAGGCGCTCGACCAGGCGAAGCACGGCCGCCTCGAGATCCTGCAGAAGATGTCCTCCGCGCTCGACAAGCCGCGGCCGAACATCTCGCCGTACGCGCCGCGGATCTTCACGATGCAGATTCCGCGAGACCGGATTCGCGACGTCATCGGCACGGGCGGAAAGACGATCCGCTCGATCATCGAAGCCACGGGCTGCAAGATCGACGTCGAGGACTCGGGCCGCGTGTCCATCGCCTCCTCCGACGAGGCGGCGGCTCTGCGGGCGATCGAGATCATCGAAAGCCTCACCCAGGAGCCGGAGATCGGAAAGGTTTACCGCGGCAAGGTGCGGCGCGTCGAGCCGTACGGGGCCTTCGTCGAGATCCTGCCGGGTCAGGACGGGCTCGTCCACATCTCGGAGCTCGCGCCGTACCGCGTCCGCGAGACGACCGACATCGTCAAGGAGGGAGACGAGGTCACCGTCAAGATCATCGCCGTCGACCCAACCGGCAAGATCAAGCTCTCGCGCAAGCAGGCGCTCTCCAAGGAGGAGCTCGAGGCCGAGATGGCTATGGCGCCCGTCGGCGCCGCCGGCGAGGACGAGGGCCGCGGGGAGTTCCCGCGCGGCGGCCGCGGGCCGGGCGAGCACCGCGGGCATCCTAACCGCGATCACCGGGGCGGCGGCGGAGGCCACCGCGGCGGCCGGCACTGACGGCGAGCGCTTCGCGCGGACAAAAAGGCGCGGCTTCGGCCGCGCTTTTTCTTTCGGGAGAGTCCGGACCGATCCTTTGAAAGAATCGGCCCGATGCAGGAGGGCCGCCGGGAGACCGCCGCTCTCGCGGCCCTCGTCGCGGCCGCGGCGACCCTGCGGCTCTTCTTCGCCTGGCGGTATCCAGGTTTCGCGACGGGCGACGACCTGGAGACGATCGAGACCGCGGGCAAATACGCGCTCGGGCTCCGCTATCAGCCTTGGGGGATTCGTTGCCTCTTCCATCCCCTGACGTTCCTCTGGCCGGTGCTCCGGGCGGCGTGGTTTGCCGGCGCGCGCGATCCCCGCGTCCTCACCTGGGCCGCGTGCCTGCCGGCCGTCGCTTTCTCGACGCTCACCGCCGTCGCCGTCCACGCCCTGGCGCGTCGCCTGAAGTGCTCGTCCGCGGCCGCTCTGGCCGCGGCGGCGTTCTTCGCGTTTCACTTCCTCCCGCTCGCGTTCGGATCCACCGCGTTCCCTCGGCCGATCTCGACCGCGCTCTTGACCGTCGCCTTTTTCGTTGTGGCCGGGGAGGGGCACGATTCGCGCCGCGCGCTGCTCGCGGGCGCGCTCGCCGGCGCCGCATTCGCGGTCCGCTGGAGCGAGGGCGTCGTCCTCCTGCCGCTCGCGGGTTGGGGGGTCTGGAAGCGCCGGTCTCTGCGGCCGGCGGCGCTCGTCCTCGTGGGCTTCGCCGCCGCGGCGATCGTCTTCGTCGGCGCCTTCGACTGGGCGACGTGGGGAACGCCGTTTGCGAGTCTCTGGGCGTACTTCGAGACGATGTACCTCGAGATTCCGGGCTGGCGCCTCGCACAGGAGAAAGGGCTCGGGTACTACGTTTCGAACGTCCTCAATTGGGCGGGTCCCGTCGCGATGCTGCTTCTCCTGCCGGCGTGGCGCGACCGACGCGCGCGGGCCCCGATCGCCACCGTCGCGGCGATCGTCGTTCTCATGTCGCTCTTCGCGCACAAGGAGTGGCGCTACCTGCAGGCGGCCATCCCGTTGCTCTGCATCGGAGCGGCCCTCGGGTGGGAACGTCTGCGGGCGCGATTCGGAGCGGTGGCGGCCGCCGCGGTCCTCGCCCTCGGGTGCGCCTGGGGAATCGAGCGTGCCCGAACGTTCCTCGCGAAGAAGTCGCAGGCGGAGCTCGCGGCCGCGCGTTGGATCCGCACGCTTCGCCCGCCGCCTCGGACGGTCGCGCTCGAGCAGTCCTGGGCGTACGGGAACCGGCTCTATCTCGGAAACTCGATCGAGATCCGGGAGATCGAGTGGCAGCGGCCGCTGACGCGGCTCGCCGTTCGCGAGGCGGCCGAAGGGACCGACCTCGTCGCGGTCTATGTCGAGCACCTGGAAGCCCCGGCAGCGGAGGAGCTGCGGGCCCGCGGCTTCGAGGAGGGCGTGCGTTTCCACGCGGACCTGGGCCGGGACTGCGTCGTCTATCTGGCCGGCGCGAGAATCAACGGGGCCGATCGCTAGTAGGGCATCCCCTCGTCGGCCAGGCCCAGCATGTGGCCGATCTCGTGGACCAGTGTGTCGCGGATCTCGCGCACGGCCTCGCCTCGAGTCTCGCAGCTGCGGAGGATGGGACCGCGGAAGATCACGATCTGCGCGGGCAGGCTCGAGATCGCTCGATCCCGTTCGAAGATGGGCACGCCGCGGAAGACGCCGAAGAGCTCGTCCTCGTCGGGCGTGTCGGTCTCCTCGTAGTCCTCCTCCTCGGGCTCCTCCTCGACCAGGACGACGACATTGTCGAGGTAGCGGCGGAACTTCTCGGGAACGGCGGCGAGCGCCTCCTCGACATACGACTCGAACTGCGAAGGCGTCACCCGGGTGGAGCTCATCGGGCCTCTCCGAACAGGCGATCGAAGTTGCCCGTCGTCTTCTCGGAGATGGTTTCGAGATCCGCGTCTTTCACTTCGGCGAGCTTCTTCGCGGTCTCGACGACGAAGGCGGGCTCGCACGGCTTTCCCCGGTGCGGGACCGGCGCGAGATACGGCGTGTCGGTTTCGACGAGCATCGCTTCGAGCGGCAGGGCGGCCGCCGCCGCCCGGATGTTCTCGGCGGCCCGGAAGGTGATCATCCCGGAAAAGGAGACGAGGTAGCCGCGCTCGAGCGCCCGCTTCCCGTATTCCGCGTCCTCGGTGAAGGAGTGGAAGACGCCGGGGCAGTCGCGCGCGGGAAGGCGGCCGAGGAGCGCCATCATCTCGGCCCCGCTCTCCCGGTTGTGGAGGAGCGCCGGCAGCCGCAGGCGCGCCGCCAGGTCGAGCATCCACTCGAGCGTTTCGATCTGCTTGGATCGGGGAGAGTGGTCGTAGTGGAAGTCGAGGCCCACCTCGCCGATCGCGGCGACGCGAGGGCGACGGGCGAGCTCCTCGAGCGCCGCACCGTCGCGACCCGGATCGAAGTCCTTCGCGTCATGCGGATGAATCCCCACGGCCGCCCGGACGTCGGCGTGCCGCTCGGCCAGGGCGACGGCGGCTGCCGAGTCCTGGAGCGTCGTGCCCGGCACGAGAAATCGGCGCACGCCCGCCGCGCGCGCTCGCTCGAGCATGGCCTCGGCGTAGGGCGCCATCTGGAGGTGGCAGTGAGAGTCGGAGAGGATTGGCGATTGGCGATTGATGATTGATGATTGGTCGCCCAAACGGAACTCGCCTTCGTCAATCACCAATCTTCAATCTCCAATCACTTCACCCGGCTCCCCGGCGGCACGTCCGCCGCGACTTCGAGCAGCGACGGCTCGCCCGCTTCGCCGACGGTCGCTGCGAGCACCATCCCGTTGGACTCGACTCCCATGAGCTTCGCGGGCTTCAGATTCGCCACGATCACGACGTTCCTTCCGACGAGCGTCTCGGGCTCGTAACGCGCGGCGATCCCCGCGACGATCTGACGCTGCTCTGCTCCGAGGTCCACCTGCAGCCGCACGAGCTTGTTCGACTTGGGGACGCGTTCGGCGGCGAGCACCTTCCCGGTGCGCAGCTGCACCTTCTGAAACTCCTCGATTCCGATCCGGCCGTCGGAGGGCGGCGCGGCCGGTGCCGTGGCGGGGGCCGTGGCCTCGCCGGGCTTCTCGCTCATCGTCTGCTCCTTTCCGCCGAAATACGCCGCGGCGTCGGCTCTCGGGAAGAGCGCGGGAGAGTCGGGCATCGGGACCCCGGGCTCGAGCCTTCCCCAGTCGAGATCCTCCGCAGTCGGATCGCGCGCCGGCTGGCCGAAAGCGGCGCGGATGCGCCGGGACGTCTCGGGCGTAAACGGCGATACCAGGGCTCCGAACAGCCGCACTCCCTCCGCCGCGGCATAGAGGACGCGGGAGAGGCGCGGCGACACCCCCTCTTCCTTGCGAATGCGCCAGGGCTCCTTGGCCACCACGTACCCGTTGATCTCCGTGAGAAACCGCCACGCCGCCTCGAGGGCGCGATTCCAGGCGAACTCCTCCATCGCCGCGCGCCACTCCGGCAGCGTCCGCTCGTAGGAGCTCTGGACTTCGTTCTCCTCGCATCGCTCCGGCGGAACGCCGCCGAAGGATTGCCGGCAGAGCGCCGCGACCCGGGACACGGTGTTGCCGAGGTCGTTGGCGAGGTCGGCGTTGTAGCGCGCGAGAAAGGCCTCGTCGGAGAACGACGCGTCCTGCCCGAAGGCCATCTCGCGGAGCAGGAAGTATCGGAGCGCGTCGGGACCGAACTGCTCGACGAGCGCATCGGGACGAACGATGTTGCCGACCGACTTGGAGACCTTCTTCGCATCGCGGAGCCACCAGCCGTGCGCCCAGATGGTCGTCGGGAGCGGAAGCCCCGCCGACAGGAGAAACGCGGGCCAGAAGACGGCGTGGAAGCGCAGGATGTCCTTGCCGATCAGATGCACCCGGCGGCCGTCCGGCGCTTCCCAGAATTCCCGATAGAAGCGGTCGTCGGGAGATCCGAAGCCGAGCGCGGTGATGTAGTTGGCGAGGGCGTCGAACCAGACGTACACGACATGGCCGGGCCGCCCCGGGAACGGGATTCCCCAGGAGAGCTTCGTGCGGGACACCGACAGGTCCGTCAGCCCGGCTCGGACGAAGGAAGTGACTTCGGCGAGGCGGCTCTCGGGTCGGACGAAATCGGGGTGGCTCTGGTAATGGGCGAGGAGGGGCTCGGCGTAACGGGAGAGGCGAAAGAAGACGTTTTCCTCCGATTCCCAGGTGCAGGGCGTTCCGTGATCGGGACATCGGCGCTCCGGGCCGATCTCCTTCTCGGTATAGAACGTCTCGCAACTCGCGCAGTACCACCCCTCGTGCTTCGCGACGTAGAAGTCCCCGGCCGCCTCGATCCGCAGGATCAACGCCTCGACTCCGCGGCGGTGCCGCGGCTCGGTCGTGCGGATGAAGTCGTCGTAGGCGACGTCGAACCGGCGATAGAGCTCCCGGTAGCGCGCGACGACGCGGTCCGCGAGGGCGAGCGGCGCGATCCCCTGCGCCGCGGCGGCCTTCTCGATCTTCTGCCCGTGCTCGTCGGTTCCGGTCAGCAGACGCGTCGGGTCCCCGATCAGGCGGTGAAAACGCGTCGCCACGTCGGCGACCACCGAAGAATAGATGTGCCCGATGTGCGGCAGGTCGTTGACGTAGTAGATCGGCGTCGTGAGATAGAAGGGACGCATCGGAAACGCGAAAGATATCAGGAGCGCCGGCCCGCCTCTCGCGAGTCGCGCTCCAGCGGAGCGCTCACAGCAGCCCCGCCTCGCGGAAGGAGACGCAGCCGTCTCGCGCGACGACGATGTGATCGAGCAGGCGCAGTCCCACGGCCTCGGCCGCCGAGGCGAGACGGCGCGTGAACTCCCGGTCCTCTCGCGAAGGAGTGGGATCTCCCGAGGGGTGGTTGTGGTACACGATCAGCCCCGCCGCATTCGAGAGGAGCGCGCGTTTCAGAAGCTCCCGCGGTTCGACGACGGCCCGATCGAGCGTGCCGCGGTAGATCTCGGGATCGTGCCGGAGCAGGCGGTTGCGGGCGTTCAAGAAGAGGGCGCCGGTGCGTTCCTGCGTCCCGTCCCCCTGCGACTGGCGCAGCGACTCCTTGACGAGACGCGGCTCGTTGAAGAGGTCTCGTCCGGCGAGAGTCTCGGTCGCGAGGCGCCGGGCGATCTCGAGCGCCGCTTCGATCGCCGCGCCGCGGGCCTCCTTGATCCCCCGTTCGCGGCGAAGCTCCGCCCCCGAGAGCGCCGCGAGACCGGCCAGCCCTCCGTGCACCGAGAGAATCCGCCGAGAACGGTCGAGCGCGCTCTCGCCTCGCGTGCCGGTGCCGAGAAGCAGCGCGAGGAGCTCCTCGTTCGTGAGCGCCGAGGGCCCGAGCCGCGCCAGGCGCTCGCGCGGGCGGTCCGCGAAAGGGATGTCGTGGATGCGAAGGCGACTCTGCGTCTGGATTTCGGTCATGGCTTCTCGCCTCGGAGGAGGCTGAAGCAGACCGACGAGGACGCTGGCATCCTGCCACCGGCCGGATCAGAATTCAAGACGATGCGCGGCCTGCTGATCGCCCTGGGACTCCTCCTCGTCGCCGCCGGCCTCGCCTGGCCCCTGCTCTCGCGTTATCTCGGGAAGCTGCCGGGCGACCTCGTCGTGCGCAAGCCCGGGTTCACCTTCTTCTTTCCTCTCGCGACGTGTCTCCTGATCTCGCTTCTGCTGACGCTCCTCTTCTCGCTCTTTCGGAAATGAGCCTCGCGTAGAGCTCTTCGATCCGGTCGAGGCGCTTCTCGACCGTGAAGCCCGCTTCGATCCGGGCCCGTCCTCCCCGACCGAGCCGCGCGGCGAGCGACGCGTCGCCCAGGATCTTTTCGAGCGCGGCGGCGAAAGCCGGCGGGTCGCGGGGCGCGACGAGGAGCCCCGAGACGCCGTCTTCCACGAGCTCGGGATTGCCGCCCGCCGTCGAGGCGATGACCGGCTTTCCCATCGCCATCGCCTCCCGGATCGTTCCGGTGATCCCGAGCCCGCCCCAGGAGAGGTCCGCGACGACGTCCGCCGCCGCGAGCACGTCGGGCATGTCGTTTCGATATCCAATCGCGAGAACGCGGTCGCCGATTCGCAGCCGCGCAGCTTCGCGCTCGACGGCCTGCTCGACCGACCGATCCGGACACGCCACGAGCGCGACCCGAAGCTCCGGGTGCGCCGGGGTCACCCGGGCGGCGCCCGCGAGGAGATCCCGCCAGCCCTTGTATTCCCGGGCCGAGACCTGAACGAGGAGCTTCGCCTCCGGAAGCACGCCCCACTCCCGGCGCACGCGCGCGCCGTCGGCCCGGGCCGGGTCGAAAGCCGCGGGATCCACGCCGGCGTAGACGACGTGCACCTTCTCCTCCGGAATCCGGCCGGAGGCGACGACGATCCGCCGGATGTCCTCGCAGACGGTGACGACGGCCGCCAGCCGCACGCGGTACTTCCCGCGGTTGAAGAAGTTGAGCGGGAAGGAGACGCCGCGGTTGACCACGAGACTCGGCCGCGCCTTCGAGAAGAAGGTCGCGGCGAGCGCCACCGAGTGCGCGATCCCCTTGTGGGCGTGGACGATTTCGACGTTGCGCTCCTCGTAGACGCGCGCGAGCCGCCCGGCGCTCGAAAGGTCGAGCTCGTGGCGGAGCGGCAGGGCGACGACGTCGAGGCCGTCCCGCCTCGCCCGTTCGGCGACCTCGCTTTCGGGACGCGTCACGATCGCGACGCGGTGCCCGCGGCCGGCGAGCCCCGACGCGAGCTGGTACATCTGGACGACGCTGCCGGTGTGGAAGCTCCCCTTTTCGAGGACCTGAAGGATGGAGAGACGAGAAGACGGGCTCAAG
This sequence comes from Acidobacteriota bacterium, assembly GCA_046735265.1. Taxonomy (GTDB): domain Bacteria; phylum Acidobacteriota; class Thermoanaerobaculia; order UBA5066; family Gp7-AA6; genus DATBFU01. The sequence continues at coordinate 2,216 of JBKPSZ010000362.1, read as the reverse complement.
AGTCACTCGCGATGGTCGGGTCATCGGATGATCGGGTCATCGGATCATTTGCATTCCGATCTCCCGATGACTCGATCTCTCGATCTCCCGATTCCTTCAGTCTCCGTCGGGCCAGCCGCGCTCCGCCTCTCCGATCGAGAGGACGATCTTCCCGTGCTGCTTTCCTTCTTCGAGCCTCGCGTAGGCCGCGCGCGCCTCCTCGAGCGGATAGACGCGATCGATTCGGGGCTTCAACTTCCCCGCGGCCACCGTGGAGAGGAGGGCTCGGAATTCGCGGTCGTTCGCCATCGTCGAGCCGAGAATCGAGAGCCCACGCCAGAAGATCAGGCGGATCTCCTCCTTCGGGTTGGGACCGGTCGTGGCCCCGCAGGTCACGATCCGGCCCCCCTTGGCCGCCGCTTGCAGCGACGTCGCCCACGTCCTCTCGCCGACGGAGTCGAGCACGACGTCGACGCCCCGCTTCGCGGTCGCCTTCCGGACCGCCGCGGCGACGTCCTCCTTCGTGTAGTCGATGACGAGCTCGGCGCCGGCCTCGCGCGCGCGGCTCGCCTTCTCTTCATCGGACGTCGTCGCGAAGACGCGCGCCCCGGCGAGGATGGCGATCTCGACCGCCGCGCCGGCCACTCCGCCGCCGGCTCCGTGGATCAGAATCGTCTCCCCGGGGCGAACGCGCCCCCGACCGAGCACCATCCGCCACGCCGTCTGATAAACGAGCGGGAACGCCGCCGCCTGCTCGAAGGAGAGCCGCGTCGGAATCGGGAAGACGTTCCGCGCGGGGACGACGACTTTCTCCGCGAAGCTGCCGGGAGTGTGCTCCCCGAGGATGCGGAACTTGACGCAAAGGCATTGCTCGCCGGCGCGGCAGAACTCGCACGCGTTGCAGTAGAGGCCGGGCTGCAGGAGCACCCGGTCGCCCGGCGCCGGGGCGTCGACACCCGATCCGACCGCGTCCACCACGCCCGCGCCGTCGGCGCCGGGAATCTGCGGGAGCGGAACCCCGGGGATCCCGTCGCGCACGAAGAGATCCAGGTGATTCAGCGAAGCGGCGCGGAGCGCGACGCGCACCTCGCCGGGTCCGGGCTGCGGCTCCGGCCGATCGCCGAACTGGAGGACTTCGTTGCCGCCGTGCTTCTCGAAGAAAACCGCTTTCATGCGAGAGAAGCTATCAGTTGTCCGCCGTTTCTCCGCGAACGGGCGGCTAGTTCAGATATCCGAGGGAGCGGAGCTTCTCGAGATAGTCGCCGTCGGATCGGTGCCGCGCCGAGAGCGACGGCGCGATCCGCGGTCCGTAGGTCGCGACGGTTTCGGTCTCGAGGCGGCCCGTCCCGAAGAGCTGCGCGACGGGGCGGCCCGGCAGGTCGCGAGCGACGGGAACACCGGCCCGGGCGAGGATCGACGGAGCGAGGTCTTCGAGCCGGATCGCGAGCGTCGCCGGCGGCGCGCCGTCGAGAACGTAGGCTCGAAACGCGCTTCCTTCCTTCGCGTGGGAGTCTGCGGCCAGAACGACGAGCGCGTCCCCGCGCTCCCGGGCGCGCGCCGCTTCGTCACGCACGAAGTCGAGCGTCTCGGCGAGCGCCCGTCCGCGGCGCTCGGGATCGGCGCGCAGGATGTCGAGGCCCGGCAAATAGACCGTTCGAATGCGCTCCCCTCCGGACGCCCGTGCTCGGAAGAGCTCCCGCGCTCTCCGGTCGACTTCGAGGCCGTCCCGCGCCGGCCCGAGGAGCTCCTCGTTGCCGACGACGGCTGCTCCGGGCCAGGGGCCCGAGGCCCACCATCCGACGGCGAGCGTCGGGAGCCCGGCCGAGGCCGCCACTTCCCAGAAGGTCAAACGCCGCCGGTCTTCGGCGGAGACCGGCGCGCTCGACACGAGTCGCAGGGCCGGCCCGAGCCGTCTCATGTACCACGCCGTTCCCCACGGCGCCCGAAGGGCGAGGGGCGAGCCCTTCGGACGAACGCGCTCGAGTGCCGCGACGCCGTGGCGGAATGGGGGCTCGCCGGTTGCGAGGTCCATCCAGAGCTCGGGAGGCGAGGTCGCGGTCGCCGGCCACCAGCCGGTCGCGGCGCCCGACAGAACCGACGCCAGCGGCGAAGCCTCCGCCGCGGAGCCCCGATCGGACAAGCCGTCCACGGCGATGACGACCACGGCGACGGCGCGCGGAGCGGGCCGGGGCGGCGCGGCCGACGCCGGCTCCTTCCTCGAAACGGTCAGAAAGACC
>JBKPSZ010000361.1:0-6984 GCA_046735265.1 Acidobacteriota bacterium | reverse complement strand
TGCCGTAGGCGAGCATCGGAATGAGCGGGGGATAGAGGCGTTCGGCCGCCGTGCCGTTGGGCCGCAGCATCGTCTCGAGCTTCTTTCGCCGCGTCACCGTCGTCGTGTCGCGGCGCTCGGCGGCCTTTCGGATCCGCTCCTGGAATTGCTGGAGAGGATAGGTGGCTTTCTCGCGCGTCGTCTCGAGCGCCGACGTCAACGAAGGGTCGATCCGCGCGAGCTTCGGCTCGATCGCGCCGAGCCTCTCCCGGAGCTCGCGCGCGAGCCTCTCGATCTCCTCCGCCTCGGGCAACGAAGCGACGGCGGGGGGAGGCGTCTCGTGGAGGAGGTCCTCGGGTGGGACGCCGAGGGCTTCCGCCGCGCGCCGTTCGGGGGGACCGAGAAGGATCAGGTGCGAGCGCGGCAGGAGCACCGGCGGCTTCAAGCCGAAGACGGGGTAGAGCACGAGCGACTGCGCGTGGTAGGCGATCTCGGCGGGACCGAGAACCGAGGCGGCGGTCGGAATCAGGAAGGACTTGACGATCGGCCGGGTCAGGACGTCGGGCGAAGGCCAGGCCGCGCCGTCGCGCACTTTTCGGAGCGCTTCGACCGGATCCGTCACCCGCCGGCGCTCCCCATCCTCGATCAGGAAGAAGGGGAAGACCCCGGTGCGGTAGGGGACCGGCGCCTCCCGGTTCCGGCGCTCGAGGCGCAAGGCCACGTGCGCCAGCGCCTCCCCGATCTCGCGCCGCCTCTCCACCGCGATGGCGAAGAACTCGATCATGGCCGCCCGCAGGCTCTCGTTCATCGGATCGAGAACGAGGAGCGGGTCCGGATCGACGAGGTCGAGCAGCGTCTCGATGAAGGCGTCGGCGTAGGTCGGCCCGCCGGAATAGTGCGATCGGAAGAGGCGCGCGACGTCCTCGGAGTCCGGCGCCTTCCCCGCTGCGCGGAGATTTTCGAGGATCTCGGTGACGCGGTCGGGCACGCGCAGCCCGCCGACCGGCGCGCGGTTCGTGCGGTCGGCGCCGTCCAAGACCGCGACCTCGGGCCCCTCCGGACCGGGCCAGGCCGTTCGCGCGATCTCTTCGAGGTCGTGGTCGTCGGTCAGAGCCCAGAAGGCGCCGGCGGCCGGCACGCCCCGGGCGGAAATCTCACGCGCGGCGCGCACCGCGTCGAACGCCTTGGTGAGCGTGTAGAGCGGCCCGGTGAAAACGCCGACCTGATGCCCGGCGACGGCGGCGACCGAGCGTCCCTGGGCGAGCGCCTCGGCCTGCGCCTTCGCCTCGTCGGACCGGCATCGCCACGCGGACGCGGGCACGCGCGCGCGCGTCCCGAGCAGCTCGCGTCCTCGCGCCGCGCACGCTTCGGGTGTCGGCGGATCCGGATAGACCTCGGGCAGGCCCTGGAGGAAGTCGAGAAACAGAGGGGCGAGCCCGGGGTAGCGCGTGAAGGGGATCCGCGCGGAAGTCATCGCTTCTCCGCGAGGAGGATGAGACGCGGCGAGTCGCATCCCACAGGCTGGCCGTCGAAGTCCCCCCAGGTCGCCTCGACGCAGAGGCCGGCGCTCTCGAAGAGCGCGGAGAGCTCTGCCGCGGTATAAGCGCGAACGCTTTCCCGGAAGACCGCCGAAGAGCCGCCCCGGCGCACTTCGATCTCTTTTTCGACGCGACAGGTCTCGGAATTCCACCAGCGCCGAATTCGGTACTCGCGGTCCTCCCCGGAGCGGCTCTCCTCCGGCACGAGGCGGGCGAGGACGTGCTCCCGGCCGAAGGTGTCGCAGAGAACGCGCCCGCCGCGCGCGAGCACCCGAGCGATCTCGCGCACGACTGCCGCGTTGTCCCGGTCGGCGACGAAGTACCCGAAGCTCGTGAAGAAGTTCACGACGGAAGCGAACGCGCCGTCGGAGAAGGGGAGGCGACGCATGTCTCCGCGCACGATGCGGAGGGCTCCGGATCGGGTCCGTGCCACGGCGAGGAGCGGAGCGGAGTAGTCGAGCCCGACCGGCTCGATTCCGAGCTCGAGGAAGTACGGGAAGTGGCGCCCGGCGCCGCAGCAGAGGTCGAGCATCGGAGAGGAGGGGCGCGGGAGCTTTTGGAGAGCGAAGGCGACCTCGCGGCGAGCCGAATCGAAGTCGCGGTGGGGATAGAGCTCCAGATACTCCTCGCCGAACCACGACTCCCACCAGCTCATGCCGGGCGAATTATGCCAGCCCGCATTGTCTACGGAGGACTTCGGCCGCCGCTCCGATCTTTTCCGCCCGGGCGGCGTCAGTGCTCCTCGGCAATGCGCCGAGGCATTGCCGCCGTCGCGCTTCCTGGCCCGGACGAAAAATCTCTGTCGCGGGCAAGCCGCGCTTTGGTCGACGAACAATCAGGGCTTCTCCGGCCCGTCGAATCTGCGGCGCTGCCCGTGCTTCGGCCGTGTCTCCGCAGACAATCCGGGCTCAGGATCCGTTAGAGTTTCGGCGTGCGGAGACGGAGCGCGCTCGCCGGATTCTGCGTCGGCGCGCTTCTCGCCTCCGCGGCCTGCGACGAGTTCGGCGAAGGCCCGCGCACGCCATCGCGCAGCGGCTATCGCGCCGTGCTCGCCTACTCGGCGACCGACCGCTACGAGGTCGCGGTGCGGCAGGAGAAGCAGCGTGTGTCCGGGACCTTCGACGGCTCGGAGCTCGTGCGCGTGCTGCGACCCGATCTCGGCAAGGTCTGGCAGTACCGTCCCTCGACCCACAAGCTGACCGAGAGCGCCTGGACTCCCAGGGAGGAGCTCGTGCCCGGCTACCCGCTCGAGACGGGCTTCGATCCGGAGGGTTACGCTGAGCGTTTCGGCGGAAAGATCCGGCGCATCGACGACGCAGCGCACGGGATGCATCCGTGCGAGCGATTCGAGATGACGCTCCCTTCGGGAGACCGTGCGACCATCTGGGTCGCGCGAGACCTCGAGCGTCTCGTCGTGCGGATCGAGCACGAGAAGAAGGATCCGAAGGACGAGTACCAGGCCGTCACCGACACCCAGCTCTTCGACGTGCGGCTCGGAGCGCCCGCGAAGCTGTTCGAGAAGCCGAGCGGCTACGCGCTCGTCAAGAGCTACGACCAGCTCGGCAAGTAGGAGTCAGTGGAGCGGCCGCTCCTCGGCGACGGCGCCGAAGTCGCGGAAGAGGATGTGGTCGTAGAAGTAGTGGATCAGCAGGAACGAGAGCACGACGACGTAGTAGGCGCGGTCCTGCTGGACGGCGAAGCCCTGCCAGAGGACGAGGTAGACGACGCCGGCGAGTAATGTCGCCCCGATCATCGAAATGTAGAAGATGCCGGTGTGGGAGACGCCGGAGATTCGGCGCACCATCGGGTTGCCGATCTCTCCCGTGTCCGCCTTCCGCGAAAGGATGAACCAGGTCAGCGCCAGGTACTGGAGCGAGTGCCAGGTGTTGAAGCCCTGGAAGGCGACGTCCAGGTTGTCGAAGATCGGAATGATGAAGGCGAGCCCGACGGTCGCCGCCATGAACGCGAGCCGCGGCCAGCTCGTCTGACCCCGCCGGATCTCGCGGAACGTCCTCCCAACGTAGAAGAGGAAGAGGATCGCGAAGCCCACGGTGAAGGCCTGGGCGACCCACGGATGCTTCAGGAACTTCGGGAAGAGGAGCGCGGAGGTCCCGAGCATGAACTTCCCCTCAACGAACTTGAACATCGCGACCGTGTAGAGCGCGCCCAGGATCACGGCCCCGTCGAGCAGGCGGTCGAGGGCCGTGACCGAGAGTCCCGCCCGGCGCCGGTAGGTCTCGGAAATCCACTGCGCCTGGTGCGTGACGTGGAGCGACGCCCAGAGGAAGAACCCGGTCAGGAGGAGGAGGAACGAGTACATCGACCCGATGACGACGAGCGTCGGGATCAGGACGAGAGGGAGGTAGGCGAGCCATCCGTAGCGCCGCCGGAATCGCGGCTCGAGGGCGGTTCGCAGATAGGTCGAGTACATGTGCGGCCCGCCGACGAGGAGCGTCACCGCCAGGCCGACGACGAGGCTCGCCGTCCCCTTGGACGCCCCGAGCTTCTGGAGGAGTCCGTAGGAGACGTACGGGAAGAAGACGAGAACGCCCGAAAGCGTCAGGAACAGCAGGTCGAACCGGCGATTGTGGATCCAGGGACTTCCCTCCGTCCGGTCCGCGGGATGTCCGGCTCGCACGAGCGTACTCATGGCAGGCTCCCCACCTCCTCGAAAACCCGGATTCTAGCTCCGTCCAAGAAGATAGCTCACCCCCGAGGTCTCCGCCACCACGGCTAAAATGCAAGGATCGTGCTGCGCTTGGGCCCCGTTCCGGTCGATCCTCCGCTCGTCCTCGCCCCGATGGCGGGGATCACGGACCACGTCTATCGCTTGATGCTCCGCCGGGTCGGCGGGGTCGGTCTCGTCACGATGGAGTTCATCTCCTCGGAGGCGATCACGCGCGGCAACGCGCGGCAGCTCCGAAAGCTCTTCTTCTCCGAGGAGGAGCGCCCGCTGTCGATCCAGATCTACGGCTCTTCCCCCGATCGGATGGCGGCTGCCGCCGAGATCGTCGAAGAGATCGCTCCGGACGTCTGCGACATCAACATGGGCTGTCCCGCCAACAAGGTCCTGAAGGGGTGCGCCGGGGCGGCGCTCATGGGGGATCCGGAGCTCGCGCGCCGCATCATCCGCGAAGTCCGACGGCGGCTGACGATTCCCCTGACGGTCAAGTTCCGGCTGGGCCTGGACGACGCGCGAAAGAACTTCCTCGAGCTCGGGCGGATCTGCGAGGGGGAGGGCGCCGCGGCCGTGGCGATGCACGGGCGCACGGCGCGGCAGATGTACACGGGCCGGGCGGATTGGGCGCGGATCGCGGAATTGAAGAGCGCGCTCTCGATCCCGGTCATCGGCAACGGAGACGTCGAGACCGCGGAGGACGCGCTCGCGATGTTCCGACAGACCGGATGCGACGCCGTCATGTGCGGGCGCGCCACGATGAAGAACCCGTGGATCTTCCGGGAGATCTCCGACCGGCTGGCGGGGCGCGCGCCTCGGCCGGCCTCTCTCTCGGAGCGGCGCGACCTGATGCTCGCGCACTTCGAGGCGATCGAGCGGACCGCTTTCGATCCGCGCGAGGCGCTCCACAAGCTGCGTACGATGACCGGCTGGTACACGCGGGGCCTGCCCGACGGCCGCGCGCTGCGGGTCCAGATCTCCGGCCTCCAGACGCCCGCTGACTTCCGGGAAGCCGTGCACGGCTTCTTCGAGGAGTCCGCCGAGGCTCCTCTCGCGGCCACGGCCTGAATTCCGTCGTCACGAGGTACTATATCAATATTGATATAGTCGTCACTCCTTCGAAGCCGGTTGCGTCGAGGGAGGCACGATCCCCCGGAGCCTCAGATAGACGGTGACCTGGCCGTAATGCTCGGCCAGATGCACGACGGCGAGGGTCGACACCGTGGCGAACGTCTGATCGCGGCCGATCAGCTTCCGTCCGCCCGCGAGGCCCGCGTCCGTCAACTTCACGAAGACGCCGTCGCAGTAGGCGAAGGACTCCGCGAGGGCGCGAGAAACCTCCGCCTTGGTCTTCGCCGTCTTTTCGATCGCCGATGCGCTCGATCGGCCCGGGCCTTCCGCGCCCGGGCGCGGGTTCTCCTCCGAACGCGCCGAGGAGCAGAAGAGGTATTGCGCGTCGGCGATGTGGCCGAGGAGCTCCGCGAACGTCCGGACCCCCTCCACGGGGCGGAAAGAGTAGCCCGCGTCGGGCATTCGCTCGGCCGCCGCGAGCAGGTTCTTTTTCGCGTAGTCGCCGTAGAAGTACGCGAGCGCGGCGCTTTCCGGGTCGGACGAAGCGGCGACGGCCTGCCCGCGCGCGGGGGCGGCAACGAGGGCGAGAGCGATCAGAGCGGACGGCAGCGATCTCATGGGCGGATCCTCCTCAGAGGACTCTTAAACGCCGACGTCGTTTCCCGGAGACGGCCGGGAATGCCGGTCGGCTGTCCCGCGGTTCGATTCCTTCGATGAAACCGAGACACCTTCCTCGGGCGGCCCTGGCCTTGGCCCAGGCATTGGCCTTTGCCGCCTCCGCCGCCGCCCAGAGCCCCACCCCGAAGCCCGAGGCCGGGAAACCGGCGAAGCCCCTTCCGATCAAGACGAAAGTCGGGACCTTCGCTCTCGGCATCGAGACGGACTTCCTGGGGATGGCCGGCAAGAAGACGGTCGTCCGGATCCGGCTGACCGCCCCGGAGCTCTCGCGAGAGGCCGTCGCCCGGGGCGTGAAGGGTTTCGCGGGACAAATCAAGGGGGGATTCCGGCAGGCGGATGAGAACGAGGTGGATTCCTTCCAGTACCCGGTGACGGCCGAGATCTCCAAGGACGCCGCGTTCGCCTATTCCTTCCTTCGCGCCGTCCCGCCCGGCAGCTACCGGCTGAGGCTCGTGCTCGCGGACCCGACGGGCATCGACATGGGAGAGGGGTCGATCGAGGTGTCCGTGCCCGAGGTCTCGACAGTTTTCCGGCCCGAAATGGCGCCCGGCGAAGCGGACACGCTCCCCTCGGCGGAAGCGATCGTCATCGCGGGCGAGGCGGAGGAGCCGGCCGGCACGCCCGCCGAGCCGAAGCTCAAGATTCTCGCTCCCTCGCGCGAGGCACCCATCGGCCTGCTGCGCCTCGAGGCGGTCGTGGCGCCGCCGATCGAAAAAGTGGAGTTCTACCTCGAGGACAAGCGCCTCGTGACGCGGACCCGGCCTCCCTACTCGGTCGAGATCGATCTCGGCAACGTCCCCCGGCGCCAGACGCTCCGCGCGGTCGGCTACGACGCGAGCGGCCGGATCATCGACGAGGACGCCTACGCGATCAACCAGGGCAAGGACCGACTCGCCGTGCGCCTGCTGCCGCGGCTCGACGCGGAAGCCGGGGTCGTGCGCGTCAAGGTCACCGTGCAGTCGATCGGCGGCGGCCAGGCGAAGAGCGTCGACCTCTTCCTCGATACGAAGAAGCTCGCTTCCTGGACGAACCCTCCCTACG
>JBKPSZ010000360.1:0-5420 GCA_046735265.1 Acidobacteriota bacterium | reverse complement strand
ATGCTCGGCTGCGTCCGATGGATCCTGGCGTTCACTCCGCTCGCCGTCTTCGTGATCGCGTACCGCTTCGTGCTCGGAGCCGGCGGTCATGCGGCAGGCATCCTCGGCGCCTGGGTTCTCCTCGTGTCCGTCCTCCTCCTTCTCTGCACGGCGCTGCTGTATCCCGCTTCCGCTCTCTTCGGGCGCACGACCATGCGGGAGTTCGGCCGGGCCGTCGCCCCGGCCCAGCTCGTTGCGGTGACGACGCGCTCGTCGATCGCCTCCCTGCCGGCCCTGGTCGAGGGAGCCCGCGATCGGCTGCGGCTTCCGGACGCGGCGACGGCGTTCGTCCTCCCGCTGTCGGTGTCGGTGTTCAAGGTCAACCGGACGATCTCGAGCACGGCGAAATTGATGTTCCTCGCGCATGTGTATGGCATCTCGCTCTCGGCGACGACGCTGGCGACGTTTCTCGTCACGGTCATGATCCTGAGCTTCAGCACCGCCGGGCTCCCGAGCGGAGGCACGACGTTCAAGACGCTCCCCGCGTACCTGGCGGCGGGGCTGCCGGTCGAGAGCCTGGTGCTCGTCGAGGCGGTCGAGACGATCCCCGACATCTTCAAGACCCTCCTGAACGTGACGGGCGACATGAGCGCAGCGACGATCCTGACCCGCTCGAGCCGCGGCGCCGCCGAGGCGGGCGCGTCCGTTCGGGACATGAGCTCGGCGGCGGAAACTCCCTGAGGCCCGAGGGGATCTCCGGCCAGCGCGTCCGCGTCGTGCGAGAATTTCGGTAAATGTCCCCGGCTCCGGCGGGCGCGGCGCGTCCCCGCCGCCCGTCTCTGACGGTTTTGTCGCTCGTCGCCCTCGCGGCGGGGCTGCTCCTCGGAATTCTGGGGCACGGCTCCGACGGGGGCGTGCGGGTCTTCGCCGATCTCGTCCGGCCGCTCGGCGATCTCTGGATCGCCGCGCTCCAGATGCTCGCGGTTCCTCTGATGATCGTGTACACGCTCGCGGCGATCGTGGGAACGCGCGGCCGGCAGGCCGTCGGCGTACTGGCCGGACGGGCCGTGCTTCTTTTCGCCGCGATGCTCCTCGGGGCGGCGCTCATCACGATGGCCGTCGCGCCATGGGTGGTGCGGCTCTATCCGGCGGACCGGGCGACGCTCGAGGCCCTCGCAGCGGCGACGCGCGTCCCCGAATCGCTGCGACACCCGGCCGGGGCAGGAGCGGCATCGCTCGGTGCCTGGATCTCGTCGCTCGTGCCCCGCAACGTCTTCGAGGCCGCCGTGCGAGGCGACGTCCTTCCCCTCCTGCTTTTCACGGCCCTCCTCGGGATCGCGATTGCTCGCCTCCCCCTCGAGCAGCGCGGCCCGCTTTCTCACATCCTGCAGGCGCTCGCCGAAGCGATGCTCGTCTGCGTTGCCTGGGTGCTCGCTCTCACGCCGATGGGAGTCTTCGTCCTGACCCTTCTCTTCGCCCTCGGGACCGGACACCGCGCCGTCGGCGTCCTCGGCGCGTGGGCCGCGATCTCCTCGGGTCTGCTGCTCTTGTGTACGGTGCTCCTCTACCCCCTGACCGCGTCGCTCGGCCGAACGCGCCTCGGTGACTTCGGCCGCGCCGTCGCTCCCGCTCAGCTCGTCGCCGCGACCACACGATCCTCGATCGCCGCGCTGTCGGCGCTCGTCCAGGGCGCGCGCGAACGCCTGGGTCTGTCCGAAGCCGCTACCGGCCTCGTGCTGCCGCTCGGCATCACCATCTTCAAGCTGAGTCAGATCGTCATGAACCTGACCAAGTTCTTCTTCCTGGCGCACGTCTGCGAAGTCACCTTGAGCGCGCCGAAGGTCGCCGCTTTTCTGCTCACGATCCTGATCCTGAGCTTCAGCACGGCCGGACTACCGAGCCGGGGATCGGTCCGCAGCATTCCGGCATATCTCGCGGCCGGAATTCCGATCGAGGCCGTCGTGATCGTCGACACGATCGAAGCGATCCCGGACATCTTTCAGACCGTGATCAACGTGACAGGCAACTTGAGCGCTGCGACGATTCTTTCGCGCTCGAGCCGCTTCGAAAGTGCGGTGGCGCCGGCCTCGGCGCCGGCCGTGGCGCCGGCGATGTCGGAGGCCGAATGATCTTCTTCGTGACGCCGGCTCGCGCCGACTGGACCGTGCGCGAGTACCTGTCGAAGTGGGGCCTTCCCGTCGCGGATCGAATCCGGATCCGGCACTACGAGGATTTCCTCGCGGCTTCCACGTTCGAGCGGGGAACATACGTGCTCTCCGGCCTCTGCGGCCTGACCCCGGGCGGTCGGGACCGCCTCCAGGAGCTGACGGAGCGCCTGACGCGGGAGGGGGGATTCCGCTTCTTGAATCACCCGGCCCGGTCGTTGCGGCGTCTCGGCCTCCTCGAGGAGCTCTCGCGGCGCGGGTGGAACGCCTTCCGGGCCGTGCGCGCGACCGCCGACTTCGAGCGGCTCCGCTACCCCGTCTTTCTCCGATCCGAAATGACGCACGACGGTGCGCTCTCGAGCCTCCTCCGCTCGCCGCGCGACGTCGAAGCGGCGATCGGCCGGAGTCTGCTCCGGGGGCGGCTTCTCAAGGACCTGCTCGTCGTGGAATTCGTCGACACCGCGGACGCCGCCGGCAACTATCGAAAGTACAGCGCGTTCGTCGTCGGAGACCGCGTGCTCCCGCGGAGTCTCGAGATCGGGCACAACTGGATGCTCAAGCATTCGCGGAGCGAGTTCACCCAGCCGATCCTGGAAGAGGAGCGTGCGTACATGGTCGGAAATCCGCATCGACTCGAGCTCGCCCGGATCTTCGCGGCCGCGCGGATCGAGTACGGCCGGATCGACTACGCCGTCACCGGCGAGCGCCTCCACACGTGGGAGATCAACCTCCATCCGACGATCGGTCGCGGGCCAGGGCCATCGAAAGGATTGATCCCCAAGGAGTTGCTGCCCTACCGCGAGGAGACGAAGTCGGTCTTCTACCGCGGCTTCGCCGAGGCCTGGGAGGATGTGGACCTGCCGTCGCCGGGTGCGCCCGCGACGATCTCCGCTTCGGACCCGCGCTCCCGGCCGGCCTCCGACCTCGTCGATCCGTCGCCTCTCGAAGGCTCCCGCCGCCCGGCCTGGTGGCCCGTGCGACGCTTCGCCGAGTCGGTCGCGGCGGCCTTCCTTCCGGTGGTCGGAAGGCGGGCGGTCGCGCGGGCGCGCCGATCAGGCTGAAGCGTCTCGTCCGATCGCGGGGGCACATTGCGGCGATCTTCCGCAGCTAACGCCTTCGGGCGGCCCTCTTCTCCTGGGCGTCCACCACAGCGATCGCCGCCATGTTGACGATGTCGGAGACGTCCTGGCCTCGCTGCAGCACATGCACCGGGGCGTTCATCCCGAGGAGGATCGGTCCGATCGCCTCCGCGCCGGCCAGGCGCCAGACGAGCTTATAGGCGGCGTTGGCGGACTGCAGGTCCGGAAAGATCAGGACGTTCGGGCGCTGGACGGCGACCCAGGGGTAGTCGGCGGAGAGCATCTCGGGCACGACCGCGAGGTCCGCCTGCATCTCACCGTCCACGGAGAGGTCGGGCCTTGCCGCCTTCAAGAGCTCGACCGCCCGCTTGACCTTCCGCGCGTTCTCGTGCGTGTTCGATCCGAAGTTCGAAAACGAAATCATCGCGATCGACGGCTCCATGTCGAAGCGCCGGACGGCGTCGGCCGTCAGCTGCGCGATCTCGGCCAGTTCCTCCGCCGTCGGGTCGATGTTGACGGTCGTATCGGCGAAGAAGAACGTCCGGTCCTTCAGGATGAGGATGTAGAGGCCCGACACCCTTCGGACTCCCGGCGCCGTGCCGACGATCTGGAGCGCCGGACGGATCGTGTCGGGATAGGACTGCGTCAGGCCCGAGATGACGCCCTCCGCGTCTCCCGCGTCGAGCATCAGGGGGCCGTAGTAGTTACGGACCCGGACGAGCCGCGCCGCCGTGTCCGCCGTGACTCCCGAGCGGCGTCGGAGGTCGACGAGCCGGGCCGCGTATGGCGCGAGCTTCGGCGACGTTTCCGTGTGGATGAGCTCGATCTTGTCCATCGGGAGCTGAAGGTCTCGCGCGAGGTCGGCGACCTTCTGCTCGCGCGCCAGGAGGATCGGGCGGCAGATCCCCTCCTCCGCCAGGATCTTGGCGGCGCGGAGGATCTTCGGATGCTCCCCTTCCGGAAAGACGATGCGCTTTGGATCGCGCTTCGCCTTTTCGAGCACGACGCTCATGACCTCCCGCGTACGCGAGAGCATCGCCTCGAGCCGACGCAGGTAAGCGCTCATGTCCGCGATCGGCCGACGGGCGACTCCCGAGGCGGCGGCCGCCTCGGCCACGGCCGGCGCCACCCAGAGGAGAACGCGGAAGTCGAACGGCTTCGGGATCAGATAGTCCCGCCCGAAGCGGAAGCTCTGCCCGCCGTAGGCGCGGGAGACGGAGTCCGGAACGTCCATCTTCGCGAGAGAGGCGAGCGCCTGCGCGGCGGCCATCTTCATCGGCTCGTTGATCTCGGTGGCTTCGACGTCGAGCGCACCGCGGAAGATGAAGGGGAACCCGAGCACGTTGTTGACCTGGTTGGGATAGTCGCTGCGTCCCGTGGCCATCACGACGTCCGGCCGCGCGGCCCGCGCCTCCTCCGGCGAGATCTCCGGCTCCGGGTTGGCGAGAGCGAACACGATCGGATCGCGCGCCATCCTCTTGAGCATTTCGCCCGACACGACCCCTTTCGTCGAGAGGCCGACGAAGACGTCGGCCCCGACGAGCGCGTCGGCGAGCGTGCGCTCGGCCGTCTCGACGGCGAACTGCGCCTTGTGCGGGTTCATGTCCGCTGTCCGGCCGGCGTAGATGACGCCCATCTTGTCCACCATCCGAAGGTTTTCCTTCTTGACGCCGTAGGCGATGTACAGCTTCGCGCACGCGGTCGCGGACGCGCCGGCGCCGACGAAGACGACCTTGACGTCGCCGATCCTCTTCCCGACGATCTCGAGCGCATTCAAGAGCGCGGCGGAAGAGATGATCGCCGTGCCGTGCTGGTCGTCGTGGAACACCGGGATGCGCAGGCGGCGCTTCAGCTCCTCCTCGATCCAGAAGCACTCCGGGGCCTTGATGTCCTCGAGGTTGATGCCCCCGAAGGTCGGCGCGATCCGGGCGACCGTGTCCACGAAGGCCTGGGGCTCGGAGGCGTCCACCTCGATGTCGAAGACGTCGATGTCGGCGAAGCGCTTGAAGAGGATTCCCTTCCCCTCCATGACGGGCTTGGCCGCGAGCGGGCCGATGTTGCCGAGCCCGAGGACCGCGGTGCCGTTGGAGATCACGGCCACGAGGTTTCCCTTGGCCGTGTACTCGTACGCCTTCTCGGGGTCTTTCGAGATCTCCAGACACGGCTCGGCCACGCCGGGGCTGTAGGCGAGGGAGAG
>JBKPSZ010000359.1:0-5774 GCA_046735265.1 Acidobacteriota bacterium | reverse complement strand
GCGTAGATGCGGAGCGCATGGTCCATCACGGGTGTTCCGACGAGCCGCTCGATCGTCGAGAGCGCGAGCGCGGTCTTCGAGTACACGAGCGCGCCGTAGGCCTCCCGGCCTCCGTACTTCCAGCTCGGGAGTCCCAGCGGGGCGTCCGAGGCGTGCGCGAAGTAACGACGGTTGACGTCGAGCGGCAGCCGGACGTCGATCCCGAGAGGAGCGCGGACGCCGAACACCTCGAGGTAGGAGTGCGCGTCTCCGTAGACGCTCTTCAGCACGCGGTCCGTCATGTACGTGTTGAAGCCCTCGTCGAGCCAGGGCTCTTCGAATTCGTTGGACGCGAGCAGGCCGTAGAAGTACTGGTGTCCGGTCTCGTGGACCGTCACGCCCTCCGGCTCCTGCAGCGAGGGGGGCGCAATCAGACGGGTGCCGGCCGTGATGAACGTCGGGTATTCCATGCCGCCGGCGCCCCGCGCTCCCCACGGCGGGTCCACGACGGTCAGCGTCGGGTACGGGTAGGGGCCGAGAACGCGGCCGTAGCCGGAGAGCGCCGCTTTGACCGCCCGGAAGTGGCGCTCCGTCTGGCCGAGGTGCTCCGGCTGCAACAACAGCCGGATCTCCGCGTCCCCGATCCCCGGCTCGCGGAAGATGTCGGTGGCCACGCGGAAGTCGGGATCCGCGGCCCAGGCGAAATCGTGGACGCTCTCCTGGCGGAAGCGCACGAAGACCCGGCCGTCCGACGTCTCCCGTTCCGAGACGAGCGCGCCGGTCGCGCCGATCTTCCCCTTGTAGCGGCCGGGCGCCTCGATCGTCACGTCGTAGTCGCCGAAGTCGGCGAAGAATTCGCTGTTCGAATGGAACTGGTGGCAGTTCCACCCTGCCTCTTCGAAGACACCGATCTTCGGAAACCACTGGGCGACGAGGAAGAAGTCCGCCTTGTATCCGGTGCGCACGGAGACGCGCGGCAGGCGGGAGACGAATCGAGCGGTGACGGACACGGACTGGCCGGGCTCGACCGGCCGCGGGAGGGGGACGTCGGCCACGGTCCGATCGTCCGCGTTCCCGTCGTCCGGCGCGACGTAGCGGAGCGAGGGGAGCAGGTCGGTTCCGTCCGAAGAGAGGGAGAGCTCCGTGAGCTCGATCGAACCCCACGAGTCGGGAATGACGTACTGGCCGCGCTTGCCGCGGTGTTCGCGCCAGAACGTTGAGAGGGTGTTTCGGAACGCGTTCAAGTAGAGATGGAAACGGAGCGAGTCGGCCCGGTGCGAAGTCGAGTTCGTCCACGTGAGAATTTGCGATCCTGTGACGGTCTTCGCGTCCGGGTCGAGGCGGCAGGAGATCTCGTAAGACGCGATCGGACGGGTGAGGGAAGCAGCGGAAAGGAGGGGCGAGATCCCGAGCGCCGCGAGAGACGCGAGCGCGCGCCGAGTCTTTGCCCGGAGCATCGGCGAGACTGTAGCATGCGCCCGATGACGGAGGCCGACGCGGGCCGCGCGGCTCGCGCGAGCGACGGCGCGCCGACGGAGGCCGTCGCGAGAGCGAGCGAGCTCGCGGAGGAAATCCGCCGGCACGAGCGTCTCTACTACGTCGAGAACCGCCCCGAGATCACCGACCGCCAGTTCGACGCTCTGATGCGCGAGCTCGTCGAGCTCGAGGAGCGATATCCGGCGCTCGCGACTCCGGATTCGCCCGCGCGCCGCGTCGGAGGGGAACCGGCGGAGGAATTCGCGACGGTCACGCACGCCGTGCCGATGATCTCGCTCGAGAACGCCTATTCGTGGGAAGAGGCGCAGGCCTGGCTCGCCCGGGTCCGCCGAGGGCTCGAGGGGATGGAGCCGCCCGGCTGGGTCGCGGAGCTCAAGATCGACGGGCTGTCGATCACGCTCCGCTACGAAAAGGGCGCGCTCGTGCGCGGTGCGACGCGAGGAGACGGTTTTCGGGGCGAGGACGTCACGGAGAACGTGCGCACCATCCGCGCGATCCCCCTGCGCATTCCGGAGGATTCGACGGTCGAAGTTCGAGGCGAGGTCTACTATCCGAAGAAGTCGTTCGAACGGCTGAATGCCGAGCGCGAGGCGGAAGGCGAGCCGCTCTTCGCCAACCCCCGAAACGCGGCGGCCGGCACGCTGCGGCTCCTCGACTCGCGAATCACCGCCCGGCGGCGCCTCGGGGCGTGGCTCTACGGGATCGCGGAGTTCCGTCCGATGCCTCCGACGCAGTCGGGCATCCTCGAGCGGCTGCGCTCCTGGGGCCTCCCGGTGAACCCGCACTGGCGGCGCTGCGGCTCCTTCGAAGAGGTGCGCGCCTTCCTGGAGGAGTGGGACGAGAAGCGCCACGATCTCGAATTCGAGACGGACGGCGTCGTGATCAAGGTGGACGACCGGCGTCTCCAGGAGGAGCTCGGCTCGACCGCCAAGTCCCCACGGTGGGCGCTCGCCTACAAATACCCGGCGGAGGAGGCCACGACCGTCGTGCGCGAGATCACCGCGGGCGTCGGGCGGACCGGCACGCTGACGCCGGTCGCGCGCTTCGATCCGATCAAGCTCGCGGGGACGACCATCCAGCGCGCGACGCTCCACAACTACGAGGATCTCGCGCGAAAGGACGTCCGCGTCGGGGACACCGTCGTCGTCGAAAAGGGAGGCGACGTGATCCCCAAGGTCGTCCGCGTGCTCCTCGAGAAGCGGCCGGAGGGAACCGTTCCCTTTCGGATGCCGGATCGGTGCCCGGTCTGCGGCGATCCAGTCGCCCGGGAGCCGGGCGAGGTCGCGTCGCGCTGCGTGAACCCGGCGTGTCCGGCGGTCGTCCGCGAGGCGCTGCGGCACTTCTGCTCGCGGCGCGCGATGCGGATCGAGGGGCTGGGGACGAAGCTCATCGACCAGCTCGTGTCGGCGCGGCTGCTCTCCGACGTCGCCTCGATCTACGACCTGCGCGCGGAGAATCTCGTCGAGCTCGAGAGGTGGGGCGAGAAGTCCGCCTCGAATCTCCTGGCCGAGATCGAGGCGAGCAAGAAGAGCGAGCTCTCCCGCCTTCTCTTCGCCCTCGGGATCCGGCACGTCGGGGAGAAGGCCGCGCGAAGCCTCGCCCGCCGTTTCCACACGCTCGACGCGCTCGCCGCGGCCGGGGAGGAGGAGCTCCAGACCGTCGAGGAGATCGGCCCGAACACGGAAGCGACGGTGCGCTCCTGGTTCTCGCACCCCCGCCACCGCGAGCTCATCGAAAGGCTCCGGGCGCACGGCCTGAATTTCCGGGAAGGCGCCGGGAGCGCGGAGCCCGGGCCTCTCATCGGAAAGACGGTCGTCCTGACCGGGGCGCTCCACGGCATCACGCGCGAAGAGGCGACGGCGAAGCTCGAGGCCGCGGGCGCCCGCGTCTCGGGCTCGGTGTCGAAGAAGACGGACTTCCTGGTGGCCGGGGAGGACGCGGGCTCGAAGCTCGAAAAGGCTCAGGCGCTCGGCGTCGCCGTCGTCACCTGGCCGGAGATGGCCGAGCGCATCTCCGGTTCCAAGCCCTCCGACTGACCCGGTTGGCGGTCGGAAACCGCTTTATGGTTCAATCTGCCAACCCTCGAGGAGGCTCGCAGTGGATCTTCCCGCGCGCGTCATCGTCTTCTGCCCGACGCTGGAGCTGAAAAACAAGCCGGGCCGGCTGATGGCCGTCTCGTCGAACGGTTACTACGAGGTCTGGCTCGACTTCGCCGAGCGCAATCACGCGGTGTACCTGCCGATCTCTGGCACGGCGCTCGTTTTCCAGGAGCCGAACGCCGTCGTCGGGGAGATTCCGGATCTGGAGAGGTGACTCGGGGCTAGGGCAGGCGCTCCACGAGCTCGGTCAAGTTCGCCACACGAGTCACGTCCTCCGGCGCATGGCCCGGTCCGATCAGGATCGCATCGAGCCCCGCGGCCCGCGCCCCGAGAACGTCGATCTCGTAGATGTCCCCGACGTAGACGCATTGCATCGGCTCGAGCCCGAGCGCGTCGGTCGCCACGCGGAAGATGCGAGGGTCCGGCTTTTCGACGCCCGCCTCGGAGGAGTCGACGACGACGTCCAGGTGGCCCGACAGGTTCGTCTCTTCGAGCAGGCGGCGCACGCGTCCATCGGCGTTCGAAATGACGCCCAGCCTGTAGCCGCGCGCCCGGAGCGTCTCCAGGGAGGCCGCCGCGTCCGAGTAGGCACGCGACCAGAGATTGGATCGGCGGTGCTCGGCCGCCACGGCCCGCCCGGCCTCCGCGCGCAGTTCCGGCGAGACCCCGAGTTCCGCGAGCAGAGTCTCCAGGAAGAGCGGGAGTCGGTCGGCGTCGGTCGAGCTCGGATGCGCGCGCACCCACTTCTGCACGGCCGACACCGCGCGGTTTTCCGCGGATTCGAACGCCTGCTCCTCCCACGCCGTTCCCGCCGCGGCGCAGACGCGGGCGCCGTCCACGTGGATGAGCGTCCCGCCGGCGTCGAAGAGAACGGCTCGAATCGAGCTCATCCGGCGTCCGGCTTCGGACGTTACGCGAGCGCGCTCTTCGCGGCGCTCTCGAGCTCGTCGGCGACGGACCGAACCTCCTTCTCCTCCGTCCCCTCGACGAGGATCCGAAGGAGCGGTTCCGTCCCGGAGTAGCGCACGAAAACGCGGCCGCGCCCGGCCAGGGCCGCCTCGGCCCGGCGCACGGCGGATTCGAACGCCGGCACTTCGGAGAGCGGCACCCGCCGCGCGGCCCGGACGTTGCGCAGCGCCTGCGGGACCTTTTCGAGCGTCGCCAGAGGAGAGAGCCGTCCGCCGTTCTCCGAAAGGATCCGCGCGAGCGTCAGGGACGTCAGGATGCCGTCTCCCGCGGGCGAGAGCGAGAGGAGGATGTGACCCGAGGTTTCGCCGCCGATCGTCGCTCCCGTCTCCTCCATCATTCGCGCGACGTTGCGGTCTCCCACGGCCGCGCGGTGGAACGCGATGCCCTCGCGCGAAAGGGCGGACTCGAGGCCGAAATTCGACATCACCGTCCCCACGACGCCCCCGGCGGAGAGACGCCCGTCGCGTTTCCATTCGCGGGCCACGATCCAGAGCACGTCGTCGCCGTCCAAGATCCGGCCGGTCTCGTCCGCGAAGATCGAGCGGTCGGCGTCGCCGTCGAAGGCGACTCCCATGGCCGCGGCGCTCTCCCGCGTCCGTCGCGACATCCCCTCCGGATGGAGCGCGCCGCAGCCGTGGTTGATGTTCCGTCCGTCCGGCTCGACGGACATCGTCATCACGCGCGCGCCCGCCTGAACGAGCGCGCGAGGCCCGAGGTACCACGCGGCGCCGTTTCCGGCGTCGACGACGACCGAGAGACCCGAGAGGTCCGCGGGCATGTAGCTCGCCAGCCGCTCGAGGTACTTCTCGGCCAGACTCGGATCCGGAGGCGGGCCGTCGTCGCCGTCGACGGCGGCGTCCGCGAGCGAGTTCCGCCCCGCCTCGAGGATCGCTTCCAGGGACTGTTCCTCTTCGTCCGGCCACTTCCGGCCGTCGGGACCGAAAATCTTCACGCCGTTGTCCTCGTACGGATTGTGCGAGGCCGAGACGGAGATCCCGGCTCCCGCGCCGCAAGCGAGGACGAGCTCGGCGATCCCCGGAGTGGTCATCGTGCCGGCGGGAGCGACCGCGCAGCCGCTCTCCGAGAGACCGGCGGCGAGCTGACCGATCATGCGACGGGTCGATTCCCTCGTGTCGCCTCCGAGCACGACGGGCCGGCGCCCGCCGGCGAGCACGCGCCGGCCGAGCTCGCGGCCGATTCGGTGGAGCGATGCGGGGTCCAGAGGAAAGA
>JBKPSZ010000358.1:0-7831 GCA_046735265.1 Acidobacteriota bacterium | reverse complement strand
GCTATATCAGAAGTGATATAGTTGGCCCTTCGGATCCGAGCGGTTCCCGGAGCGGACCTCCCGAACGGGAAGGGGAGGCGAGATGCGCGACGCGGCTATGATCCCGGGATGCGCACCGGCGGAGGATTCCGGGACTTCCTCCCCCGCTGGCTCCGCCGCGCCGCCATCCTCGTTGCGGTCATCCTGCTGACGATCGTGGGCTTGCGACTCTGGGAATCGAGTCGGCCGCCCTACTTGAAGCCCTGGCACCGGTTCGTCCCCCCGTCGGAGCTGCACGCCGCGGAAATGAGGGAGTCGTTCACTCTGGAGGACTACCTGCACCGCGAGGATCAGGTCTTCCGGGAGGTTCACGAACAGGTCGAGGAGCGCCTGGCGCCCGAGGACCGGACCCTCTCCAACCGATACTTCGCCGGGAGTCTCTCGAGCCCGAGCCGCTTCCCTCGCGACTGGAACCGCACGTACGAGCTCGCGCCGCCCGAGATTCGCGGCGGCGCGCTCCTGATCCATGGGCTGACGGACGCTCCTTACAGCATGCGGCGGCTCGCGGAAATCCTCCGCGACCGCGGCATTTATTCGCTGTCGCTCCGGATGCCGGGCCATGGAACCGTCCCGGGAGCGCTGACGAAGGTCCAGTGGGAAGACTGGCGCGCCGCCGCACGCGTCGGCGCCCGACACGTTCGGAGCCGGATCGGTGAGGGCAAACCGCTCTATCTCGTCGGCTACTCCAACGGCGGAGCGCTCGTCGTCCAGTACGCGCTCGACGTCGCGGAAGGCGCCGCGCTCCCGGCGCCGGCCCGCATCGTCCTGCTCTCGCCCATGATCGGCGTCACGCCGGCCGCCGGGCTGGCCCGCTTCGTGGGCCGGCTCGCGGTCATCCCGATCTTCGAGAAGGCGCGATGGCTCGACGTGCTCCCCGAGTACAACCCGTACAAGTACAACTCGTTCCCGGCGAACGCGGGATACCAGACGTCGCGCCTGACCGACGAGATCCGAAGGCAGATCGAGCGGCTCGGGCAGGCGGGCCGTCTCGGGGCGATGCCGCCCGTTCTCGCCTTTCAGTCCCTCGTGGACGCGACGGTTCTGACCGACGCGGTGTCCACGAGACTCTTCGATGCGCTTCCGGACAACGGCAGCGAGCTCGTTCTCTTCGACGTCAACCGCTCGGCGCGCGCCCGCCCGTTCCTCCAGCCGGCTTCGGAAGAGCTCCTGAAGCGGCTCTCGTCGCCGACGCGCCGCCGCTACGCGATCACCGTCATCGCCAACGAGGGGCCCGACACGCTCGACGTCGCCGAGCGGCGGATCGCGGCGGGATCGGAGACCCCGGCGAGCCGGCCACTCCATCTCTCCTGGCCGACTGCCGTCTACTCCCTCTCGCACGTGGCCGTGCCTTTCCCCTCCGACGACACGCTCTACGGCGGCGAGCCCGATTCGGCGCAGGGCGCCGGCATCCACCTCGGGGTCCTCGCGCCGCGCGGCGAGAGGTCCGTGCTCACCGTCTCGCCCGGCGACTTCCTCCGGATCACCTGGAATCCGTTCTTCCCTTACGTCGAAGAGCGCGTGCGGGGATGGATCGGCTCGTGAGCCGCCGGACGCGGATCGTTCTTCTCGTCGGGGCATCCGCAGCGATCGCCGCGTGCAGCTGTCGGCAAGAGACCGCTTCCAAGCCCGGCTCTCCCTTCGTCGCTTCACCCGCCGGGACGCCGGCGCCGATCGCGCCGAGCCCGACTCCCCCGGCGGCCATTCCCCTTTCGGACATCCCGGCGGAAGCGGAGCGCTTCGAGGCGCTCCGCCGGGAGGTGACGGCCGGGCTTCCGCCCGGCTCCGAGCTCAAGGACGTGGACGCCCGCATCGCTCGGGCCGAGAGCCGGCTCGCCCGCCTCTTCGAGCGGCCTTCGCTCGCGAAGCCCGAGGAAGTCCAGCTCGTCGAGCTCCAGGAACTGGATCTGGACCTGAGGGATCTCGAGGCGTCGGCGTCGGAACTGGAGCTCGCGCTGACGGCGCGATCTCGGGCGCTCGACTCGGAGCTCGCTCGCCTCGGCGACGCGCAGCGCCGCTGGTCCGCGACTCTGCCGGAAACGGTTCAGGAGGCGGCGCCTCCGGCGATCCAGCTCCGCGTTTCCGAGATCGCGTCGTCGATCGAGCCGCTTCGGGCCGAGGTCAAGCACCGGCGCGATGAGGCGTTGACGCAGCTCGACCGCGTTTCCCGGATCCGCAGCGCGCTCGAGGCCGGCCGCGTCGAAATGTCGGAACGGCGCCGCGGAGCGCAGCGGCGGCTCTTCGGCATCTCCGAGGGGCCGATCTGGCGCGTCGCCTCGGCCGGACGTCCGGTCGGTCGGGCGGCGAAGGAAAGGATCGGGCGCGACCTGCGCCGTCTCGAAGCCTTCCTGGCCGAGAACGGAAGCTGGATCGCCGTCCGGTTCTCGATCTTCATGGCGATCGGCCTCGCTCTCCTGTTCGCGCTCCGCGGCGCCGCGAAGGAGTGCGCGAAGGCCGATCCGTTCGCGCGCGCGCCGGTCCGGCTGATCGAGCGCCCGCTCGCCGCCGCCACGCTGTCCGCCCTGATGCTCCTCGCGTGGACGCGGCCGTCGGGCACCGCCCCGAATCTCTTTCGGGACGCCGTCTGGCTTCTCGCGATCCTGTCGACGGCGCTTCTCCTCTCGAAGCTCCTCGGCCGCGGCGTGCAACGATCGCTTTGGATCCTCACGGCGGCCGCGTGTCTCTTCCCGCTCCGGTACCTCTTCGAGCAGGACCCGCTTCTCGACCGTCTCGTCCTGACCCTCCAGGCCGGCGCCGTCGCCGCCACGCTCGCGGCGGATCTGCGCTCCGGCGTCTGGAAGCCGGTTTTTCAAGGACGCTGGCAGCGTGCCATCACGCTCGTTCTCGCCCTCTCGGTCGGGCTGCTCGCGGTCGCCCTCCTGCTCGCCATCGTGGGCTACGTCGAACCGGCGCGGCTCCTTCGCAACGGGGTCATCGGATCGCTCTCGGTCGGGCTCATCTCGCTCGGGGTCTACGGGCTTCTCTACGGCTTCCTGAGCACGCTTCTCGCGACGCGTGCGAGCCGCTCCCTGCGCGTCGTCCAGAGCCGCTCCGAAGCGATCCGGCGCTTCTTGCGGCGCGCGCTCTCGACCGTCCTGACGATCCAGTGGGCCTACTGGGCGCTCGCCGTCTTCGGCCTCGGCGGACCGGCGGCGGACTGGGGCGAAACGGCCCTCCAGTCGACGCTCCAGATCGGGTCGGCGTCGATCTCGGTGACGGGAATCCTGACGTTCTTCGCCGTCCTCGCGGGAACCTTTCTCCTCGCCGCGCTCGTTCGTTTCGTGCTCGAGGGGGAGGTTCTTCCGCGGCTGCACCTTCCGCGGGGGGTGCCGTTCACGATCTCGACGACGGCGCGCTACGCAATCCTCCTCGCCGGTTTCGGTCTCGCTTTCAGCGCCGCCGGCATCAGCCTCTCGCGCTTCACGCTTCTCGCCGGTGCGCTCGGCGTCGGCCTCGGTTTCGGCCTGCAGAACATCGTGCAGAACTTCGTCTCCGGCCTGATCCTCCTCTTCGAGAGGCCGATCCAGGTCGGGGACTACATCGACGTGGGCACGCTCGTCGGCCAGGTCAAACGAATCGGGATGCGGTCGAGCACGATCGCGACGGGAGAGGGGGCCGAGGTCGTCGTTCCGAACGCCGATCTGATCTCGAAGAGCGTCGTCAACTGGACCCTTTCCGACCGGCAGCGGCGGATCGAAATTCGCGTGGGCGTGGCCTATGGAACCGACCCGGAGAAGGTGATCGGCCTTCTCCTCCAGGCCGCGAGCGACCACCCGGAGGCCCTGCCCGACCCGGCGCCCGCCGCGTACTTCGTCGGGTTCGGAGAGAGCTCGCTCGATTTCGTGCTTCAGGTCTGGGTCGCCCGCTACGAACAGGCCGCCGCGCTCCAGAGCGCCGTCCGCCGCGCGGTGCACCGGGTGCTCACCGAGAACGAAATCGAGATCCCGTTCCCGCAGCGCGACCTGAATCTGCGAACGGTGACGCCGGAAGCGGGCCGCGCCCTCAGCGGGGAGGAGAGAGAGATCCCGACTCGCCGCTGATCCCGCTCTCACCGATCGGACGCCCCGGCGGGACCTCGAGCTTCTTCGGACGGACCTTGCGCGTCTCCGGTTTCTCGAGGAATTCCGTCAGGTCCCGCTCGAGGAGCGCGCGGTGCGCCTCCGGCGGGCCGTCGGACAAGCGGCGCGCGGCGAGCGATCGGCGCAGGCGCACGATCCGCGCCCAGACGCTCGATCGGACCGAGGACGGGACGTCCTCGCGCGCGGCGAGATCGAGGAGGGCGTCGACCACCTGCCGCTGCGCCACGCGGCGGAGCGAGGCGAGCCGCTCGCTCGCGTCCGGTTTCGCGTCGAAGGTCGAACTGATGAGAAGCGCCAGCATCCGATCGAGCGTCAGAGCGTCGGGTCCTTCGGCGAGCGCGAGACGCTCGGCTCTCGCCGGATCGAGGAGCGGGTCCACGATCAGGCTCGAGAGGATTCGCGCCGCCGTCAGGCGGTCGAAAGCCGGCCCCGCCTCCGAAGCGAACCGCTCGCGGCTCGGCCGCGTCGCGGAGGGCTCGGGGAGGAGCGCGGCGAGCACGCGGTCGGGAATGTCCAGGTTCTCGGGCTCGAGGGCCGCGAGCAGGAGGTCGAGCGCCTCGCGCTGCTTGGCCGCCGGGACCCAGACGAGCGGAGTCTGGCCGTCGCCCGCCGCGGCGCCGGTCTGGAACTGGCCGCCGACGAACTGCTGGGCCGCCTGGATTCCGAACCGGTGGTACAGGTACGCGAGATTGAATCGTTCCTGGAGGCTCGAGATCCACTCCCCCGGCGCGAGCTGTCCGGCACCGAAGCGGGAGAGGATCACGCGTCGCACGCGCTGCGTCGTCGCGAGCCAGGCGACCGGATCGGAGCCCCAGTCGTACTCGGCCCAGCGCGGATCGGAATCGAGCGGATAGACGATGCCCTTCGCGTAGCCCTCCCGCACGATCGCGTCGAGGCGCGCGGGATCGCTCTCGGGCGTGTATCCCCAGGCGATCGCGAGGCGGTCGTAGGAACCGACGTCCTTCGGGTACGCATCCGAGAGGTCGAGGGCGTCCCCTTTCGTCTGGACGTTCGGAGCGAGGTAGTCCATGACGGAGCCCCAGCCGAACGTCGTCGCCGCCCAGTTGTGCTCGAGGCCGAGCGTATGGCCGACCTCGTGCGCCGAGAGGTAAGCGAGGCGCTGGAGCACGAGCGCCTCCTCCCCGGCGCCCTCGGCGGCCGCTGCGAGAAGCGAGAGATCGGGAGCATCGGCGGCGAGGCAGGCGCGCCGCGATCCGGGCGGCTCCAGGTTTCGCCACAGGCGCGACGTCGTGCGCCGGCGGTGCGAGTCGATTCGCGCCACGGCGTGCAGGATCTCTCCCGTGCGCGGATCGACCTGGCTGTCACCGATCGACCAGGCGCGCTCGGCGCGATGGATCCACTCGATTCCCGAATAGCGCGCGTCGAGAAACGTCGCGCCGGGCGGCAGATCGCGGAGGACGAGCGCGTTGCGGAAGCCGGCCTGCTCGAAGGCGTGGTTCCACCAGAGCGCGGCCTCGCGGATCGCGGTCCGCTCGGGCTCGGGGATGCCGCGGTCCAGGTAATAGACGATCGGAGCGGCCGGCTCGGAGACCGCGGCGGACGGGTCCTTCTTTTCGAGTCGCCACCGGCTCGCGAGGTACTTCTCGATCGGCTCGGTGAAGGGAGCGGTGTGATCCACCCGGCGAACCGGGATGAAGCCGACGCGGGGATCGAAAGGCCGCGGCCGGTACCCGGGCTCCGGCAGCCGGCGAAAGGTGTGGTGAACCGAGAGACTCATCGTCCTCCCGTCGGGAAGCACTTCGGCGACCGCGGGAGGCGCGTGCTCGGCGACGAAAGTCTGCATCGTCTCGATCTCGGTGTTGAGCGGGAATGCCCCCGAGCGCTCGAGGCGAAGAGCAGACCGGGAGGAGTCCTGCTTCCACTCGCCGGCGCGCGCCGCTTTCAGGGCGGGAAGCACTCGCGCATCCTCGAGAACGAACGCGGTGGCGTCGGCCAGGACGCGGTCCCCCTCTTCCGCGATGATGGGCAGCGAAGCGAGCACCGAGATCGGGAACGACTCCTCGACGACGCGCGTTCGCTCGCGGTCCTCGACGCCGCTCGCGTGCGTCGTCTGCAGCCGCAGCAGGAGGACCCGCGGTCCGACGCGCTCGAAACGGCAGACGCCCAGATCGCCGAGGTTGCCGCGGTCGAGATCGACTTCGAGCAGGCCCGCGCCCCCCGCGAGCCCCGTACCGTAGAGAAAATCTCCCTCGACCGACGACGTCTCGAGGAGGATCTGTCCTCGCCGCGCGTCCCAGTAGAACGGGAGGAACCCGTCCCGCCGCTCGAGCCCGCGCGTGCGCTCGGCCGCGGTCGGGGGCGCGGCTTCGGCCGACGCGGGCGCGCCGGATTGCGGTGAGGGACCGGCCGATCCGATCGCGAACAGGATTCCGGCGGCGAGGAAAAAATGTTGCATCACGGCTCTCTTCTGGCGGCGTTCGGCGCGCGATCTTAACCCGCGGTGGCCGCGGCCGAATCCGCGGCGCCCCGCTCGTCGTACTTGAAGGCGTGGCGGGCGCGCGTCTCCGTTCCCTGAACCTCGCGGCGACGCGCGCCTTCCGCACCCGCGGCCGGGAAATCCCGACCGGGATCTTCAAGGAGCCGGTCGCCGATCGCGTCGCCTTAACGAGGCTGACCCTCACCGGAGACGTTCAGATCGACAAGCGCTATCACGGTGGCCCGAACCGCGCCGTGTACGCCTACCCTTGGGAGCACTACGCGCACTTCCGCGAGGTCCTCGCGCGGCCGGATCTCTCCCCCGGCTTCTTCGGAGAGAACTTCACGACCGAAGGCCTTCTCGAGACGGACGTGCGCGTCGGCGACGCCTTCCGGGTCGGGAGCGCGGTCGTTCAGGTGACATCGCCGCGCGGGCCGTGCTTCAAGATGGGGTTGAAGGCCGGCTCCCCCACCTTCGTTCGCCAGCTTCTCGAGAGCCGGCGCCTCGGCTTCTATCTCCGCGTCCTCGAGGAGGGAGAGGTCGGCGCGGGAGATGCGATCGTGCGGGTGTCTTCCGATCCCGACGCGCTGACGATCGCGCAGGAAATCGAGAGGAGATATTTCGCGAACGGGTCCGGAACCGCGGTTTAGAAGCTCAGGTCCAGACACCGCGGCACCGCGCCCGGCCCGCCCGCATCCGACCGTCACACCCAGTCCGGACGCGAATCCCAGATTCCATCGGCCGCCCGCAGTGCCAGCGCTCCGATCGTCGAGGTCGGGTTCACAGCGGCGCTGGTGACGAAGGAGCTGCCGTCGACCACGTAGAGATTCGGGACGTCGTGCGCCCGGTTGTGACCGTCCACCACGGACGTTTTCGGGTCCTTTCCCATCCGCGCGGTGCCCATCAGATGCGCGAAGACGCCCGGCTCCGGTGCCTTCAGGATCTCGACGGCGCCGGCCGCCTCGAGCGCGCGGCGCGCCATCGCGGCGCCGTGAGCAAGCATGGGAAGGGTGTTCTTGCCGAAACGGTAAGTGACCTTCGCGGCCGGCATGCCGTGACGGTCGTGGCTCCCCGGGTCGAGCTCGACCCGGTTCGATTCCTCCGGCAGGTCCTCGCACATCACAGCGATGCCGACCGTGTGCGCGAAGCGCCGGCGCATCTCGCGATGGTGGTTCGCACCCCATGCCACGGGTCGCGCGTCGCCCCAAGCCTGCGACAGGGGCCCGTATGGGCCGTAGACGACGAGGGAGTAGCCTCGCGCGAACCCGCGACTCGGGTC
>JBKPSZ010000357.1:0-29643 GCA_046735265.1 Acidobacteriota bacterium | reverse complement strand
GGGCGTCATCCTCGTCGGGCTCGGCACTCTTTGGCTCGCGGACCGCTATCTCGACCTCGAGGCCTTCTGGGACTGGGTCGGCGAATGGGGAGGCCCGGCGGCCATCATTCTGCTCGGGCTGATCCTGATCTTCACCCACGTTCGAAAGAAGCGGAGCGAGAACGCGGCCGGCGTGGGTATGCCGCCGCGGAGCGACATGCCGTAAGCTGCGGCCCGCAATGCTCGGCCTCCGGCGCCGGTTGACTCGCAAGGGACTCTCGGTTCCGAGAACCCGCGTCGGCCGGCGCACGGCGCTTGCGGCGCTCCTCCTTACGCCGTTTCTCCTCGAAGCCCGCGTCGCTTCGGCGAGCCCGGCGCTCACCCTTTCTCCCTGCGACATTCCAGGAGTCGAGGGGGGCGGGCGCTGCGGAAGCCTTTCGGTCTGGGAAAACCGCGCGGCCGGCAGCGGACGGCGGATCGAGCTGAACGTCGTCGTTCTTCCGGCAACCAGGGGCCCCGCGGCTCCCGACGCGCTCACGTTTCTCGAAGGAGGACCGGGAGAGGCGGCCGCGAGCGACGCCTCCAGCCTCGCGGACGAGCTCGCCCGGATCCGGGAGCGGCACGACATCCTGCTCGTTGACCAGCGGGGCACCGGGAAGTCGAACTCGCTCGCCTGCGAGATCTTCGGCCCGAAGAGCGACCTCGGGAACTTCCTCCGCGAGTTCATTCCGGCCGACGCGGCGCGGCGCTGCCGGATGCGTCTCGAGCCGTCCGCCGACCTCGCGCTCTACACGACCTCGATCGCCGCGGACGATCTCGACGACGTACGCGCGGCGCTCGGCTACGAGTCCCTCGACCTGTTCGGCGTTTCGTACGGCACCCGCGCCGCGCTCGTCTATCTGCGCCGGCATCCGGACCGCGTCCGGTGCGTCATCCTGCACGGCGTCTCGCCGGTCGACCAATCGATGCCTTTGCACTTCGCGCGGGACACGCAGCGCGCGCTCGAAGGCGTCCTCGACGAGTGCCGCGGCGAGGAGACGTGCCGCAAGGCGTTTCCCGACGGACGGCAGGATCTCGCGCGCCTGATCGAACGGCTCGCTCGAACGCCCGCGGGCGTCGAGATCCTCCATCCCGACACCGCCGCCTCGACGACGGTGCGGCTTTCCCGGGACGTCGCGGCCGAGACTCTCCGGTACCTCGCCTACTCCACCGCCGGCGCGCAGTGGATCCCCGCCTTCGTGCACGCCGGGGCCGCGGGCGACCTCCGGCCGCTCGCCGAGATGGCACTCTTCTTCCGGCGAAACATCGTCGACAGCGGGTCGATCGGTCTCTATCTGTCCGTGACGTGCGCCGAAGACCTCCCCTGGGTCGACCTCCGGCAGGCCTCGCGCGAAGCGTCCGGTACGGCTCTCGGCGACTATCGCGCGCGCGAGCAGAGCGCGGCCTGCGCTCTCTGGCGGCGGGGAGCGATCCCCGCGGACTATCGCTCGCCCGTCAGCTCGGACAAGCCGGTGCTGATCTTCTCGGGCGCGCTCGACCCCGTGACTCCGCCCGCCAACGGCGATCAGGTGGCGCGAACGCTCCCGCACAGCCGCCACCTCGTCGTCCCGGACGGCGGCCACTCGTTCCAGGGTCTCGAGGATCGCGATTGCATCTCGAATCTGCGATCCGAGTTCGTCGAGCGCGGGACCGCCGACGGCCTCGATGCGCGGTGCGTCGCGGCGCTCCACCGTCCGGCGTTTCCGACGGAGATCCCGAAGCTGGTACCGGTTCGGGTCGAATCGGCGGCTCTGGTACCGCTTTCGGGCACGTTCCGCTCCGAGGACGGTCGCACCATCGTCCGCGTCGCCGCGGCCGGAGCGGGCCTCACGCTGTCCTTCGACGGGGAGAGCCCGGCGCCTCTCGTCCCGGTCTCGCCGACGCGATTCCGGATCGCCGGAAGCCCGCTCGGTTTCGTCGTCTTCGAGCTCGACGGCGCCCGCGTCGCGCGGCTCGTGCTCGAGGAGTGGGGGCGCGAGGAAGCGACGCTTCTCCCGGGCCCGGGGCCGGCTGCGCCGAAGTTCTAGGTTTTAGCCGCTCGGGACGACGGCGAGCTCCCCGAGGTATTCGACGAACGATCGCACCGCTCCGTCGAACCCCTGGACCTTCGGGTTCGACGACTCGATCACGTAGTACTCGTCCGGAGCGTGCGCGCCGCTGCCGTGGCCGAGGCCGAAGTGACCGGCCGGCAGTTTCAGAGGTTCCTCCGTGAAAACGTATCCGGGCCACGAGCCGGCGTTTCTCGGCCACATCACGGGATCGATTCCCGAGCGCTTCAGGACGGAGACCTGCGCGCGGATCAAAGCCGCGTCGGCGGCGGTGCTCGTCGGGTCGTAGCCGCCCGTCATCTTGACGTCGATGTCCTTGTAGCCCTTCTTCTCGAGGTGCGCCTTCAACGCCGCGAGCGCCTCGGAGGCTTTCATGTCGGGAACGAGCCGCAGGTCGAGCTTCGCGACCGCCTTGTGCGGCAGGATCGTCTTGCCGCCCGGCCCGGTGTATCCGCCGACGAGGCCTTCGATGTTCACGGTCGGGCGCGAGACGAGGAGCTCCAACGCCTGCTGCCAGCCGGCGTCGCCGATCCAGCGATCGACCCCCATCTGCTGCTTCGCCACGTTCTCGTCGAGACGCCGCGCGGCTTCCGCGATCATGGCCTTCTCGGTCGGGGAGATCGGGCGGGCCCGGTCGGCCAGCCCCTCGATCGCCGGCGTGTTGCCGTCGGGCGAGACGAGCGTCGCGAGCGCCTGGACCAAGTGCCAGGCGGGGCTGTCCACGCGCGCCTTGTTGCTCGAGTGGATGTCCTTCTTCGGGCCGCGGCCCCAGAGCTCGCCGCTCGAGGTCAGCTCGCACTCGATGACGCCCTTGGCGCCCAGCGAAACGGTCACGGCGCCGTCGAGTCCCTGGGAGGCGCTCGGCATGAAGACCCCGTTGCACTTCGAGAGCGCCTGCGCGACCTCGGGCCGGCGCACGATCTGCGGGAAGTGGGGCGAGCCGATCTCCTCCTCCCCTTCCGCGACGAAGACGAGATTCACGGGGAGCTTCCGCCCGACCCCCTTGTACGCGTGGAGCGCGGCCAGGAAGGCGGCTTCCGGCCCCTTCTGGTTCACGGCGCCGCGCCCCATGACGACCTTGCCCAGCCCGGTCTTCTCGACGATCGCCGCGTCGAACGGGGGCGAGGACCACTCCGAGGGATCCACCTGCTTGACGTCGTACATGAAGTAGAGGCCGACGGTTCGAGGCGCGCCCGCGTCGAGCGTCGCGAAGACGCCCGGCTGGCCGTCGGTCGGCACGCGCACCGCGCGATCGAAGCCGGCCTCCGTGAGCATCCGGATGAGTAGGTCGCACCCCTCGGCCATGCCCCGGTTCTCCGCCGCGATCGAAGGCTGGCGGATCCAGGCCTGGAGGCGCGCCACGGCTTCGTCGTGCCGCTTCTCGACCTCCGCGAGCACGGGAGCGAGGCCGGAACCGGACGAGCTCTTCTTCGGGGTCGTCGGGAGCGCGAGTGTCGCGGCGCCGGCCGCCACGCCGTGAAGGAAGTGTCTTCTGTTCATGGGGGCGGAAGTTATCAGTTTTCAGTCATCGGTTTTCCGTTCCGGAACTGATAACCGACTACTTCCTCTTGAAGTACTTCTCGAGCTCCTCCTCGCTCATCGACAGGACGACCGGCCGCCCGTGCGGACAGGTGAAGCGGTCCGCGGCTTTGATCCAGTCGCTCAAGAGGCGTCGGATCTCCTCCGGCGCGAGGTGATAGCGAATGGTCACCGCGGAACGGCAAGCGAGGCTCGCGGAGAGGCGGTCGCGCCGCTCCTCGGGTGTCGCGGCTCCGCCTTCGGCCAGGGTCGCGAGCGCGTCGTGCAGCGTCTCCGCGGGGTCCCGGTCGGTCGCCTCCGCGGGCAGCGAAGCGATCGCGTAGGAACGCCCGGACATCGGCTCGATCTCGAACCCCGCCCCCTTGAGCTCCTCGAAGCGCCCCGCGATCGTCTCCACCTCCTCGGGAGAAGCTTCGAAGAGCACCCGGAGCAGGAGTCGCTGCGAGAGCATGCGGCCGGAAGAGATCCGGTCGCGAATGCGCTCGTAGAGGATCCGTTCGTGCGCTGCGTGCTGGTCGATGATGAGAAGCCCTTCGGGCCCGCTCGCCAGGATGTACGACTCGCGGTGCTGGCCGATCGGAAGGATCTCCGGCGGCTTCGGGAGAGGGGGCGGCGGCTCGGGGCGGGCGATCGGCGGGACGCCCACGGGCTGGTTGGGCGCGGGCGCCGCCGCGTCGCCGTAGCTCGCCGCCGGCTCCGACACCGAGGGCTCGGCCGGGACCGCCGCGAGGCGCCGCTCCTCCTTGCCCGAAAGGAGAGCGGAGTGGAGAGCGTGATAGACGAGGCGGTAGGCGGTTCCCGAGTCCGCGAACCTCACCTGCGTCTTGGCCGGGGACACGTTGACGTCCACCGCGCCGGGCTCGGCGGTCAGGAAGAGAAAGACGGCCGGATGCCGGTCGGTGCGGATGGCGTCTCGCGAGGCCTGACCGATCGCCCGCGCGATCGACCGGTCGTCCACCGGCCTCCCGTTGACGAAGAGGTGCTGGTTGCGACGCGAGGCGAAGGTGATCGACCCGCGGGTCACGTACCCCGTGAGACGCAAACCCCCGGCTCTCGCCTCGAACTCGACGAGGTCGCCGAGCGTCTCGCGCCCGAACACCTGCAGGATGCGGGCGGCGCGGTCGACCGCCGCAGGCGCGTCGAGGATCTTCCGGTCCTTCGCGCGGAGGAAGAACGCGACGGACGGCGCGGCGAGCGCCGCTTTCGTCACGGCGAGCGCCGCCGCGCGGCCTTCCGCCTCGGGCGAAGAGAGGAACTTGCGCCGGGCCGGCGTGCGCTCGAAGAGGCCTTCCACGAGAACGTCGGTGCCGCGCGGACGCGCCGCCGGTTCCTCGGCGGGCGGCGTGCCGTACTCGATTCGGAGTCGGAGCGCCTCGGGTGAGGAGCCGTCCGAGCTCGTCAGCTGGAAACGCGAGACCGAAGCGATCGAGGGGAGCGCCTCGCCCCGGAAGCCGAAGCTCGACACCGACACGAGGTCGCGGTCCGACGCGATCTTCGACGTCGCATGGCGCTCGATCGAGAGCCGGGCGTCCTCCGGCGACTTGCCGCTTCCGTCGTCGCGCACGCGGATCCGTTCGATTCCGCCGCCGTCGATCTCGATTTCGATGCGCGAGGCGCCGGCGTCGAGCGCGTTCTCGATGAGTTCCTTCACGACCGAGGCCGGCCGCTCGACGACCTCACCGGCGGCGATCCGGTCGATCACCTCTCCGGTCAGCCGGCGGATCCTCGCCACGAAGCGAGTCTATCGAAGCGCGCCCCGCGGAAAACCGGGAGTCGCCGCGTACCGCGCTACCGGCGCGAGTAGACGACGCGGCCGCCGACGATGGTCTCGTCCACGGCGATCTTCTCGATCTCCGCCGCGGGAACCGTCAGAGGATCGCCCGACAGCACGACGAAGTCCGCGAGCTTTCCGACCTCGATCGACCCCTTGTCCTTCTCCTCGAAGGCAGCATACGCGGCGGTGACCGTGTAGGCGCGGAGCGCTTCCTCCGGCCGGATCTTCTGCTCCGGCACCCAGCCGCCCGGCTGCTTTCCGTCGATCGTGGCGCGCGTGACCGCCGCTGCGATCCCGAGGATCGGCGAAAGCGGCGCCACGTCCCAGTCGGACCCGAAGGCGACCTTCGCCTTCGCGTCGAGAAGCCAGCGGAACGCGTAGGCCCCGCGCGCCCGCTCCTTCCCGAGGCGCCGGTCGGCCCAGCGCCCGTCGTCCACCGCGTGGTACGGCTGCATCGAGGCGATGACCTCCTGCTCCGCGAAGCGCGGAACCTCGTCCCGGCGCAGGTGCTGGGTGTGCTCGATCCGGAACCGGCGGTCCTTCGGCCCGTTCTTCTTCGCGACGCGGGCGTAGATGTCGAGGAGCTCCAAGATCGCTTTGTCGCCGATGGCGTGCACTTCGACCTGCAGCCCCGCGGCGTCGGCGCCAGCGATGCGCTCCTCGATCCTGGAAAGCGGAATCGCCTCGGCGGCGTGGAGGCCCGAGTTGCCCGGGTCGTCCGAGAAAGGCTCGAACATGACGGCGGTCCCGGCGCCGAGCGCCCCGTCCATGAAACCTTTCACGCCGCCGACTTTGAGCCACTCGTCCTGCCGGTAGTCGGTCTGCGCTTTCTTCGCGGCCGCCCAGTCCGTGATCGAAGGCCGGTAGTTGACGCGCACGGTCAGCGCGCCCGATCGCCGGATCTCTTCCCAGGCCGGAAGATCCATCGGGTCGCCCGGCAGGTCCTGCACCGACGTGACGCCGTTCTTCCCCGCGTGCGCCACGGCGGCGCGCAGTCCCGCGACGATCTCCGCCTTCGTGCGGGCCGGCCGGACCTTGAACGGAATGCTCATCGCGGCGTCCTTCAAGACGCCGGTCGGCTCGCCCGCCGCGTCGCGGACGATGACGCCGCCGGGCGGATCGGGCGTCGACCGGTCGATGCCCGAGAGCTTCAGCGCGAGGCTGTTGCAGACCATCATGTGCCCGTCCTGCCGCTGGAAGCAGGCCGGACGATCGCCGGTCGCCGGATCGAGAAGCGCCTTCGTCGGCAGGCGCGGCGGCGTCCACTGCTCGTGGTCCCACGCGCCGTCGGTCAGCCAGACGCCCGGCGCCTGCTTCGCCGCGTAAGCCGCAACCATGCTCGTGAACTCCGCCGGGTCCCGCGTCTTTCGCAGATCGAGGGCCAGGAGATCCAGTCCGCCCATGGACATGTGCGTGTGGCAGTCGATCATCCCGGGCACGACGCGCCGGCCGCGGGCGTCGATCGCGACCGTCTTCCCTCCCCTGAGCGACGCGATCTCGGCGTCGCTACCGATCGCGACGATCCGGCCGTCCCGCGCGGCGAGGGCCGAGGCCTCGGGACGGCGGGGATCTCCCGTCCAGATCTTCGCCGACAGGAGGACCAGGTCCGCCGGCTCACCGGATGCGGGCGCCGCCATCACGAAAAGCAAGAAGAGAAATCCCATTCTCTACGCCGTCATGGCGACGCCGCCCTTCCCTTCCGAGATGGCGGCGCGGGCGGCGGCCAGACGGGCGACCGGGACCCGGTACGGAGAGCAGGAGACGTAGTCGAGACCGACCGCGTGAAAGAACTCGATCGAGTGCGGATCGCCGCCGTGCTCGCCGCAGACGCCGACTTTCAACTTCGGGTTCGCCTCGCGTCCCCGTTGCGTCGCCAGGGCCACCAGCTCCCCCACGCCGGCCTGATCGAGGCTCGCGAAGGGATCTTCCGGAAGGATCCCCTTCTCGATGTATGCCGGCAGGAAAGATGCCGCGTCGTCGCGCGAGTACCCGAACGTCATCTGGGTCAGGTCGTTCGTTCCGAAGGAGAAGAACTCGCAGTCTTCGGCGATCGAGGCGGCCTGAAGCGCTGCGCGAGGGATCTCGATCATCGTTCCAGTCTTGTAGGCGATCCTCTTCCCGCCCTCCGCCTCGATCTTCTTCGCCGTCTCGTCGACGAGCGCCTTCAGGCGGTCGAACTCCGGCTTCGTTCCGACGAGCGGGATCATGATTTCCGGGTTCGGCGCCCCCCCGGCGCGGACCGCCTCCGCGGCGGCCTCGAAGATGGCCCGGACCTGCGTCTCGTAGATCTCCGGGTGCGTGATGCCGAGCCGGCAGCCGCGATGCCCGAGCATCGGGTTGGCCTCGTGGAGCTGCCGCACGCGGTCGCGGAGCCGGTCCGGCGTGACCTTCAACTGCGCCGCCGTCTTCGCGATCGCCTCGTCCTCGTTCGGTAGGAACTCGTGCAGCGGCGGGTCGAGGAGGCGGATGGTGACCGGCCGGCTCCCCATCTCGCGGAAGATCCCGACGAAGTCCTCGCGCTGCATCGGAAGGATCTTCGCGAGCGCCGCGCGCCGCCCCTCGGGCGTTTCCGCGAGGATCATCTCGCGCACGGCGAGGATGCGCGACTCCTCGAAGAACATGTGCTCGGTGCGGCAGAGGCCGATGCCCTCCGCGCCGAAGACGACCGCGACCCGCGAGTCGGTCGGCGTGTCCGCGTTGGCGCGCACGCCCAGCCGCCGGCGCTTGTCCGCCCACTTCAGGATCCGGTCGAAAGCGCGGTAGGTCACCGACTTCTCCGCGGGCAGGCTCTTCTCGAGCGCCACTTGGAGGACTTCGGAGGGGCGCGTCGGAAGCTCGCCCAGGAGCACCTCCCCCGTCGTCCCGTCGATCGAGATCCAGTCCCCTTCGGCCGCCGAGAGGTTCTTCGCGCGGATGCGATGCGCATCCTCGTCCACCGCGATCTCGCCCGCTCCGACGACGCAGGTCTTCCCCATGCCGCGAGCGACGACCGCCGCGTGGCTGGTCGCGCCTCCGCGGGTGGTCAGGATCCCCACGGCGGCGTGCATGCCCGCGATGTCCTCGGGCGAAGTCTCCTCGCGCACGAGGATGACGGGCTTTCCGTCTCCGGCCATCGCGACCGCCTTCTTCGCGGTCAGGGCGATCCGTCCGCAGGCCGCTCCGGGGCCTGCCGGCAGCCCTTTCCCCAGGAAGCGGCCCGACTTCATCGCGGCTTCCTTCTCCTTCACGGGGAAGACCGGTGCGAGCAGCTGCACGAGTTGCTCCGGCTCGACGCGCGTGAGCGCCTCCTCTTCCGAGATCAGCCGCTCGTCCACCATGTCGGTCGCGATCCGGACCGCGGCGAACCCGGTGCGCTTGCCGTTTCGCGTTTGCAGCAGGTAGAGGCGCTTCTTCTCGATCGTGAATTCGAGGTCCTGCATGTCGCGGAAGCGTTTCTCGAGGAGCCCCCGAACGCGCTGGAGCTCCTTGTAGGCGCGGGGCATCGTCTCCTCGAGCGACGTCCCATCCCCGTTCGATCCGATCGGATGCGGCGTCCGAATTCCCGCGACGACGTCCTCCCCCTGCGCGTTGGCGAGGTACTCGCCGTAGAACTTCTTCTCCCCGGTCGAGGGATCGCGCGTGAACGCGACGCCCGTCGCGGAGTCCTCCCCGAGGTTTCCGAAGACCATGGCCTGCACGTTGACCGCGGTTCCCCAGCTCTCCGGAATCCGATTCAGCTTGCGGTAGGTCCGGGCGCGCTCGTTGTTCCACGAACCGAAGACGGCGCCGATCGCCCCCCAGAGCTGCTGAAGCGGGTCCTGCGGGACGGACTCTCCCGTTTCCTTGCGGACGATCTCCTGGAATTCGTCGACCAGGCGGCGCAGCGCCGCCGCCGAAAGTTCCGCGTCGGTTCGAACGCCCTCCTTCTCGCGGGCCCGGGCGATCGCCTTCTCGAAAGGCGCCTTGCCGGTCCCGAGCACGACGTCTCCGTACATCTGCGTGAAGCGCCGCCAGCAGTCGTAAGCCGAGCGCTCCCCGGCGAGCTTCGCGAACGCGGCGGCAGTCTTCTCGTTCACCCCGAGGTTCAGGATCGTGTCCATCATGCCGGGCATCGAGGCCCGAGCCCCGGATCGCACCGACACGAAGAGCGGTTCGGAGCCGCCTCCGAACCTCTTGCCGAGCCCCTTCTCGACGCGCGCGAGTGCGGTCTCGACTTCCCGCTCGAGCCCCGCCGGATACTTCCCGCGCGACGTCCAGTGGGCGCAGACCTCGGTCGAAATCGTGAAGCCGGGAGGAACCGGTATCCCGAGAGCGGTCATCTCGGCGAGCCCGAAGCCCTTGCCGCCCAGGAGCTCTTTTCCCTTCCCGGCCCCTTCGGCGCGCCCGTCGCCGAAGAAGAACACTCCCTTGCGCCCGGCGGCGCGGGACTCTTTTCGGCGGCGCGCGGGGGCCCGCTTGCCCCGAGGCTTCTTTTTCATGCGCGCATCCTCCCCGAGCGCGGGAGGAAGGTCAAGAAAGGACGCGCGTGATGCGAATCGGCCGCTACTTCTCGACCACGATCTCCGAGAAGTCGGCCAGGCCGGCGAACTCCCGCTGGATGGCGCCGAGAAGCGCGTGCCGGTTGCGCCGCAGGTCTTCCTCCGGCGCATTGACGAGGACGTCCACGAAAAAGCGATCGAGGGACGGGGCGAGCGAGGCGATCGTCTCCATCGCGTCGCGATAGCGCCGGGAGGCGGCGAGCGACTGGACGAGCTGGCGCGCCTGCAGGAAGTCCGCGGCGAGCTGCCGCTCCGCGTCTTCTCGATAGAGCGTCGGGTCGGGCGAAACGGCCGTCTCCTCCCCGAGGATGTTCCGGATCCGTTTGGCGGCGAGGATCAGCGCGCGGAAGTCCGTACCGCGCCGCGCCTCTGCGAGCGCGGAGGCGCGATCCGCCGCGTCCGAGAAGTCCCAGCCGTCCGCCTCGAGAACGGCCGAGATCTCGTCGTGGGAGTGGCCGCGACGGTCGAGGAGGTGGCGCAGGCGCTCGGAGAAGAACTTCTCGAGCTCGGTGAGCGCCTCCTCGATCTTCGGGCCGGGCAGCTCGGCGGGGTACTGGGAGAGCGCCTCGCGCGCGACCGGCTTCCAGTGGACCTGCCACTGACGTCCGACGACGATCGCGACGATTCCGGACGCCGCGCGACGCAGACCGTAAGGATCGCGCGAGCCCGTGGGCACCTGGCCCAGCCGGAAGAGCCCGCCGAGCGTGTCGAACCTGTCGGCGGCCGCGAGGATGGCTCCGGTCAGCTCGCGCGGCGGCTCGTCGGACCCGCTCGCGGGCCGGTAGTGCTCGTAGATCGCCTTCCAGACCGCTTCGGGGTACCCCTCCAGTCGCGCGTAGATGCCTCCGACGATCCCCTGCAGATCCGTGAACTCCCGGACCATTCGGGTCGTCAGGTCCGCCTTCGCGAGGTTCGCGGCGGTCCGGACCGGCTCGACGAGATCCGGCCGACCGATCGCGTGCGCGATCGTGTCCGCGAGTCGCTGGACTCTTTCGGTCTTCTGCCGGTAGTCCCCGAGCCGATCCTGGAAAGAGAGGCGCGAAAGCTCGGGCAGGCGGGCATCGAGTGGCGTGCGGCGATCCTCGTCGAAGAAGAATCTCGCGTCGGCGAGGCGCGCGTTTAAGACCCACTCGTTGCCCTTCGCGATCAGGCCGCGCCGGTCTTCCAGGTTGTCCATCACCGCCACGAAGTGCGGCATCAGGCCGGACGGACCGCGGACCGGCAGATATTTCTGGTGCGTCCGCATGGCCGTCGTCGTGATTTCCTCGGGGAGCTCGAGGAACTCGGGAGCGAAAGCGCCGCGGACGACGCCGGGGCACTCGACCAGGTCCGCGAGCACCGAGGCGAGGTCGGAGTCGGCGTCGACCGACCCGCCGACTTCTTCCGCGAGCTCGCGGGCCCTCTCGAGAATCTTCAAGCGCCTTTGAACGGCGTCGGGCTCGACGTGAGAGGCGCGGAGCTTGCGGAAATAGTCATCGGGGCCGGAGATCCGGATGCCGAGCTCCGAATTGATCGGGTGACCCACCGTCCGGGCACTCGACGCGACGCCCAGAATTTCCATCGGAACGACCTGTCCGCCGAAGACCGCGACGACGCCGCGGACCGGACGCACGAACGAGCGCGCGCCGCTGCCCCACCGCATGGTTTTCGGGAAGGTCATCCCCTCGACAGCGCGGGGAACGACTTCCGCCAGCAACTCGGCGGTCCGGCGGCCTGGGATCGTCCGCCGTGCCGCGACGACCGGACCGCGCGGAGAATCCACGACGACCAGGTCGGCGACCGGGATCTCCTGCGCCCGCGCGAACCCGCGCGCCGCCTTGGTCGGGTGGCCGTCGGCGTCGTACGCCGCGGACGAAGCCGGCCCGAGGACCTCGGAGTGGCGGTCTTCCAGCTTCTCGGGCAGCCCGCGCAGAACGAGGATCATGCGGCGAGGGGTCCCGTACGACTCCGTGGAAGCGGCGGCGAGCCCGATCTCCGAGAGACCCTCCGCGACCCGCCGCGCGAGTTCGCGGCGCGCCGTTTCGACGACGGGCCCGGGACTCTCCTCCGTGCGAATCTCCAGGAGGAAGTCGCGGACCGTCATGCCGGATTCGGCATCCTCTTTCGCCGCGTCCACGCCCGACTCAGACGGCGGCGGGCTCGGGCTCCAGGGGCCGCCCGGCCTTCTCGCGTTCCGACAGATGGAGCCGGGCGCACGCGCAGGCGAGATCGCGGACGCGGCGAATCCAGCCGACGCGGTCGGTCGCCGAGACCGCCCCGCGCGCGTCGAGCACGTTGAAGAGATGAGAGCACTGCAGCGTCGCCTCGTAGGCGGGACGCACGAGGCCCGCCTCGAGGCAGAGCTTCGCTTCCTTCTCGTACTCGTCCAAGAGCAGCGAGGCCCGCGCCGTATCGGCGACTTCGAACGCGTACCGGGACATCTCGTACTCGTCGGAGCGACGCAGCTGTCCGTACGTCCAGACTTCGTTCCACGCGATGTCGTAGATCGAGTTCACTTTCGACAGGAACATCGCGATCCGCTCGAGGCCGTACGTGATCTCGGCGGAGATCGGCGCGAGGTCGATTCCCCCCGCCTGCTGGAAGTAGGTGAACTGGCTGATCTCCATGCCGTCCATGACGACCTGCCAGCCGACTCCCCAGGCTCCGAGTGTGGGCGACTCCCAGTTGTCTTCTTCGAAGCGGATGTCGTGCTCCGCGCGGTCGATGCCGAGCCGCTCGAGACTCCGCAGGTAGAGGTCCTGGACGTCCTCGGGCGAGGGCTTCAAGACCACCTGGAGCTGGAGGTGCTTTCCGAGACGGAAGGGGTTCTCGCCGTAGCGGCCGTCCGCCGGACGTCGGGAGGGCTGGACGTAGGCGCAACGCCAGGGATCCGGGCCCAGGACCGCGAGAAACGTCGCCGGGTGCATGGTCCCCGCTCCCATGGGCTGGTCGTACGGAAGCTCGAGCAGGCAACCCTGCTCCCCCCAGAAGGCGGAAAGTTCCGCGATCAATCGCTGCAGCGTGAGCACTCGGGAACAGTGTAGCCGAGGGGGCCGCGGGCCGTCACGCTATCCGAGGATCTCCGACAGGACGCGCTGAGACTTGAGCTCATGTCCGAGAAAATGGCGGCGGGCGCGGCGCGCAGCCTCCGCGATCTCGGGGAGGCGCTCGAGCCGCGCCGACGGGTCGAGCGGCGCCGTCAGGATCCGCTGGAGGGAGGCCCCGGCGCGCGAGGAGAGCCGGAGCACCTCCCCGCGCCGGCACTCCTCACCGACGAAACCGGGACGGGTCTCGTCCAAGAGGAGCACGCCGGACGGCTCGAGACGGCGGCCGCAGCCCGCGCATTCGGCCGGGTTCGGAAAGAGGCCGGACAGGCGCAGGATCCAGACATCGAAGTAAGTCGAGACGAGATCGGCCGGGGCGCCCGCGTAGAGCGCGTCGAGCGCGTGACGGGCGAGCCGGTAGAACGACTCGGCCGGCTCCGAGTCCGCGACGAAGGTCTGGAGGCTCTCGGCCATCGCCGAAAGGAGCAACGCCCGATCGAGGGCAGTCGACAGCGGAAAGGAGGAGCGCAGGACGTCGGCGGAGTTGATCGAGACGAGCTCGCGCGCGTCTCTCTCGAAGTAGACGACAGCGACCTCGGTCATCGGCTCGAGGGCCCCGGCGAACGCGCTCTTCGGA
Source organism: Acidobacteriota bacterium (assembly GCA_046735265.1). GTDB lineage: Bacteria > Acidobacteriota > Thermoanaerobaculia > UBA5066 > Gp7-AA6 > DATBFU01. The sequence goes on along the minus strand of JBKPSZ010000357.1, from coordinate 16,087 downwards.
CCTCGAGCGCCGCGCGCCACGCCCCGCTTCTTCCCCGTTTCGCGTGTCAAGAAGGAGACGATGCGATCCTTTTCGCGGAGCGGATACGTGGCGAGCACGAAGGCTTCGCACCGGACGTGTCTCATGGCGCGATTATGATGGGCGTACGGGCTCGTCGCGCTCCGTTTTCCTTATGAGATTAGGGAATTCCCGCTGAAGTCCGAATTTAGTATGGCGAGGATCGGGAGGAAACCCCTCGACCGCGGGGTCGTCGTTCTCGGATGGGTCTCATTCCTGTCCGACGTCGCTTCCGACATGATCTATCCGCTCCTTCCGGATTTCCTCACGCGGACCCTCGGAGCGAGCCCCGCGGCTCTCGGGCTGATCGAAGGCGTCGCCGAGTCCACGGCCTCTCTCGCCAAGGCCGGATCGGGATGGTGGTCCGACCGCGTCCACCGGAGAAAACGATTCGCCGTCATCGGATACACGATCGCCGCCGTCGCCCGGCCGCTCATCGCCTTCGCGCGCTCCTGGGGAGACGTTCTCGCCATCCGTTTCGCCGACCGGGTCGGCAAGGGGATCCGGACGCCCCCACGCGACGCGCTCATCGCCGACCTCGCGAGCCACGGGGAGCGCGGGCGCGCCTTCGGTCTGCAGCGCGCCATGGACAACGCGGGCGCGTTCGCCGGGCCCATCGTGGCGGCGATCCTGCTCAAGTTCTTCGTCGCCCACGAGCGCACCGTCTTCCTCCTCGCGCTCGTGCCCGGACTCGCGGCCGCGGCGCTCCTCCTCTTCCGCGTTCCGGATCGCGCTCCCGTCGCGGCCGTCGCCGGCCGACCCGACGCGGCCCCGGCGGGAAGCCTCCCCCGTTCGTTCTGGATCGCCACCTCGATCTTCGCCGTGTTCGCGCTCGCCAACTCGACCGACGCTTTCCTCCTCCTCCGCGCGCGAGACGCGGGCGTGCCTCTCTGGCAGACCCCTCTTCTCTGGGCGCTCTTCCAGGGCGTCAAGGCGGTGACCGGCGTCCCCGGAGGCGCCCTCTCGGATCGCATCGGGCGCCTCCCCACGCTGGCCGCGGGCTGGGGCGTCTATGCGCTCTCCTACGCCGGCTTCGCACTCGCGGACTCCCCCGCCGCGATCTGGGCGCTCTTCGCCTTCTACGGTCTCTTCTTCGGACTGACCGAGGGGGCGGAGCGGGCCCTCGTCGCGGACCTCGTCCCCGGGCCGCTCCGCGGGCGCGCCTTCGGGATCTTCCACGCGGCGATCGGGCTCGCGGCCCTGCCCGCGTCGATCCTCTTCGGCGTGGTCTGGAAGGCGCTCGGTCCGCGCGTGGCATTCTCGATCGGCGCGGCTCTCGCGCTCGTGTCGGCGGCGGCGCTGCTCGTCTTTCGCGGGAAAATGGGGATCTCGGAGAAGCGCCCGTGAAGGGGAAGCGGGGTCGAAAGCGAAATCGTGCGCGCCGCGGACCGGTCCTGGCCCGCCTTCCGCTCCCGCAGAAGAAGGAAGCGCGGCATGCGGATCCGACGAAGTTCGAGAGGGCGCGTGAGAAGGAGCGGCTGCGACGCGAGATCCGCTCCTCCGAAAGAGATCGATGACGTCGTCCGCCCCGCACCGAATCGACGTCGTGGTCGTGCACTTCGGGCCGGAGGCCGTCACCGAGCGCGCCGTGCGGTCGATCCGCGACGCCCTGCCGGGAGCGCCTCTCTGGATCGTGGACAACGGCGGCGGCCCCCCCGGCGGAAGCGGGCTCGGCTCTACGAGCGGCGCCCGGGTTCTCATTCCCGGCCGAAACCTCGGCTACGGCGCCGCCTGCAACCTGGCCGCCCGGGAGGGATCGAGCGAGTTCCTCCTGTTCCTGAACAACGACGCGGAGCTCACGCCCGGAGCCGGCGAAGCGATGGCCGCGGTCCTCTCGGCGGAGCCGCGCGTCGCGGCGGTCGGGCCGGCGCTTCTCGACGCGCGCGGCCGGCCGACGCGCTCGATCGCGCGAGCGCCGACACCGAGGCGCGTCCTCTTCGAGAACCTGATGCTCCCGCGGATCTTTCCGGGAATCCCGTTCTTCCACGGTCATCACACCGCGTACGTCTCGCACCGTCGCGCCCGCGACGTCGAATCGCTCTCCGGCGCGGCCGTGATGGTTCGCAGGCGGGCCTTCGAGGAAGTCGGCGGCTTCGACGAAGGCTTCTTCTTCTACGCCGAGGAGAGCGACCTCTTCGCCCGTCTTCGGGGCGCCGGCTGGCGCGTACGCTTCGAGCCCGCCGCGCGCGTCGTGCACCACGGGGGCGTCGCGAGCTCGGAAGTCGGACGGCGCGAGCTCGACCGGCGGCTCGCCGACGGCCTCCGCCTCTACGCTCGCAAGCACCACGGCCGAGAAGGGGAACGTCGCACGGCGCGCGCGCTTCGCTGGGGCGCGCGGATTCGCTGGGCGCTCGCGCACCTGCAGCCGGGGCGGCGCGGCCGCGACCGCCGCGAGCGCTTCGCCGACCCCGCCGAGACGGCGCGCACCGGGTGATACGATTTCGGACGGAATGGGACCGGTCTGGAAGCGGATGCGCGGCGATCCGGCCGCCTGCGATCGTTGCGGCCGGCCGATCGACGATTATCCGGCCGTGGGCCGCGTCCTCGATTTCGTCTTCCACCCCGTGGAGCGCTACTGCTGGGACTGCTACGCCTACATCCGGCCATTCGTGGACGACGTGGCCCCCGTCTCCCGCGATCCGTATCAGCCGGTGACGAAGCCGGCGATTCCGTGACCTCCGAGCTCGACCCCTTTCGAAACTCGCCGCTCGCGCCGCTGGCCGAAAAGGCGCTCTCTGGAGAACGCCTCTCTTTCGAAGATGGCGTCGCCCTTTTTTCGACGCGCGACTTCCTCGGCCTCGGTCGTCTCGCGAACCTCGTCCGGGAGAAGCGGCACGGAAACGTCGCCTACTACAACGTCAACCGATATCTGAACCCGACGAATCTGTGCTGGGTGGACTGCGCCCTCTGCGCCTGGGCCCGAAAGGTCAACGAGCCCGGAGGCTACGAGATGGCGATCGACGAGGTCGTCGAGGAGGCGGGCAAAGGCTACTCGGAAGCGGTGACGGAATTTCACATCGTCGGAGGGCTCCACCCGACCTGGCCGTTCGAGTACTACACGGGGCTGCTCGCCGCCTTGAGGGAGAGATTCCCGGGAGTGCACCGGAAAGCCTTCACGATGGTCGAGATCGACTGGATCGCTCGCGTGGGCCGGCGTTCGATCTCCGACACGATTCGAGAGCTCAAGGCGGCGGGAATGGATTCCTGCCCGGGCGGCGGCGCGGAGATCTTCGAGAAGCGCGTGCGCGACGTGATCTGCAAGAACAAGATCACGGGCGAGGAGTGGCTTTCGATCGCCCGCGAGTGCCACCGGCAGGGGGTCCGCACCAATGCCACGATGCTCTACGGACACGTCGAGACGGCCGAGGACCGCGTGGACCATCTGCTCCGGCTGCGCGACCTCCAGGACGAGACCGGGGGGATCTCCGGCCTGATCCCGCTGGCGTTCCATCCGGAGAACACCACGCTCGCGCACCTGCCGGAGACGTCCGGACGGCTGGATCTCTCCGTCATCGCGGTCTCGAGGCTCCTCCTCGACAACGTCGCGCACGTCAAGGCGTACTGGATCCAAGTCGGAACGAAGCTCGCGCAGATCGCGCTCCACTTCGGCGCCGACGATCTGGTCGGAACCGTCGTGGACGAGACCATCACGCACGCGGCGGGGGCGAAGACCGCTTCCGGGATGACGCGCAGCGAGTTCGAGAAGGTCATCCGCGAGACGGGACGCGAGCCCTTCGAGCGCGACTCCGAGTACCACCGCGTGCTGCGCGAGCCGGCGGCTGCGAACGCGGTCGCCGCTCCGGTCTAGACCCGTGATGCGCCGGTCGCCGAAGGTCTCGAAGCCCTTCGCGATCGTGGCGCTCGTCTCGCCGCTCCTCGCGGGCGCCTGTTTCCACTCGCAATATCGGACGAAGCCGCGCGTCGCCGTGGTCGGCGGCGACCCGATCGTGCAGATGACGCCTCCGGGGGAGCTTCCGAGCCTCGATCACCCCAGCCTCGTCCCGATCGAGCGGCACAGCGATCCTCCCCCGTCGTCCCAGCCCCTCGTCGGGATGCGGGTCGGGGAGGAGGAGCGCGGCTATCCGCTCGGGCTCCTCGAACGGTACGAAGTCGTCAACGATCGGGCGGCCGACTTGGACTACGTGGTCGCGCGCTGCGCTCTGACCGACATCACCGCGGTCTACGACCGGCGTGTCGGAGACCGGCTCCTGACCTTCATCAACTCCGGCGCGCTGTGGCGGGACACTCTGGTCCTGCAGGACCGCGAGACCGGCACGCTCTGGACCGCCGCGACGGGACTGGCTTTGTTCGGTCCGCTCGCGGGGGAGCGTCTGCGGCCGATCCCGGCCGTCAACGCGCCGTCTCGCGCGTTCCGGAAGGCGCACCCCGAGGCGACGTACCTCGACACGAGGGAATCGACCCGGCCGCCGGTGTCGCTCTCGCTCTACGCCGCGTCGCCGTGGCAGGGAATCTCCGGGGTGAAAACGAACGACCGCCGGTACGATCCGAAAGAGAAGCTCTTCTTCGTGGCGGAGGGGAGCGAAGCCCTCGCCTTCCGCGCCGAAGACCTGAAGCGCCTCGGACGCGTGGAGGACACGCTCGCCGGACGCCCGATTCTCCTCGAGTGGGACGCCGCGGTCGACGCGCCAGCGGCCTGCCGGCCGGGCGAGTCGGGCGGCGAAGAGGCCGTCGCGGTCGTTCCGGCCTACTGGTTCGCGCTCGACCGACACTTCCGGACCGTGCGGACTCTTTCGAGTCCGGGCCCGGCCCCCGTGACCGTCTCGTCCACGACCGCCACCCGCTGATCGCCGCGCTTCATTCGCCTTCCGAGACGGCGCTGTCCCGCCGGTTCAGGTAGATTCCGCGCCGGTGCGCCGCTTCCCGTTCTATCTCCGCATTCTGCTGGCGATAGCCGCGGGGGCCGCGCTCGGGCTCGCTGTCGGGACCCGGGCCGCGCCCCTCGGAGAGGCGGGCAAGGTCCTGATCACGCTGATCAAGGCGCTCGCCGCCCCCCTGCTCTTCTTCGCGATCCTCGACGCCTTCCTCCGGACGAACATCGCAGGGCGCTCGGCCGCGCGCATGGTCGCGATCTCGCTGACGAATGCGGCCATCGCCCTGCTCGTCGGTCTCACGCTGTCGAATCTCTTCCGTCCGGGCGAAGCTTCGCAGGCTCTGCGGCGCGCCGCCGCGGCCGCCGCTCCCGGCGCGACGGCGCAGGGGTTCGACTTCGCGCGCGTCGTCTCCGGTCTCGTCCCGACGAGCATCGGAGGCCCCTTCGTGGACAACGCGATCCTCGCGATCGTCGTCCTCGCGGTCCTGCTCGGCGCGGCGTTGCGCCGCGTGAAGTCGGAGCAGGCGGCGCGGGGCGAAACCGGCTGGAAGCTCGTCGAGGACGGAGTGGCGGCGCTGCTGCGCACGTTCGAGATCGCGCTGACGTGGATCATCGCCGTCGTTCCGCTCGCCGTCTTCGGGGTCGTCGCACAGACCGTCGGGTCTCACGGTTTCGCGCCCTTCGCGGGGCTGGGCCCGTACGTGGGCGTGGCGCTCCTCGGGCTGGCGATCCAGGTCTTCGTGGTGTACATGGCCTGGCTCGGCTTCGCCGGCGTGCGCCGGCGATGGTTCTGGGCCGGCGCCCGCGACCCGGTCGTCTACGCCGCCGGAGCGTCGAGCAGCCTCGCGACGCTCCCCGTCACGCTGCGCTCTCTCGATCGGATGGGGGTCTCGCCGGCGTCGGCGCGGCTCGCCGCGTGCGTCGGCACGAACCTGAACAACGATGGAATCCTCCTCTACGAGGCCATGGCGGTTCTCTTCGTCGCGCAGGCTCATGGGATCCCGATGTCTCTGTCTCGGCAGGTCGCCGCCGCCTTCGCCTGTCTCGTCGCCGGGATCGGCATCGCCGGCGTGCCGGAAGCCGGCTTGATCTCTTTGTCGCTCGTGCTCGCGACGGTCGGGCTGCCGCTCGAGCTCCTGCCGCTCCTCTTGACCGTCGACTGGCTCCTTTCGCGGGCGCGGGCGATGACGAACGTGACGAGCGACATGTTGGTCGCGGTCCTGCTCGACCGCTTCGGACGACGCGAGGCGGCGCCGAGCTCCGCCGCGGCGGTTCCGCAGGCGCTTTCGAATGCCCGCTCGGGGGCGGACGACTAGTCGCCGCGCAGCGCGACTGAGGGATCCACGCGCGTGGCGCGGCGAGCGGGCAACCAGCTCGCGGCGGCCGCCACGACGAGCAGGAAGAGCGAGATCGAGCCCAGGACGGCGGGATCGACCGGCGTGACCCCGAAGAGAAGCGTCACCAGGACTCGCGTCGCGAAGAGCGCGCCGGCTAATCCGACGGCGCAGCCCACGAGCGTCATCGCCAGGCCGTCGCGAAGGACCCGCCACAGGACGCTGCTCCGCCCCGCGCCGAGCGCGCGCCGGATACCGATCTCGCGCGTCCGCTGTTCGACGGAGTGCGTCAGAACCCCGTAGAGGCCGATCGCCGCGAGGGCGAGCGCGACCGCGGCGTACGCCGCCGCGAGACTCGTGAGCACGCGGCTTCCCCGGTCCTGGCGAAGAAGCCTCTCTTCGAGCAGGGCCATGTCGTAGACGGTGAGAGCCGGGTCCTTGCGGCGCACGGCGGCCCGAAGCGATTGAGCCGCGATCGCGGGATCCGAGGTCCGGACGGCGACGACGAGCGCGGCATTGGGACGCTGCAGGTAGGGGAAGTAGATGTCGCGCTGCGGACCGAGGCCCGAGGGAGGAATCCCCATCGCCGCATCGAGCAGGTCGAGCCGTTGCCGATGTCGAGCGTCCCGCGTGACGCCGATCACGGTGAATCCGATGCCGTGCCGGATGGAGGAGAAACGCCTGCCAACCGGATCCGCCCCCGGCCACATGGCGCGCGCGGTGCTCTCGCTGACGATCGCGACTCGAGGCGCGCGCGCGTCGTCGCTCCAGGTGAAATCCCGTCCCCGCAGGATCGGAATCCCCAGATTCGCGAGCGCTCCCGGATTGACGCTGTGCCGCCAGGACATGATGGTGTCCTTCGGGTCGTCCCGGGGAGCCCCTTCCGGAGCCGTCTCGACGACCCAGGTCGCGCGGCCGAGCATGCTCGGGCCCCAGAGCGTGGTGGAATCGACGCCGGGGCTCGCCGCGAGCGACTCGACGAGCTCGCGTCCGAACCGGGCGCGCGCGTCTTCCTCCGCGTAGCGCGCGTCCCGCAGGTCGATCCGCATGGTCAGGAGGCCGGCGGTCTTGAAGCCGAGGTCCGCGGAGGCCAGGTTGTGGAGGCTCTTGGCCAGCAGCCCCGCGCCCGACATCAGCAGGATCGCGAGCGCGACCTCCGCGATCACGAGGGCCCGCGCCGCGCCCCGCCCGCGCCCCGAACCGATCTCGCGGAAACCGGAGTTCAGATCCTCGCGAAGCTCCGGACGGGACGTCAGCAGCGCTCCGGCCAGGCCGACGAGGAGCCCGGTCGAAAGCGTCAGGAGGAGCGAGACCGCCAGCGTGCGAGCGTCCCACCGCAGGGCGACCGCGGCCGGAAGGCCGACGGCCCCGTGCCGCAAAGCCCCGAGGATCCCGAGGGCGCAGAGGAGGCCCGCGGCGCCGCCGAGTGAGGCGAGCACCAGGCTCTCGACGAGGATCTGTGCGACGAGGCGGAGCCGCGTCGCGCCGAGCGCGCGCCGCAGGGTCATCTCGCGGCGGCGCGCGAGGAGGCGTGCCAGCAGGAGGTTGGCCGCGTTCCCGCAGCCTATGAGAAGGATGATGGCGGCGCCCGCCGCCAGAATCCGGACCGGGGCAAAGAGCTCGCCGACGAGCTGGTGCTTGAGCGATCGCGCCACGAGCCCGAAGCCCCGGTCGGTGTCGGGGTAGTCGCGGGCGAGACGCTCTCCGATCGATGCGATGTCGGCGTGGGTCTCTTCGAGCGTGGCGCCGGGCTTGCGCCGGCCGATCCCCCACAGGATCGCGCCTGCGCGATCTGCCGGACCGAACTGGCCGAGGACCCGGTGGGCCAACCCGAGGGGGAGCCAGACATCCACCGGCTCGCCGAACTCCTGCTCGGCGGGGGCGTCGCGGAAGCCGGGTGGCGCGATCCCGATGACGAGGTAGGGAGAGCCGTTCATCCGGATCTTGCGGCCGAGCACGTCGGAAGCGGCTCCGAACTGGCGCCGCCAGAAGGCGTCCGCGAGAACGACCACGGGCTCGGCGCCCTCATACCAGTCCTCTTCCGGGCGAAAGATCCGACCGAGCCGCGGTTTGAGCCCGAGCAGCTCGAGATAGGCGGGCGCGGTCCAGTTGACCGTGACCCGCACCGGTTCGGGACCCTCCGTGAGAGCCATCGCGCCGTAGGCCTGGTAGGCGGCGAAGGCGTCGAGCGTCCGATTCCCGCGCGCGATGTCCAGGACGGCGGGATACGAGAAGTTCCCGCCGCCCTGAGGGAACCCGGGATAGGCGCGCGAGATGAACACGAGGCGGTCCGCGTCCGGATACGGGAGGCGCGCGAGCAGGACGGAATCGATCGCGGTCCAGACCGCCGTGCTGGCGCCGATTCCGAGCGCGAGGGTGAAGACGACGGTCGCGGCGAGACCCGGCGAGCGCGCGAGCAGCCGCAGGCCGAGCCTGCAGTCGCGGGAGAGCGCCGTCACGCGCAGCTCCTCCCGGCGACCGGGGCTTCCCCGCCGCCCCCCTCGGGCGCCGCGTCCACTTCCGACCGGGGCGACCGTCGCTCCCACCGGCGGCCGATCCACCAGCACGCGCCGGTCCACGCGATCCCGACCGGGACCGTGAGCCAGGCGATCGACGCCAGACCCGCGCCGAGCGAGCCCAACCCGACCAACGTCCAGGCGCTCGCGGAATCGGCGACGCGAAAGACGGCGGTATCGATGAAGCTCTTCGCCTTGTATCGCGCCTCCGCGTCGAGAGGCACGAGGAGCGTCTCGCGGGCGGGCCGGCCAACCGCGAAGTGCGCTGCCCGGTGCGTGATCTGCAGGAGGACCACGGTCGTCAGGCCGGGAAAGGCGGCGAGCGCGGCGACACCCACGGTGATGCCCCCGGCGACCACTCCGAGGGCGCCGCCGACTCCGATCCGCCGCACGAGGGGGGCGGTGACGAAGAGCTGCAGCAGGATCGCGAGCGCATTGACGGCCAGATCCATTCGGGCGAAGAGGGCCGTCCGCTGCTCCGAGTCCCGCACCGCGCGGCCGACGATCTCGGTTTGCGAGAAGTAGAGGACCGTCGAGACGAACGTCGAGCAGACGAGCGCGGCCACGAGCGCGAGAAGGAGCGGCGACCGAGCGGTTCGACCGACTCCCGACAGCGCGGCGCCGCCGATCGGCCGGGAAGGCGGCTCCGGACCCGAGGCGGGAGCGGACCGCGCGAGCGTCCGGGAGAGCGCCGCGCAGGCGAGGAAGAGAACGGCCGAGACGCCGAGCAGCCAGGTCGTATCCACGCGCGGCGCGAGGAGCGACGTCGCCGCGGGCCCCGCGAGCGCCCCCGCGCTGCCGCCGGCCGCGATGATCCCGAAGAGCCGGCGCGCCTCCTCGCGGGCGTAGATGTCCGAAAAGAGACTCCACGACGCCGATACGGCGAGGACGCTGACGACCGAAACCCAGACGAAGAGGAACGGTCCGGCCCAGCGCGCCGAACCGGGGCTTCGGAGCGCCGCCGAGAGAATGAGCAGGTTCGACGCGAAGAGCAGGTGCATGGCCGGCACGAGGCGCCTTCTCGGGAAACGCGAGAGGACCCAGCCGAACAGGGGAACCGCGAGAAGCATCACGACGGAGGTCGCCGTGAAGAGCCAGGGCATCTTGGCGACGCCGGCGCGCACGCCCATCTCGTCGCGAACGGGCCGGAGGACGTAATAGCTCGAAAGCAGCGCGAAGAAATAGAGAGCGGAAAGAGAGAGGCGCGCCCCTTCGCCCGGCCGCACCGGAAGACGCCGGGCCAGAACGGAGAGGCGCCCGGCCGCGGAACCCGGCGTCACATCGCCGCCGCGGCGGCTTGCGCCATTCGCCGGCGGGCGCTCTCGTCGGGAAGGGAACCCTCCGCCGCGCCGAGGTTGTCCTCGAGATGGCGCCGCTGGCCGGTGCCCGGGATGACGCACGTCACGGCCGGGTTGGCGAGAATCCATTTGAGAAAGAGCTGCGCCCAGGAGCGGCAGCCGAGCTCGGCCGCCCAGCCCGGGAGCTCCGTTCTGGACGCCCGGCGCAGCGCGTCGCCGCCGCCGAACGGGCGATTCACGAGGACCGCGATGCCCCGCTCGGCGGCCAGCGGAAGCAGCCGGTTGCCGGCCTCGGGCTCGGCGAGCGAGTAGTTGATCTGGACGAAGTCGAGCTTCTCCGAACGGAGCAGCCTCTCGACTTCGGCGTAGGCCCCGGAGGAGTAGTGGGTGATTCCGAGGTAGCGAATTCTCCCCTGCTCCTTCCAGGACCGGAGTGTCGGCAGATGCGTCCGGACGTCCACGAGGTTGTGGACCTGCTCGAGATCGATCCGGCGCGTGCGAAGCTCGCGGGCGGAGCGCTCCATCTGCTCGATTCCCGCTTCGCGCCCGGTCGTCCACACCTTCGTCGCGAAGAAGAGGGATTCCGCGGCGCCGAGCTTCTGCGCGATCTCGCCGACGACCCCCTCGGATCGGCCGTACATCGGGGAGGAATCCACGACGCGACCGCCGCGCTCGCGGAAGAGGGTGACGACCTCTTCGAGCGGACCGCGCTCGGACGGCGACGACCCGACGTCGAAGGTGCGCCACGTGCCGATCCCGACCACGGGGAGCGTTTCGCCGGTCGACGGGATCGGTCGCGCTCTCATCGCCGCGGGCGCCGGCGACGGCGCCTGGCCGAAGATCCCGACAGCGGCCGCCGCCGAGAGCAGTCGCAGCGTCTCGCGGCGCGAGAGCCCTTCCGAGATCCGGTCGATTCGTTCGTCCACATTTCGAAGTTACGCTCCCGCGCCCTTCGCGGCGGCGTCTTTTCGACCAGATGGGGCGCGGGCGCGTCGGACCGGGGCGGGCGCGGGATCAGCCGCGTCTCGTCAGCCGCTCGATCGCGTCGCGCCGCGTCCGCGAGAGACGGAGCACGTCGCCGCTCTGGAGGCGGACCGTCCAGTCGCCGTTCTCGAGAGACGCGACCTCGGCAATCCGGTCGGTGTTCACGATGGTCGAGCGGTGGATCCGCACGAACCGACGGGCCGGGAGGCGCCGTTCGGCCTGCGCCATCGTCTCGCGCACGAGGTGCGAGCGGCCGGCGGCGTGCAGCCGGACGTAGTCTCCCTCCGCCTCCACCCAGTCGATGTCCGAGAGCCGGACGAAGGTGACCTTGCCTCTCGAGCGGACCGGCCACGCGCTCGCGGCGGGACGCGGGGCTTCGGGTCCGGCCGCGCCGCGCATGTGCGCGACGGCTTCGGCGACGCGGCGCCCGAAGTCACTCTCTTGGTCGCGCTCCACCTGCCGGATCGCCCGTCGGAGCGTCTCCTCGAAGCGTTCGTCGTCGATCGGCTTCAGCAGATAGTCGAGAGCGTGGACCCGGAAAGCGCGGACCGCGTGCTGGTCGTGCGCGGTCACGAAGACGACGTGCGGGCGCTCCTCTTCCGAAAGGGCTTCCAGAACGGCGAAGCCGTCCTGTCCCGGCATCTGGACGTCGAGAAAGAGGAGGTCCGGCTTCAGGCGGCGGATCGCGGCGATGGCTTCCCGGGAGCTCCCGCACTCGCCGACGACTCGGACAGCGGGCGAGCGGGCGAGGCGCAGGACGATTCCCCGACGCCCGAGCGGCTCGTCGTCCACGACCAGGGCGGAGAGGGGCACGCGACGCTCGCTCAAGCCGCTCCGGCCGCCGCCGCGCGAAACGGGAGCCGCACCGAGACGGCGAGACCTCCGGAAGCGCCGGGCTCGAGATTCAGCTCCGCGCCGCCGCCGTAGAGCTCGGCCAGGCGCTGGCGCGTGTTCGAGAGACCCACGCCGCGGCCCGAGTCCGCACCGGCGGCGACCCCGGGGCCGTCGTCGACGACGCCGAGTGTGAGCCACTCCTCTCGCCGGCGCGCCGTGATCTCGATCGAGCCCCCCTCCTCGCGCGGCTGGATCGCGTGGCGGACGGCGTTCTCGACGAGCGGCTGGAGGATCAGCGGCGGAACGAGGGCGCGCTCGGTTCCCGGTTCGACCGCGATGTCCACGCGAAGCCGGTCGCCGAACCGCGCCTCCTCGATCTCCAGGTACTGACACGCGAACTCGATCTCCTCGGAGAGCGGGATCTCCTCGGTGTCGGTGCGCTCGAGCGTCGCCCGCAGGAAATCGGAGAGACGCGAGAGCATCCGATTCGCCTCGGGCCCGCGCCCTTCGGCGACCAGGGTCGAGATCCCGTTCAAAGTGTTGAAGAGGAAGTGGGGATTGAGCTGCAGCCGCAGAGCGCGCAGGCGCGCCTCGTGCGCCCGGAACTCGGCCCTCCGCAGGCGCTCCCGTTCGGCGAGGAGGTCGAGATAGGCCTGAACGCCGTAGTAGAGGACGCTCCAGGCGAGGAGCACGAAGAAGAAATAGATCGTGTTGACGAAATCGGGAAACCCGGAGAGCGCTAGGCCGCGAGCGCCACGCTGCCAGGCCCCGAAGCTCGCGACGACGAGATTGTGCGCGGCCATCCAGAGCCCGGCCGCTCCGAAGGACAAGGGGACCGCCGCGGCGAGGAGCAGTGGCAGGTCGGCGCCCGAGCGGCGGAGTCCGCGGTAGAGCCATACGAGCAGCAGACTCGCCCCGAAACCGAAGAGGGTCAGGCTCGACTTGACGACGACCGCGCGCAGAAGCGGCCACTGCGACAGCCCCGCGACGAACATGCCCGCGCCGAAGAATCCCCAGCCGCCGAGCTGCAGGATCCAGAAGAGGGAGCGGCGGGAGGGGATGGCGCTCTTGACCATGGCTTTATGGCTTCATGGCTTTGCGGTGCGCGCGCCCGGATTGTAGCAGCGCCGCCCGCCGGTTTCCGAAGGGGCGCCGGAGCTCAGGCCGGCGAGCCCAGAGCGCGCACGACCGCGTCCTCGACCGAAAAGCGTGACGCTCCCAGGTCGAAGCGCCCCTGGAGCTCGTAGGCCATCCTCTCGAGCGGGATCGACTCGTAGTAGAAGCCGTGATCCGCCCAGCCGTGCACGTAGTTCGAAACGAACCGGTCGATTCCGAGCACGCGGTACTGCACGGCGTGCACGAGCTCGTGAAAGAGGAGCGGTCGCCACGTGGCGGGGCCCTCGTACTGGCTTCGGGACACGACGATCGTGTCGACGAAGGTGATGGCGGTCATCAGACGGAAGTCGAGCGGCATCGGCAGACCGGCGCGCTCGATCTCCGCGTAGAAATCGGGGTTCGCGATCTCGTCGGCCCAGGCGAGCCGGCTCGCCTGAAGGACGGCGTGCCCGAAGTAATGCCGGAGCACCGCCCGGTCCTCCTCGGAGATCGGGTCCGATGCGGGCAGATAGGCCTCGCGCTGGGCGGTCACCCAGTCTCTCCCCTGCTCGACCATGAAGCGGACCATCTCGTCGGTGGTCATGTCACTTTTTTCGACGACGGAGAGCTCGAGACCCGCGAAGACTTCTCCTCATGATAGCAGGGGCGAAGCCGCCGGCTCGGGCCCCACCGCTCGGGCGGCGACGCGCTTTACGCGCGCGTGAGCAGCCGCGGTCCGCTCGCCGTCACCACGAGCGTCTGCTCGTAGTGCGCCGCGAGGCTTCCGTCCGTCGTGCGGACCGTCCAGCCGTCCGAACCGAGGACCGCATCGCCGGAACCGGCGCTCACGATCGGCTCGATCGCGATCACCATTCCTTCCTCGAGTCGCGCTCGCGAGAGCGGATCGTCGAAGTTCGGGATGGCGGGCGGCTCGTGGATCGTCCTTCCGATGCCGTGTCCCGACAGCTCGCGGACGACCGAAAACCCGAACCGGCGAGCCACCGCCTCGATCTCCCGGCCGATCGAGCGCACCGGAACGCCCGGTCGGACCAGCGCAACGGCCTGGCGAAAGGCGATCCGGACGCAGGCCGCGAGGTTCGCCGCGACGGTCGCGGGCGGCCCGACCGACACCGTCCGCGCGGCGTCGGCCATGTACCCGTCTTTCTCGGCGGTGACGTCGAGCTTCACGAGATCTCCCGCGCGAAGCCGCCGTTCGCCCGGCACTCCGTGCACGACCTCGTCGTTGACGCTGATGCAGGACGTCCCCGGAAAGTCGTAAACGAGTCGCGGCGCCGAGCGCGCCCCTTCCGCGCGGTAGACCTCGGCCGAAATCGCATCGAGCTCCGCCGTCGAGAGCCCGGGCCGGACGGCCGCGCGCATCGCCGCGAACGCCCGGGCCACGACTCGCCCGGCCGCCTCGAGCGCGGTCGCCTCTTCCTTCGCGCGGATCGTCATCGAGCGGCTCCTATCTCCCCCGCCACGCGGGCGAGCGCTTCTCCAGAAAGGCGTCCATGCCCTCGGCGGCGTCTTCGAGCCGGAGGTTCTTCGTCATGACCGCGCCAGCAGCGTCGTAAGCCGCGGAGAGCGGGCGGTCGATCTGATCGTAGAAGGCCGCCTTGCCGAGGCGGATGACCGCGGCGCTGCGCGCCAGGACGGCGTCCACGTAGCGCTGGACGGCGGAGTCGAGCTCCTCCGCGGAAACGACGCGGTTGACGAGACCCCAGGCCAGGGCCGTCGGCGCGTCGATCGGTTCTCCGGTCAGGAGCAGGTCCATCGCCCGCTTGCGGCCGACGTTGCGTGCGACGCCGACGGCGGGGGTGGTGCAGAAGACCCCGATGTTCACTCCCGGAAGGGCGAACTTCGCCGTATCCGCGGCGACCGCGAGGTCGCACATCGAGACGAGCTGGCATCCCGCGGCGGTGGCGACTCCGTGGACCCGCGCGATGACCGGCTGCGGGAGACGCGTCAGGGTCATCATCATGCGGCTGCAGTCGTCGAAGAGGCGGCGCTGCCACGCGTCGTCTCCGAAGTGCGATCGCATCTCCTTCAGATCGTGCCCGGCGGAGAAGCCGCGTCCCTCAGCGCCGAGAACGATGACCCGCGCCTCCGGGTCCGCGGCGAGCGCGTCGAGCTCGCGCTGGAGCGCTTCGATCATCGCGGAGGAGAGCGGGTTGAATCGGTCTCCGCGATTCAGCGTGAGGCGGACGACGGGACCCTCCCGGCGGGAGAGAACGAGGGGAGTTTCCGTGGCAGTGACGCTGGCGGACATGAGAACCTCCTGGCGGCTCGCGGTCCGGGACGATGGTACCGCGCCGGCGGCCGAGGGACCTCTTCAGCTCCGCGGGAACATCCGGTTGGACTCCTCGAACGTGCGAAGTGTGCGCTCGACGTCGTAGGGCTCCTCCGCGAGACGCTCCGGGTCCCATTCGCTGCGGGCCGCGCCGAAGAAATCGCCTCCGTAGACGTGAATCGCGCCCGTCAGCCGCGGGATCGGGTTCGTCACGGAATGGATGATGTCCCGGCCCAGAGGAACCGCGTCCTTCTCCCCGAGCGCCTTCGCCCCGGCGGCCTCGATCGATCCGGCGGGCCCGGAAGACGTCCGCTTCCAGAAGATGTTGTCCTCGCGCCCCGTGTAGATCCCGATGACGGCCCACATGCGGTGATCGTGCGGACGCAGCGTCATCCAGGGTCCCCAAACGAGGTTCAGGATCGTCAGATCCGGCGAGCGCAGGATCGTGTTCAACCCGGCGCGCTGCGGCTCCCCGAGGGCGCGAAGAACCTCTCCGGGGGCGCGGACCGCCTCCGCGACGATTTCGCGGACGGCCGGTTGTCCCGAGCCGTCGGCCACGGCCGCGCGGCATCGCTCGATGAATCTCTCAAGTTCGAACACGAGGGCTCCTTTCGGGGATCGGCCTTTCCCGGCACGCCGGCGGGCCGACGCCCGACCGGACCATCCGGTGAAACAGTGCGTCCATCTCCTCGGGCCGCTCGCGCGAGCCGCGCGCGAGCCACCACGACATCAGCGACAGGAGCGCGCCGGCGAGGGCGGCCGCGGCGGCGGGCCGCTGCCGCGGCGGGAGAGCTCGCCCGACCGGCACACGCGCGAGCCGCCGCTCGATCCCGCGCGCGAAGTGGGCC
>JBKPSZ010000356.1:0-6906 GCA_046735265.1 Acidobacteriota bacterium | reverse complement strand
ATACAAGAGCACCGAGGGATTATGAATCGGGAGATCGGAAGATCGGGTCAGCCGATCGTCTGCCCGCTGACTCGCGCGTCCATGACCAGTCGGATCGCCCGGTCCCCCCATGATCCGATGACCCGATTTCCCGGGCCCCTTCCCAAATCGCTCCCAAAGTCTTATCATTCAATGGCTTATGTCGGACGAAAAGCCCCCAACGCCGGAGGCGCCCGCTCCGTATAGAGAGCCGATGGAGCTTGTCTACAGCGAGAGCCGCCGGCGTCTGGAGACCGAGCAGGCGTCCGACCGCGAACTCGCGGCCTCGGCGAGAGAGGGCGACCTCACGGCGTTCGAGACCCTGGTGGCGCGAAAGACGCCCGCCGTCATCTCCGTCGCCCGCCGGATCGTCGGAGATCTCGAGGACGCAAGGGACGTGGCGCAGATGGTCTTTCTCCGCGTGTGGGAGCAGCTGTCGCGCTACGACGAGAAGTGGTCGTTCAACACCTGGCTCTATCGGATCGCGACCAACCTTTCGATCGACTTCCTCCGGAGCGCCCGCTCGCGCGAGCGCGCCCACGGCGCCTCCCTCTACCTCGTCCGGCACCGCGAGGAGGCGTCTGCCTCGGAGACGACGCGGGCGGCTGAGGACGGGGAACTGCAGCGGCTCTTCGATCGAGTCTCGCACCGCCTCTCGGAGAAGCAGAAAGCCGTCTTCGTCCTGCGGGAGATGCAGGACTGCGACACGCGCGAGATCGCCGAGATCCTGCAGTGCGGCGAGTCCACGGTTCGCAACCACCTCTTCAACGCGAGGCGGATCCTCCGGCGCGAGCTCGAGAAGCTCGATCCCAAACTGCGCCGTTCGGAGCGAAAGTCGTGAGCGGCGCCTGCGATCTCGTGCAGGCGAGTTTCGCCGCCTACGGGCGCGACGAGCTTCGCGCCGAGGATCGGCGCGCGGTCCGCGAGCACTTGCGGAGTTGCGCGCGCTGCCGCGCCGCGGCCGTTTCCGAAGATCGGTCGCTCCTCTTCGCCTCGGTGGCCGAGGCCGAGGGGCACGTCGATTCCGCCGAGGTCGCCTCGCTCGTCTCGTCGGTCCGCGCCGCGATCGCGTGGAAGGAGGCGGAGCGCCGCGTCTCGGAGTCCTCGCGCCCGGATTGGTCGGACCGGCGCCGCCGGGGGCGCATCGCCGCGGCGGCCGCCGTCGTGTTTCTGACGCTCGCCGTCCCTTCCGGTCTCCGCTCTCCGGCTCCCGAGCCGCAAAGCCCGGCCGGATCTCCGGCGGGCAGGGTCTCCGCCGCCGCTGCGCCCGCCGCCACCGGCAAGACGTCGGGCGGAGCGACCGTCTACGACTGGAACCCCGGCGCGGGGGAGCCGCGGGTCGTCTGGATCGTGGATGGCTCGCTCGACATTTAGGCTGCGCGTGCAGCGGACCGGCTCCCGCCAGTCCCAGCGGGTGCCGGCGAACGGTTCGACCGTGAAGAAGCTCTTCCTCTTCGCCGCGACGCTCCTTCTCTTCTTCGCCCCGCTCCTCGCGGCGGCCGAAGAGCTCTCGGTCAAGGTCTTCGTCCTGCGCTACCGGAGGGTCGAGGAAGCCGCACTCCTGATCCGCGGACACCTCTCCGACGCCGCTTCGGTCACCCTGACGCAGCGGCTGAACGCCATGACCGTGACCGACCGGGAGGAGAACTTGAAGACCGTCGCGAAGGTCCTGGCCGACTTCGACGTGCCTCCGCGCGGGTTCACCTTCGCGGTCAAGCTCGTGCGAGCGCGCGCCGACGTGCCGGCCGGTTCCATTTCGCAGGAGATCGGCGGGCTCGGGGCGAAGCTCAAATCGCTCTTCCAGTTCAACGACTACACGCTCATCGACTCGGCCGTCCTCCGCGGCGTCGAGGGTCGGCGCGTCGAATGCCGGCTGGGAGAGGAGTACAACCTGTCCTTCGGGATCGGACCGACGGGAGCGGGAGGCGACGATCTCGTCCTCGGCGGGTTCACCCTGGCGCGTCTCCGGAAGAACGAGCAGGGACGGACCGCCCTCATGACCCTCTATCGCGCTCCGATGCCCATCACCATCAACCAGACGCTCGTCGTGGGGGCGTCGCGGGAGGAGCGCTCGAAGAGCGCGCTCATCCTGATCCTGCTCGCCCAGGAGCTCTCGCGCTCCGAGGTCGAGAAGGGCGCGGCGGACGCCCGGACCGTCGAGAGGCACCCGTGAGCCCGCAGTTCTCGGTCCGGGCCGGATGGCCCGACGGCTCGATCGCCGAAGAAGCGATCCTCGCGCCCGACCCGGTTGCGGCGCGAGCGGAAGTCGAGCGGCGCGGCGGGCACGTCTTCGACATCCGGCGTCAGGGGCTGCTCCCCGGCGCGCGCGGCCGCCGCCGCGGCCGGGTCAAGATGTCGGACTTCCTGATCTTCAACCAGGAGATGATCGCGTTGCTCAAGGCGGGGCTGCCGGTCGTCCACTCCTTCGAAATCCTCCTCGAAAGGCAGGAGAGCCCGGTGCTGCGGCGCGTTCTCGCCGACGTCCGGGACCGGATCAACGCGGGCGCGTCTCTCTCCGAGGCTTTCGCGGAGCAGGGCGATCTCTTCCCGAGGCTCTACTGGACGTCTCTGAAAGCGGGCGAGAAGTCGGGTGAGATCGAGAGCGTCCTGCGGCGCTATCTGAAATATCAGAAGACGGTCATCGGGCTGTCCCGCAAGGTCATCTCGACCCTGATCTACCCGGCGATCCTGATCCTGCTGTCGATCGTCCTGATCGCGATCCTGATGACGGTCGTGATCCCCAAGTTTCAGGACTTCTTCGGCGAGTTCGGAGGCGAGCTGCCCCTCCTGACCGTCGTCGTCATCAAGACCGCGGGATTCCTGCGCGATCACATCGTCTGGATTCTCGCCGGGCTGGTCGTCTTCGGATTCCTCGCGTTCCGATGGCTTCGAACGACGGCGGGCGGCGAGTGGGGAGACGCGGTGCTTTTGAAGCTCCCCGTGATCGGCGGGATCTTCCGGCGGTTCGGCATCACGCAGTTCACGCGCAGCCTCGCCACACTCCTCGGGGGCGGGACGCCGCTGGTGCCGGCCCTCGAGAACGCCTCCGAGGCCATCGGAAACCGCTTTCTCTCGAAGCGGGTCCGCGACGTCGTGCCGCGCGTCCGGGAGGGCGGCGAGCTCTGGAGGGCGCTCGAACAGACGGGGCTCTTCACCAACCTGACGATCGAGATGGTCAAGGTCGGGGAAACGTCGGGAGCGCTCGAGGAGATGCTCTCCTCGGTCTCCGAGTTCTACGACGAAGAGATCGACACGCGGCTCGCGCGGGTCATCTCTTTCGTCGAACCGATCATTCTTGTCGTCATGGGAGGCGTCATCGTCACGATCCTCCTCTCCGTGTATCTGCCGATCTTCCGGTTGATGTCTCAAGTGAAGGGATAGGGGAGAAGAGATGGCCACCGCAAAGATCGCCGCCGCCCCGCTGGTCTCCGCGGAGGGGGAATCCCAGGCGCGGGCGCTCGCCGACCGGCTCGGGCTGCAGTTCGTGGACCTTGCGTCGTTCCGCGTCGATGCGGACCTCTTCCGCTCGATCCCGGTCGAGTGGATGCTGCGCTTCGTCTTCGTGCCCGAGAGGCGGACGGACAAGGCGCTCACGATCATCTGCGCGGATCCGACCGACGTCGTCAAGCTGGACGAGCTCGAGCTGCTTGCCGGCCTCCCGCTCAAGCTCAAGGTCGGGAGCCGCTCGGCGATCTCCGACATCCTTCAGAAGAGCGAGTCGTCTCAGCGCGTGCTCGACGAGGCGACCGAAGACTTCCGGATGCAGCTCGTGTCCGAGGACGAGGAGGGGGAAGAGACCCTCACCATCGACCGGATCACGCAGGACGCCTCGCCGATCATCAAGCTCGTCGACTCGATCGTGTTCAACGCGATCCAGCGGCGCGCGTCGGACGTCCACATCGAGACGCAGGAGAACGTCGTTCTGATCAAGTACCGGATCGACGGCGTGCTCTACCAGGCGATGGATCCGATCGACAAGCGGCATCACGGCACGATCATTTCGCGCATCAAGGTCATGTCGGAGCTCGACATCGCCGAGAAGCGAATTCCGCAGGACGGACGCTTCAAGCTCCGCGTGCGCGGGCGGACGATCGACTTCCGCGTCTCGATCATGCCGACGGTGCACGGCGAGGACTCGGTCATCCGCATCCTGGACAAGGAGTCGGCCAACGCCGAGTTCAAGAGCCTGAACCTCGAGGTGCTCGGCTTCGACGTCGAGACGAAGAAGAAGCTGCGCAAGTTCATCCGCGAGCCGTACGGCATGGTGCTCGTGACGGGTCCGACCGGATCGGGGAAGACGACGACGCTCTACGCGTGTCTCTCCGAGATTCAGTCGGTGGAGGACAAGATCGTCACGATCGAGGATCCGGTCGAGTACCAGCTGCGCGGGATCACTCAGATCCCGGTCAACGAGAAGAAGGGTCTGACGTTCGCCCGAGGGCTGCGCTCGATCCTCCGCCACGACCCGGACAAGATCATGGTCGGCGAGATCCGCGACGAAGAGACGGCGCAGATCGCCGTGCAGTCCGCGCTCACCGGCCACCTTGTCTTCACGACCGTGCACGCGAACAACGTCGTGGACGTGCTCGGCCGCTTCCTGAACATGAAGGTCGAGCTCTACAACTTCGTATCGGCCTTGAACTGCGTCCTCGCGCAACGTCTCGTCCGGAAGATCTGCGCCCACTGCCGCGAGATCGCGAAAGTCACGCCCGAAGCGCTGCGCGAGGCGGCGCTCGACCCGGAAGCCATGCGCGACCAGACTTTTTACGAGGGGGCCGGTTGCCTCGAGTGCGAGGGCAGCGGCTTCCATGGCCGCGTGGCGATCGCGGAGCTTCTCGACCTGTCGGATCGGATCCGCGGGCTCATCCTCGACCGCCGTCCGGCGGCGGACATCAAGAGGGCGGCGCGGGAGGAGGGGATGAAGTTCCTCCGCGAGGCCGCTCTCGAGAAGGTCTTCGAGGGAACCACGACCCTGAAGGAAATCAACAAGGTGACGTTCGTCGAGTGACTCGGCAATCGCTGTCATGAAACTTCCATTTCTCCGCCCGGTCGTTCCGCCGCACGTCTTCTCGCTTTCGAGCGACGGCGTGACGTACGCCAACGTGCGCCGAGAGCGTCCGGCCGGCTTCGCGGAGGCACGCACCTACGCCTACCCGTCCGGGTCGCTCGGCGCGGGCGTGTCGGGAACGCCTCTCTTCACCCGGGAGGCGCTCTCCGAAGCCGTCACCGCAGCGCGACGACTCGCGGAGGATCGCCTGTCGCGTGCGTCCGTCGTCTTTCCCGACGCGTGGGCCCGGATCCTCCCGATGGACTTCGAGCAGGTGCCGGCCTCTCCGGAAGCGGCTTCGGAGATGGTGCTCTGGAAGCTCAAGAAGCTTCTTCCGGGCGTGACGACCCCTCTCACCGTCGCATTTCGCGAGATGGTGCCGGCCGGGGAGGGGAAGCGCCTCCTGGTGGCGGCGGCGCCGACGGAGACGCTCGCGACGATCGAGCAGGCCTTCGGGAGCCTCGGCGTACGCGTGGGCCTTCTCGCGCCGGCGAGCCTCGTCCTCTTCGAGGGAGCGGTCGCGACGCTGACGGCCGGGAGCGGAGGCGACGTCGCCCTCGTTCATCGCTCCGCCGGGTCTCTGACGCTCCTGATCGCGCGCGGCTCGTCGCCGCTCTTCTTCCGGCAGCGTCCATCGGACGAACAGGCCGAAGAGCACGAGCAGGAGCTGCGGCTCTCGCTCTCCTACTACTCGGAGAAGCTCGGCGGATCCGGCCTCTCCGCCGTGTACGTGCACGACGAGCTCGGCAACGGCGACCTGTCGGAAATGAGCGCTTTTCCCGTGGCTCCCGCCTCGATGAACGCGCGGACCTTCGGCGCCGACGAGGGATTCGACGACCGAATTCGAGCGCACCCGGAGCTGCTGCCGGCCTTCGCGGCCGTGTGGGGGCGCGGTTAGCGCATGAGCTTCGGCTGGAACTTTGCGAGGCGCCCGTTCCGCGACGAGCGGCCGGTGCTGATCTCGATCGCCGTCATGGGTCTGCTCGCGCTCCTCTTCTTCGCGGCGAATCTGCAGCTCTTTCTGGGCTTCTCGCGCCAGGTGGAGGGAACGCGCCGGTCGATCGCCGCGCTCGAGGAACGGGGGAGGGTCGCTTCCCGCGCTTCGGAGGAGTCGCGTCGCGCCGTGGAGGGCTACCGACTCTCCCAGCTCGCCGACGAGGCGTCGGCACTCCAGGCGATCGTGCAGGAGCGACGCTTCTCCTGGCTGGCGCTCCTCGCGCGCCTGGAGAAGACGCTTCCGACCGACGTTCGCCTCTCCCGCCTCCAGCCGCGATTCGACGCCGATTCCGTCGCCGTGGACATGACGATGCTCGGCCGGACCTCGGAGAGCGTGGTCCGAAGCGTCGCCGCGCTCTCCAAGGACCCGGCCTTCCGGGACATCGTCCTTCAGTCGGAAGCGAGCCCCGAGGCCGGCGTGCCCGAGGGATACACCTTTTCGATCCGCGCTCGATACGTCACCGAGGAGCATCCGTGAAGGAAGCGCTCGCGACCTGGCGGCGGCGGTCGGGCTGGCTCCTCGCCACCAGTCTCCTTCTGGCCGTGAACGTCGCCTTCTACTTCTGGTACCGGGGCTCGGGCGAAAAGCGGCAGGAGTCGCTCGAGGCGCGCCGCGCCGCCCTGGTCTCGCAGGTGACCACCGCCGAGCACGAATCCGGGCGGGCGTCCAACCAGAGCCGCCGCCTGTCGCAGGTCTCCGAGGCGATCGAGGAGTTCTACGGGCGGCGAATCGGAAGCCAGAAGGCGACGCAGGCGGTCATCGTGGACGAGATCCACGGGATCCTGAAGAAGGCGGGAGTCGCGCCGGCCAACATCGCCTACTCCATCCGGCCGGTCGCGAAGCT
>JBKPSZ010000355.1:0-10177 GCA_046735265.1 Acidobacteriota bacterium | reverse complement strand
ACACGATGCAGGTCATCATGAGCGTTGCGATCGTCATTCCGGAGATCGGGTTCGAGGACGTCCCGATGATCCCGACGATCCGCGAAGACACGGTGACGAAGAAGAAGCCGAAGACGACGATCAGGAGGGACATCAGCAGGGATTGCGGAAAAGGGCCGTGCGGGAAGTTGGGCAGAATCGCGAGGATCACGACGATCGCGAGGGAGCCGAAGAGAACGATCCCCATTCCGAGGTCCCGCTCGGTGCGCCGCATGGAGGCCGCTTCCCGCCCTCCGCCGAAGCTCTTGACCGACTCGCGGAAGGCCGACACGATCGTGGGAAGGGTCTTGATGAGCGTCATGACGCCCGCGCAGGCCACGGCGCCCGCCCCGATGTAGCGGATGTAGGCGCGGTAGATCCAGTTCGCATAGGAATTCGACGCCATCCAGGCGTCGGAGAACCCGAGAGCTTTCAAGTCCGCGACGACGCGCGTCTCCGGCACGAAGATCGCGATCAGGGGGATCAGCGCGAGCCAGGAGAGGAGCCCGCCGGAGAAGAGCTCCGAGGCGATGCGCGGACCGATGATGTATCCGAGGCCCAGATACTCCGGCGTGACGGCGACGTCGAGGGTCGCCGCCGGGTAGGTCGATTCCTTCTTTGTCCGGAACCAGATCGGCGCTTCGTTCCAGAGTCCGAGAACGCCGTAGAGGAACTTGTAGAGGAGCGACGCGCCGACGCCCGCGAAGACCATCTTCGCGAGGTTGCCCCCCTTCTCGCCCGCGATGAGCACGTCGGCGCACGCGGTGCCTTCGGGATACGGCAGCTTTCCGTGCTCCTTGACGATCAGGGCGCGCCGCAGCGGGATCATGAAGAGGACGCCGAGCGTGCCTCCGAAAATCGCGAGCACGGTGATCTGCAGGTACTGGAAGTAGCTCTCGCCGCCGGCGAGGAAGAGGAGCGCCGGCACCGTGAAGACCGCGCCCGCGGCGACCGACTCGCCCGCGGAGCCGATCGTCTGGACGATGTTGTTCTCGAGAATCGTGGACTTGCCGATCTTCTTGAAGACCGCGATCGCGAGGACCGCGATCGGAACCGAAGCGGAGACCGTCAGGCCGGCCCGGAGCGCGAGGTAGACCGTGGCCGCGCCGAAGAGGATTCCGAAGAAAACCCCGAGGACGATCGCCTTGGGAGTGAACTCGGCGGGCGCCTGGTCGTCCGGGACGTAGGGCCGAAACGCCGCCGATCCGGAATGGTTCGCCATGCGACCTCCGTCAATTGGATTGCGCGCTTTGTAGCACGGCCCGGAAACGGGGGGAAGCGATTTTCCGCGGGGGCTCCGACGGAGCGCCGATCAGACTCCTCAGGTCCCGCCGAAGCCGACGGTCACCTTTCCGTTCTCGACGATGACGGGGACCTGCCGCCCTCCCGAGAGCCGGATCATGCGATCGAGCTCCGTGGCGTTCTGTTTGACGTTGATGTAGGTGAAGGGGACCCGGCGCTTTGCGTAGTCCTCACGGGCCGCGGTCGTGTACGGTCAGGTGTCCTTTCCGAAAATCTCGACCGGGTCGTTCGCCATCCTGGCCTCCGTTGCCGACGATCTTAACCGGGCTCCGAATCGGGCGGATGCTATGATTTTCGGGCTCCGCATGCTCGCGCCGCTGCTGCGCCTGCTTCTTCTCGCGTCCCCGACCCCGATTCCACCCGACCCGGGCGGAATCGTCTCGGGTCAGGTCGGCCTGCTCGCCAACGGCTCGCCTCGGGCGGACGCGTCGAACGCGATCGTGTGGGTGGAAGGCGCGCACGCCTCCGGCGACGCGACCCGGGCGGCGACCCGCGACCCCGAGATGAAGAGCGATCAGAAGCGATTCAATCCCCGGGTCGTCGGCGTCTCGCGAAACCGGGCGGTGAACTTTCCGAACGTCGATCCGATCTACCACAACGTCTTCTCGGTGTCGGGCGGGAACCGCTTCGACCTCGGCCTGTATCGCAGCGGCGCCTCCAAGAAGCAGGAGTTCGCCGAAACGGGACTCGTCCGCGTCTACTGCAACATCCATCCGCAGATGGTCGGATTCGTCCGCGTGGTCGATTCCGACTTCTTCGCCGTGACCGGTTCGGATGGAAAGTTCCGCCTCGAGGGGGTTCCTCCCGGCAACTGGACGATCCGGGCCTGGCACGAGGAGGCGGGAGCCGAAGCTTCGAGCCCGGTCACGGTGCGCTCGAAGCAGGAGTCGGCCGCGCCGCTGCGGTTGGACGTCACGGGATTCAAACCGCAGCCCCACAAGAACAAGTACGGCCGCGACTATCCGCCGCAGCCCCCCTCCGACGATGAACGGTACTGACGCGGCGGCCTCGGCTTCGGCCTCGACCGTGACCGGTCCGCCGATCCGGGTCGGCTTGAAGCTACCTGCGCCGGAGCCTCCCCGGTTCTCGCTCGCCCTGAAGATCTTCGTCGCCGCGGCGCTCCTGATCGTCGTCGCAGTCGGCGGCGCGATCGCCGTCTCCGCCTACCAGGCCCGAAAAGTCGCCGACACGAAGCTCGCGGAGGATCTGAAGAAGTCGGGCCCGGCCTGGGAATCCTTCCAGCAGACGCGATACGCGGCTCTCCAGCGCGCGCTCGCGGTCGTCGTCAACAACCCCGGGATCATCGCCCTGATGTCGACACCGGACCCGGCCACCGGCCTTCCCGATCCCGCGACCGTCTTCGACACGCTGAAGCGCGAGCAGGCCTCCAGCGCCCGCGCCGACTTCTTCGTGGCGCTCGACCCGCATGGCCGAGGGATCGCGCGGACGGATCGGCCGCTCCCCTTCAACGCCGACCTCTCGCGCGTGCCGACCGTGATGGGGGCGCTCGAAGGTGCTCAGACCGAAGGGATCTGGCTCTCCGGCGGAAAGCTGTACCACGTCGTCGGAGCGCCGGTCCTGGAAGGAGGCACGCGCGTCGCGGGGGTGATCGTCGCCGCGTTCCAGATCAACGACGACGTCGCGAGGAGCCTGAAGACCCTGACGAACGCGGAAGCGGTCTTCCTCGCCGACGCGGCGAAGCCGGGCGAGACCGCGCGCCCGGAGCTCGCCGCTTCGACCATGGAAGGGATGAGCGGCGCGGTTCTCGAAGCGGTCCGCCGGCGCCCGGACTTGGTCGAGACCGTGCTCCGCCGCGGCAAGGATGTCGGGCCCCTCGCGATCGAGCTCGCCGGCGACACGTACCTCGCGTACTTCCTGCCGCTCCGCTCCTCGACCGATCAGATCGTCGGAGCCGCGGTGGCGTTGCGCAGCCGCTCCCGCGAGCTCGCTCCCTTCCGGCAGATCCAGAACATCCAGGTCCTGGTCGGACTGCTGGCCCTGCCGATCGCGCTCATTCTTTCCTACCTCCTCGCCCGCCGGATCACCGGCCCGGTCGGACGGCTGGTTCGCGCGACCGAAAACGTCCGCGTGGGGGACCTCGAATCGGCGGAGCTTCCCGTCGAATCGCGCGACGAGATCGGAATCCTGGCGAGATCGTTTCGCGCGATGCTCGAGGAGCTCAAAGAGAAGGCGGCGCTCGAGAAGTACGTGGCTTCCCTCACGATGAAGCTCGGCGAAGACGCGAGCACCGTGGTTCTGACGGGCGCGGGGCGGCCGAGTGGCGAAGGGGGGGTCCGCAGCGCCGAGCCGAAAGTCGGCGAGGTCTTCGCGAGCCGCTACGTGATCCAGTCCGTCCTCGGCCGCGGGGGAATGGGCGTCGTCTACCGGGCCCTCGACCGGGACCTCGACGACCTCGTGGCGATCAAGACGCTTCGCAGCGACGCCGTCTCCGCGGACCCGACGCTTCTCGACCGCTTCAAGCAGGAGATCAAGCTCGCGCGGCGAATCACGCATCCCAACATCCTCCGGACGCACGACCTCGGCGAGGCGAACGGGCTGCGCTACCTCTCGATGGAATACGTCAAGGGCATCACGTTGAAGCACCTGGTCGAGTCCGACGAAGTCCTGCCGACGCCGGTCGCGCTCCGGATCGCCAAGCAGATGTGCGCGGGCCTCGCCGCCGCGCATGAAGCGGGCGTGATCCATCGCGACATCAAGCCGCAGAACATCCTGATCGAGCCGTCCGGAGGCTTGAAGATCATGGATTTCGGCATCGCCCGCCTGACCGAGGACCGCGGCATGACGGCGACGGGAACCGTCATCGGGACGCCGGACTACATGTCGCCGGAGCAGGCGCGCGGCCTTCCGCTCGACTTTCGGTCGGACATCTATTCGACCGGCGTCGTCCTCTACGAGCTCTTCACCGGGACCCTCCCGTTCGAGGGGGACAGTCCGCTCGCGGTCGTGCTGAAGCACGTGCAGGAGAAACCGCCTTCCCCTCAAACGAGAAATCCCCGGATCGATCCGAAGGTGGCGACGATCATCCTGCGATGCATGCAGAAGGACCCCGTGGAGCGCTATCCGAGCATCAACGAGCTCTACGAGGCGCTCACTCGAGTCACGGCGGCCGCCGCGTGAGGCGCTCGCTCTTCGTCGCGGTGGCGCTCGCCGTCGCGCTCCCGGCGGAGGCCCAGGAGCCGCAGTACTTCGAGCCGCCCGCCTTCCGGCCGCACTTCACCTTCGAGTGGGACGCGCTCTTCCGGTACGACAACATCTATCACCTGCGCTTCCGCCCGGACATCGAGCGCGGGCGCTTCGAAGTCCGGCCGGAGGTCGGCTTCGACTTCTCCGAGAAGTTCCGGATCGGAGTTCGCGCGGTCGCCGACTACGGCACCGACCGCAACCGCGACAACTCCGCCAACTTCGACAACTATCGGTCGCGCGGTATCTCCGTCGAGCGCTACTACGTCGAGGCGCGCCCCGGAGACTTCCTGATCGACGCCGGCGCCTTCGGGATGCCGCTCCTCGCGTCCGAGATGCTGTGGGACCACGACATCCAGACTCCGGGAATCGCGGTCTCCTGGCACACCGGCACGGGAGCCGGCTCGAACCTGACCCTGTCGGGCGCGGGTTTCTACGGCCCCCAGTCGCAGGGGGACCAGACGCGCATCGGAGTCGGGCAGGTGATCTGGCGGACCGGCGACCCGACCCGATTTTCGCTCGAGACGGCCGCGGCGTTCTGGTACTTCGATCCCTTCGACTTGAAGCTCTTCTTCGCGGACGGGAGGCCGAATCTGATCCGGCAGAACTATCCGGATGCGACCGCGACCGGGCTTCTGTCCAACTACCGCGTGGCGGACCTGCTCGTCCGGCTGCGATTTCCCGTCGCCGGCATCCCCGTTCTCGTGAGCCTCGACGGGGTCAAGAACTTCGGAATCCGCGGGTCCGCCGAAGAGGACGGCGAGGGAGAGGCCTTCGAAGGCAACGTGACGGTGGGACGCGTCGGCACGCCCTGGAACTGGCGCTTCTTCTATACCTTCCAGTACGTCGAACGGGACGCGATCCTCGGCGCCTACAACACGGACGATTGGTGGCTCCACAGCTGGTACGAGGGGCACCGTGTCGGTCTCGCGGTCACCGTGCTGCCGAATACGTTCGTGCAGGGCTCCGTCGTATTCCAGAGACGTCTGGATCGGCCGAACTACCTGAACCGGATCCTCGTGGATCTGGTGAAGATGTTTTAGACGGACTCGAAGAAGCGCCTCCGGATGTCGGGGCGGCCGTTAGCGCCGGGCGAACCCGGCGCTTGTCGCGCCCTGCGGGCGCTCGGTACGCGGCCGCGCGCGCCGTCGTAGCCGGCGGACACAGCGTCCCTGTTTCGATCAACGCATGGCGCTCTGCCGATCGCGTTCTTCTACCGCGTCGACGCCGCCCTGCCCCGTGCTTTCGGCAGGAGCTTCAAACCCGCGAGAACCGCCTCGATCCGACGGCGGGTGTCGTCGCCGACCGGCACAGCCGGGAGGCGTGCCGTCTCGCCACACCGCCTCATCAGCGCGAGGGCGCACTTGACCGGGCCGGGGCTCGCCTCGAGCCCGTTGGCTTCCATCAGTGCGAAGACCTTCCGATGCAGACGTCGCGCCTCGGCCCAATTCCCCTCCAGGCAGGCGCGCACGAGATGGGACATCTCCGCGGGAATCTCGTTGGCGGCGTCCGAGATCAGTCCGTCCGCGCCGAGTCCCAGGAGAGCCGGCGCGGTCACGTCGTTGCCGGCAAAGAGCAGGAACCCCTCCGGTCGAACGGCCGAAAGCTTCGCGATCTTGAAGAAATCTTCCGAGGATTCCTTCAGCCCCACGACGTTCGGGATCTCCGCGAGGCGCAGAACCGCCTCGACGGAGAGGTCGGTTCCGGTCCGCGACGGGACGTTCGAAACGAGAATCGGAAGATCCGTCGCATCGGCGATGGCCGAGAAGTGGCGGAAGAGGCCTTCCGTCGAAGGACGGCTGTCGGGCGTGACGGAGAGGACGCCGTCCGCGCCGGCCTTGCTCGCGTCGCGCGCCCAGAAGACCGACTTGGCGGTATGGTTGCCGCCCGCGCCGGCGACGACCGGAACCCGGCCGGCCGCGGCCTGAACCACGGCGGCGGTCACCGCCCGCCGCTCATCGCCCGAGATCGTGGCCGATTCCCCGGTTGCGCCGCAGCTGACCAGAAAATCGACCCCCTGGTCGATCTGCCACGACACCAGCTGGCCGATCGCGTCGAAGTCGATGCGTCCGCGCTCGTCGAACGGCGTCACGAGGGAAGTGCCGCAACCCTTCCAACCGACGCGGGATCTCGCTTTCAATCGGCCTCCGAGGCTTTCCGGGGGGGTCCTTCCGCGGTTCGTGTCCGAGGAAACTACCATGGCAGCCGTCCAATCTTTTCGCGCTTCGTGCTTCAATAGAGCATGTCGGCCGCGAGCCCGGGACCTCTCTGTCCGCGATGCCGCCGTCCGGTGGCCGCCTGGCGTCTGGATCACTGCGTCTACTGTGGCGAAAGGTTCCCCGAGGGCTTTCGGGACGGTTTCGAAGCGCCCGCGGCCCTGCAGTGGATCGAGCGGCCGGGCGTTCCTCCCGAAGCGAGCCGCCAGCTCGAGATGATGAAAGTCGTCGACTTCTCGAAGGAGCCGAAGACCCGCTCGGTCGGAGCGGCGCTCGGACTTCTCTCGCTCCCCGTGTTCGCGGTCATTTTTTATCTTCTCTACGGGCTCGTTGCCCGCACGTCTCCGGCGAGCGCCGTCCTGATCGTTCTCGCGGGTCTCGGGTTCCTCGGCTATCTCGGCTGGACGTTCTTCCGGCGACGGTGAGTTGTCCTTCGCGCTGAAGAGCCCGGCCGAGCTCGTCTCGCGCATCGGCGTCTCTCCCGAGCAGAGCCTCCTCCTGGTCGACGCTCCCGAGGAGCTCGTTCGGGTTCTTGCTTCGTCACGCCCCGCGGAAGATCCTCCCGAGACTGTCGCGGCGGATCGCTTGCGCGCGGTCAAGGGAGATTTCGACGCCGTTCTCGTGTGGCGCGAAGACCGCGTCGGTTCGCAGGCGCTCCTCGAATCCGCCCTTCGCCACGTCCGGCAGCCGGGCGTGCTCTGGGTCGTCACCGCGATGCGAAAGGTGCAGGGGCCGAAGACCGCGGCGGCGCACCGCCTCGACCGGACGGACCTCGAGAAGACGTTCTCCAAATCGGGGCTCGCGCTCGACCGGGAAGCGCGCTTCTCCGCGTGGCACGTCGGTTATCGGTTTCGGCGGTCGTGAGCCCCGGAGCCGGCGCCGCCGGCTCTACTCCACGAAGGGATAGAACTTCGCCATCACCCGGAAGAATCGTCCCCCCTCCGACGGCACGGTCAGCTGACAGCGCGTGACCTCGATCGTCGAGGAGAGAGAGACGCCGGGAGCCGTCAAGGTGACCGGATACTTCATGCCGACCTTCAGGGGGTTGTCGAAGTCGAACTGCACGCCGGTCGGCGTGACGTCGATGACCTGGCGCGCCCGGTCCCATCGGATCTTCAGCTCGTACTGATCCGGCGTCGGGCGCTTCTTCCGCGAGTCGGTCGGCCGTTTCGGCTTGTCCGGGTCGCTCGATCTGGGGGCCATCAGGTTCCCGCGGACTCCCGCGCCGCTACGAACGACTCCGAGAAAGCCGGCCGGACTCCTGTGTCGACAGCATGTCCCTCGAGACTTCCACGGTCCGCCGTCTTGTACCTTCCTCGATGCCGCGCCGGGAGGGCGGCTCCTGCCCGATCCGCCGCGATTCTATCAACAAGCCTTGCGCTCTCATGGATGAGCAAGAGGCATGCCCCCGGAGGTTCACGCGAGGACGTCTCGGCGCGCGAAGACGATGAACGAGACGGCGAGGGCCAACGCTCCCCAGACGGTCAGGACGGCGACGGAGAACGGCACCGTCATTCCGGCGATCGGCGGAGGCGAGCCCGTGTAGTAGTCGGGCAGCGGCAGGTTCGTCACGAAGAGATACTTCTGGAACTCCCAGGTCGAAGCGAGCCGCGGCAGGATCGTGCCGAGGATGAGAGCGGCGAACATCGTTCCCATCGACGCCGCGGTCGAACGCAGGAGGACCGACGTCATGAATCCGATCGCCGCGACGGCCGCCGTCGCGAACCACGCGAGACCGAAGACGAGGACGGCGTCCTGCCAGAGAGGCACCGCGCGGACCGCCGAGGAGTCGAGCGTCTCGCCGGACAGGCGGAAGCCGGTCAGAACCGGCGCGCCCCACCCCCGGTATCCGTAGGCGAGCCCACCGAAGAGATACGCCACGACGCCGCCCAGGAGCACCGTGAGCCCGACCGCGAGCAAGAGCGCCGCGAGCTTCGAAGCGAGGACGCGTCGCCGTCCGACGGGCCGCGTGAGCAGGAGCTTGACCGTCCCCTGGGCGAACTCCGAGGAGACGATGTCCGCCGCGAAGACGATCGCGAGCAAATGGAGGAGGAGGTAGCTCGCGGCGTTCGCGAAACCGCGCGCGAAGAGAGGCCCCGTTAGATCTTCCGGATTGATGTTGCGGTCGAGGTGGTATTGCAGCCGTGCGATCTCGAACTGCATCCAGCGCTTCTGCGTGTCGGGCATCCTCCCCTGCCGGACCCAGTTGCGCATGCGCGCGACTTGTTCCTGCGTGTCGATGCGCCAGTCCTTGCGCGAGCCGAAACGGCGCCTGCCCTCGACCTGGGCGAAGACGATGATCCCGATCAACGCGACGAGGATGAGCAGGACGAGGCGGAATCGCCGGCGCTTCCAGAGCTTCAACATCTCGTTCTCGACGAGCGGGAGAAAGTGAGTCATCGGGTCATACGCGCCAATCGCCAATCATCAATCACCAATCGTCGATCACCAATTCTTCCTCATACCGTTTCTCCCCCGGTCACTTCGAGAAAGAAGTCCTCGAGGGTCGAGGCGCGCCGTTCGACCGCCTGGACCTCGACGCCCGCTTCGACGAGGGCTCGCACGACGTCCGGGATCCCTCCCGACGCGGCGGGAAGGAGGAGCGCGTCCTCGCCGTCCCGCTGGATCTCTCCCGGGAAGATGGCGGCGAGCACGACGGCGGCTTTCTCCACCGGCTTCGCCACGATGCGATGGCCCCCTCCGGAGCGCGACAGCAGCTCCGCGACCGGTCCCGTCGCGAGCGTCCGGCCCCGGTGGATGATCGCCACTCGATCGCACGTCTGCTCGACTTCCGAGAGCAGGTGGCTCGAGACGAAGACCGCGATGCCCCGCTCCGACGCGAGCTGCCGGACGAGGCGTCGGATCTCCCGGATGCCCGCGGGGTCGAGGCCGTTGGCCGGCTCGTCCAGGATCAGGACGTCCGGAGCGCCGAGCAGAGCCTGCGCGATGCCCAGGCGCTGCCGCATCCCGAGAGAATACGTGGAGACTTTCTCGACCAGGCGCTCGCGGAGCGCCACGAGATCGGCGAGGCCCGGGATGCGCTCGCGGGCGCCGTCCGGCAGCATCCGGGCGAAGTGGAGCAGGTTCTCGCGTCCTGTCAGGTACGGGTAGAGGTCCGGGGCCTCGACGATGCAGCCCACGTGCGCCATCGCTCGAGAGAAGTCCTTCGCGACGTCGAAGCCGCGGATCCGCACGCGGCCGCGGTCGGGGCGCGCCAGACCGACGAGCATCCGGATCGTCGTCGTCTTGCCGGCGCCGTTGGGCCCGAGGAAGCCGAAGACCTCGCCGGCCGCGACCTCGAACGACGCGTCCGAAACGGCGACGCGGTCGCCGAAGCTCTTGGTCAGATGCTCGGCGGAGAGGACCGTTTCGGCCACGGCCCAGAATCTCTCACAAGCCGGCGGGCGCGCGCGCCGAGACGGCGGCGGGCACGTCTATGA
>JBKPSZ010000354.1:0-19914 GCA_046735265.1 Acidobacteriota bacterium | reverse complement strand
CCTGTACGAGGAGCGGGAGCCCCAGCAGGCGGAGGGACCCTAGCGCGCCCTGGAAGCCGCAGCCGAGGTCCGCGGTACGATCACGCCGCGTGAATCGCCCGACCTCTCTCCTCGTCTCGTTCGCCGTCCTGGGATTCGTCGCCTGCGGTGCCGCGCCGCGCACCCCGGCGTCTGCGACGCCGGCCCCGACCGCCGCTGCGGGGCCGCGCGCGGAGTTGCCCTCCGGCGCCGTCTACTCGCTCGAGATCGCGCGAACGCCCGAGGAGACCGCGCAGGGACTCATGTACCGCGAGAGCCTGCCCGATCGGCACGGCATGATCTTCACCTTCACCGACGGCGGCGTGCATCAGTTCTGGATGAAGAACACGATGATCCCGCTCGACATCATCTGGATGGACGCTGGAGGCAAGGTCCTCTTCGTCTCCGCCGACACTCCGCCCTGCCGCTCCGACCCGTGCCCGACCTACGGACCGTCGGCGCCGGCGCCGCTCGTCCTCGAGATCGCCGGCGGGCTGGCGAAGAAAGAAGGCGTCCAGGTCGGGAGCGCCATCCGCCTGATCGACGTCCGCTAGCGGCGAAGAGTCGGCGGAGCGCCCCGGTCGCCTCTACGGCTCGAAGAGGTAGAGCCCGTCGCCCGCAGTCCCGACGTAGATCCGCCCGCCCGCCGCGCTCGCCGCCGTGGCGAGAGAGAGGCCCGCCCGAGGGCTCGAGAGCGCGAGCCGGCGCGGACCCTCCTCCCAGACGAGACGCCCGTCCACGTCGGAGAGGGAGCTCCAGGCGTTCGGGTTCGCGGCCGCTGCCTCGGAGCGGAAGATGCCGCCCGAGAGCAGCGCCTGCTTGCGCGCCATCCAGGAGAGGCCGTCCCATCGGAAGTCGGTGTCGCCCGTCCGAACCTCGAGCATCGGCCGCCGGTCGGCGCCGGCGAGAAGCTCCGCCGCGAGGGCGCCCGCGGGGGATCCGGCGACCGGCGGATAGGACGCGCCGCCCTGCTCGACCCGGAAGACGCCGGCGGAGGTCACCAGGATCGGATCGCGAAACGGGAAGCCGAAGACCGCGACGGGTGCGCCGGCGGGTGGCGAGGCCGGCGCGCGCCATGTCCGGCCGCCGTCGCGCGAGAGCCGGACGCCGGCCGAGGACGCGAGCAGGAGCACCGTCTCTCCCGAGGGCCCGCGGAAGGCGGCGAGCGAGCCGGCCGGCGGAAGGGTCTCCTCCGACACCCGCCGGACTTTCGTCCCCTCGGCCGCCCAGACGCCGCTCTCCTGGCCGGCGTACGCGCGGAAGAAGTAGACACACGAGGGATCGTTCGGATCGACGACGAGGTCGGCGACGCGACCCTCCGAGAGCCCGGTGGCAGAGCGCTCGAGAGTCGCTCCCGCGTCGTCCGAGACGAAGACGCCCTCCCCCTCGGTGCCGACGTACAAGCGCCCGGTCCGCGGATCGACCGCGAGCGCCGTCACGACGAGCGAATCGCGCGACACGCGTTCCCACGATTTCCCGGAGTCGAGCGAACGGTGGAGCCCTCCGACCGTCGCGGCATAGAGGACGCCGGGACGCGTGGGATCGCGTCGCACGGCATGGGAGCGCCGGTTCGTGAAGCCCTGCGTGAATCGCGTCCATCGGTCCCCGCCGTTGGCGCTGTGGTACACCCACCCGCAGGTCGAGACCCAGACGTCACGCCCGTCCTTCGGATCGAAGTCCCAGGAGTACACGGTGGCGTCGAGCACCATTCCGTCGGCGATCCGGGACCAGGTCTTGCCGCCGTCCTGAGTGCGAAAGGCCTGGCGCCAGGTGCCCGCGTAGAGCGTGCGCGCGTCGGTCGGGTCGAACGCGAGCGATTCCACCTGCCGCAGCCCGTCGGTTTCTCCGCCCGTCGGCGACCAGCTCTTCCCCCCGTCGAACGAGAGGCGGACGCCGTCGTCGCCGCCGATCGCGAGAACGGGCCGCTCTCCCGGCGAGACGGCGAGCGCCCGGGTGGCGACCGACTTCTGCCAGCGCGCGAGCGTCGTCCACGTGGCGCCGCCGTCCTGCGTCTCGGCGACGATGCCGCCGGCGTACTGGCCGGCGAGCGCCGCCCACAGGCGTCCGGGCGTCGCGCGATCGGGCACGATCGCCGCGACGACGTAGCCGGGGAAGCCGGGCCCCGCGTGCGGCGTCTGCCAGGACGCCCCGCCGTCCCGGGAAACGTAGAAGTTCCCGCGCGAGGTGCCGAGGTACACCGTGCCGGGCGTGAACGGATCGACCACGAACGCGCGCACCTCCGCTCCCCAGAGCGGCAGCTTCCACCACCGAGCAGCGAGACACGGCGCCGCGCCGAAGAGAGCGGCCGCCGCGGCGCAGAGCGTCGCGCGCGCGAGAAATTCTCGCGCCCGCGATGTGCGCGACTTGTGCATTTGTCTCCATTGTAGCTCCGGAGGCCGCCGAGCCCTTCGGCTACTATCTTGCGATGCACCAGAAGATTCGCGTCGCGGTCTTCCCCGCGGCCGGCCTCGGGACCCGGTTCCTCCCCGCGACGAAGGCGCAGCCCAAGGAGATGCTGCCGCTGGTGGACCGCCCGCTCGTGCAGTACGTGGTCGAAGAAGCGCGCGACGCGGGGATCGAACGGATCGTGATCGTGACCGGGCGCGGCAAGAACGCGATCGAAGACCATTTCGACACATCCTTCGAGCTCGAGAAGATGCTCGAGGAACGGGGCAAGAACGGCCTGCTCGACCAGGTTCGGGCCGTCTCCGAGCTCATCCCCGTCTCCTACGTGCGGCAGAAGACGGCCCTCGGCCTCGGCCACGCGGTGCTGCAGGCGAAGGACCTCGTCGGGAACGCCCCGTTCGCCGTGATGCTCGGCGACGACATCGTGGACGCCGAGACCCCGTGCATCGGGCAGATGCTCGCGCTCTACGAGAGGCGCGGCAACCCGGTCATCGCGCTCCAGGAGGTCCCCCGGTCCGAGACGCACCAGTACGGGATCGTGGCCGGCCGGAAGATCGAGGACCGCGTCGTCGCGATCGAGGACATGGTGGAGAAGCCGGCGCCGGACAAGGCCCCCTCCAACCTCGCGATCATCGGACGCTACCTGCTGCCCGCGGAGATCTTCGAAATCCTGGAAGACACGCGCTCCGACGTCGGCGGAGAGATTCAGCTGACTTCGGCGCTGAAGACCCTTCTCTCGCGCCGCCCGATCGACGGGTTCCTCTTCGAGGGGAAGCGCTACGACGCGGGAGACAAGCTCGGGTTCCTGAAGGCGACCGTCGAGTTCGCGTTGAAGCGGGAGGATCTCGGAGGCGAGTTCCGAAAGTACCTGAAGGGTCTGAAGCTCTGACGGCGGCGTCGACGCCGACCGCCGTCACTCCTTCGCCTTCTTCTCCTTCTTCTCGGGCTTCGAAGTCTTCTCTCCCTTGTCCGACTTTTCGGCGGTCTTCTCCGCCTTCTCCGACTTGTCGGCCTTTTCGGTCTTTTCTTCCTTCTTCGCGCGCGCGTAATCGGTGATGTACCAGCCGCTCCCCTTGAACTGGATCGCGGGGGCGGAGATCGCCTTCTTGAGTTTTCCGCCGCAGTGCGGGCAGACGCGGAGCGGCTTCTCGCCGACGCGCTGGATCGCCTCGGTCTTCTTCCCGCACTTCTGGCAGACGTATTCGTAGATCGGCATGGAACGTGTCGTCCGTCGTCTCTTTCCGTTCCGCTTTTTCGACGCGAAGTGTACTCGACCGCAAGGCAACGGCGACGGCGATCGCTACTTCATGCTCCCGCCGCCGGTGGTGTAGCGGATCTTCTTGCCGACCGGCGGCACGCTCGCGCTCTTCTGGAGGAGGCCGAGGCAGAAGAAGCCGTACAGGATGCGGGCGTTCTCGGCGGGCTCGCCCGGCCCCTTTCCGCACAGGGGGCGCAGCGCCGTCCTCCCGTCCACGAGCTCGTAGTACGCGCGCTCTTCGGCCGCGAAGAGTGAGAGAAGATCTCCGGGCGTCTGCTCGAGCACCGTCGAAGCGTGTCCCAGCCGCGCGACGAGCCGCCGCACGTCCGCGGCGCGCCGGATTCCTTCGACGATCACTTCCGGGATCGAGAGATCGATGCGAATCGTCTCCTCGGAGCGGCGCTCTCCGACGTCGAAGACGACGTCCCCCGAATCCCAGTCGAAGGCGCCCCACAGGATCTCCCGGATCTGACCGGAAACCGCCTCCCGAAGGCCCTCCTCGTCCAGGATCCCCATCTCGAGGAGGATCTGTCCGAGCCGCACGCCCTCCTTCACCCGCCGCGCCGCCTCCCGCCCCGCTTCCGGAGACAGGATCCGCCGCCGCAGAAGATAGGCGCCGAGGCTCACCTCGCGCTCGTTGGTCGCGGCGAAGACGACCAGACCCCGGTCGAGGTAGATCCGGCGCTCCCGTCCGTCGCGCGACACTCGAACGACTCCGGGGACGCGATATCGGTGGATCGTGGCCAGAATTTCCGCGAGAGGAGTCGCCGCGAGTTCGCCGCGGTACTCGAAGCGCTTGTCCATTGTGGCGATTGCGACCATGGTAGCGCGTCGCGCATCCGGGCGGTAGAGGGAAGGCGCCGAGTTCATAGAATCCCCCCATGATCACGGTCGCCGAGGCCAGGGCCCTCATCGCCCGGATCGAGCCGCTCCCGGCCGAGGAGACGCCGCTCGTCCAGGCGGCGGGTCGCGTGTGCGCGCGGGAAATCCGCGCGGAGCTCGACTGGCCGCCCTTCGAGACCTCCGCGATGGACGGCTACGCAGTCCGCCTCGAGGACGTCCGCGAAGCCGGCGCCCGGCTCGCGGAACGCGCGCGACTCGTGGCGGCCGGCGATCCGCCTCCGGCGCCGATCGCGCGGGGCGAGGCGGTGCGCGTGATGACCGGAGCTCCCGTGCCGGCCAACACCGAAGCGGTCGTTCCGGTCGAACAGGCGCACCGCGAGGAAGGGAAGGTGCGATTCGAGATCGCGCCGGCGGCCGGCGCGCACCTGCGTCATCGCGGCGAGTCGATCGCGGCGGGATCGCTCCTCGTCCCGGCAGGCCGGCGGCTCTCGGGCGCCGACGTCGCCCTCGCCGCGATGGCCGGCGCCGACCCTATCCGCGTCGTGCGGCGGCCGAGGATCTCGATCGCCGCCACCGGCAGCGAGCTCGTGCCCCCGTCCGGTCGCCCTCTCCCCGGCCAGCTGCGCGACTCGAACGGACCGATGCTCGTCTCGCTCTGCCGCGAGCGGGGATGGGAAGCGCGACCGATCGACCGCGTCGCCGACGACGCCGCCGGAGTCGAGAAGCTCTTCGCGTCGGCCGGGCGCGGCGAGGATCTGCTCGTGACGTCGGGAGGCGTTTCGGCGGGTGACCTCGACCTCCTGCCGGCGGCGGCCGAGCGCGCGGGCTTCGAGATCCTTTTCCACGGCGTCTCGATGCGTCCGGGCAAACCCGTCGCCTTCGCGCGCCGCGGAGCGACGCTCTGGCTGGGACTTCCCGGAAACCCGGTCTCGACCGCGGTCGGCTTCCACCTGTTCGCCCGGGAGATCGCGGGGCGGCTCGAGGGCGACCCCGAACCAGGAGCACCGATGGTGACGGGACGCCTCTCGCGAGCGCTGCCCGCGACGGGACCGCGTGAAACTTATCGGGACGCGCGGTGGACGATCGAAGCCGGCGAGAGCCGGGTCGAGCCGCTCGCGTCCCGTGGCAGCCACGACCTCGGCGCGTATGCGGGCGCCAACGCCCTCATCCGGCTTCCGGCCGGGAGTCCGGCGCTCGCCGAAGGCGACCTCGTCGAATGTCTCCGGCTCGCGGACCCCCGATGACCCGCGACCGGCCGCAGAAGACCTTCGAGACCGCGCACGGCGAGGCTCGCACCCGGGACGGCGTCGCGATCGCCTACACGGTGTGGCGCCGTCCGGCGCCCGAGCTCCTCGTCATCGCTCCCGGCTTCTGGCGCGTGCGATTGGCGAAGGAGAACCTCTTCCTCGCGAACTTCTTCGCCCGGCGTGGTTACGACGTCGTGGCGCTCGACTTTCGGGGACACGGCGACAGCCGGGGCGCCTACACCTTCGGCACCTTCGAAGCGAACGACTTGAAAGCCGTGCTCGACGACCTCGTCGGTCCCGGTCGTCCCTATTCGAGATTCGCCCTGCTCGGCCTTTCGCTGGGAGGCACGATCGCCGCGGACACCCTGGCTCGCTGGCCGGAGCTCCCCTGCCGCGCTCTCGTCATGATCTCCTCCCCCGCCGACCTGCGCTCCCTGCGGCCGAAGCCCTGGAAGCCCGGCGCCCTGCGCCAGGTGCGTCTGCGGCACGCTCTGCGGATGCCGCGGATCTCGCGCCGCACGCGCCTGTCGGCGACGCCGCACGGCGACGAAGCCGTCGCCAGCCTCTCGATGCCGAAGCTCATCGTCACCGCCCAGGGGGATTGGCTCGTGGACCCGGCGCACGGACGCCTTCTCGCGCGCGCCGCCGCGCCGCCCGTCGACGACGTCCACCTCGACCTGCCCGGATCGCTCCACGCGGACGCCCTCGTCAAGTACACGCCGGTCCGGCTGCTCCGGCTGCTCGATCACTGGCTGATGCGGAACGCGCCGCCGTAATGTCGCCGCGGCTAAGGAGTTCCTAAAGCGAAGCCCGGCGCGGCACGGAACTTGCCCTTCGTTCCTGTACGTATGGGAACTCGCCGCGTCGTGGTGACGGGCATCGGATGCCTCTCGCCGAACGGAAACGGGCGGGAGGCGTTCGCGCGCGGCCTCGCGGAGGCCGAGAGCGGGATCGGGCGCATTTCCCTCTTCGATCCCGAAGGGCTTCCGGTCACGATCGCGGCGGAGATCAAGGATTTCGATCCGAGCCCGCACGTCCCGCCTCGGGAGCAGAAGCACGTCTCCCGCGCGGTCCCGATGGCGATCGCCGCGAGCGCCGAGGCGCTCGGAGACGCAGGCATCGACGCGGAGCGCCTGACTCTCGGCGAACGCCGGGAGCTCGGCGTGATGCTCGGGACCGGCGGAGGACCGATCGAGTTCTCCGAGCGGATGTATCACCTCTACTACACCAACCAGGTCAAGAAGGCGTCGGTCTACTCGATCCCTTCCGGAACGATCGGCACGCTCTCCTCCGAGATCTCGATGCGCTTCGGCCTGCGCGGCCCTTCGCAGGTCATGTCCACGGGCTGCACGTCCTCGACCGACGCGATCGGCGCCGCCTTCCGAGCGATCCGCTTCGGGGTCGCCGACGTCTATCTCACGGGCGGGGTCGACGCCACGGTCGTGCGGGGCATCATGGAGGGATTCGCCATGATGCGAATCGTCTCGACGGCGTGGGAATCCGATCCGCCGCGCGCGTCGCGTCCGTTTTCGATCGACCGGGACGGATTCGTTCTCGGCGAAGGCAGCTGGATGTTCGTCCTCGAGGAAGCGGAGCGTGCCCGGGCGCGGGGCGCGCGGATCTACGGCGAGATCCGCGGGTACGGCGCGACCTGCGACGCCCATCACCGGGTTCGGCTGGACGAAACCGGCGTCGAGCCGGCGCGGGCGATGGGGCTCGCCCTCGGCGAGGCGGAGCTGCCGCCCGAAGCGATCGGGTACGTCGCCTATCACGGCACTTCGACCCTCTTGAACGACCGCGTCGAGACGCGAGCGCTCCGGCTCGCATTCGGGAAGACGGCGATCCGCACGCCCGGCTCTTCGATCAAGTCGATGATCGGACATCCCCAGGGAGCGTGCGGCGCGGCCGGGCTCGCGGCGACGCTGCTCGGAATGCGGGACGGCTTTCTTCCTCCCACCATCAACCTCGAGCGGCAGGACCCGCAGTGCGACCTCGACTACGTCGCCAACACGGCACGGCCCGCCTCGGTCGAGCACGCGCTCTGCAACTGCATCGGCTTCGGATCCAAGAACAGCGCGCTCGTCGTGAGCCAGACATGTTCCTGATTCCCGCCCGCCGCCCCTCCCGCGAGCTGCTCGACGACCCCAACCTTCCGCAGGAGGAGATGGCTCGTACGCTCGCCGACATCGCGTTCATCAACCGGCGGTGGGGAGGGTCGCACGCGCTCGCGCGGCACATCGGCGAGCGGCTCGAGTCCGACGGCGCCTCGCGCGCTCGGATCCTCGACGTCGGCGCCGGCTCGGGCGACGTCCTGCGGCGCCTCGCCCGCGAGCTCCGGCACGCGGGGCACACGGTGACCTCCGTGGCGGCCGACCTCCAGTGGCGCCACCTCGTCGCGGGCCGGCGCATGGCCGGGGAGCGCTTCGCCGCGGTCGCCGCCGACGCGTTTCTTCTCCCCTTCTCCGACGACGCCTTCGACTGGACGATCTCGACGCTCGTCTTTCATCACTTCGCGCCCGATGAGAACGTCCGATTCCTCCGGGAGGTCGCGCGCGTTTCGCGTCACGGATTCGCCCTCCTCGACTTGCGGCGGCATCTCTTTCCGCTGATTTTCCTGAAGGCGCTGGGGACTTTCGTCCTCCGCTCGCGCGTCTCGCTCCAGGACGGCGCGGCGTCCGTTCGACAGGCCTATACGCCCGAGGAGGCGCGCCGGATCGCCGCGCGCGCGGTCCCCGGCGCCCGCGTCGAGAAGGTCTTCCCCTATCGGCTCCTCATCTTCGGCGGAGCCGCGCCGTGACGTTCGACGCGGTCGTCGTGGGCGCCGGTCCGGCGGGATCGGCGGCCGCGACGGTTCTCGCGGAGCGTCGGGCCCGGGTCCTCGTTCTCGAGAAGGACCGGTTCCCGCGGCGGAAAGTGTGCGGCGAGTTCCTGTCGGGCACCGCGCGGCTGGCTCTCGAGCGCCTCGGAGTCCGCCGCCGGATCGAGGCGATCGCGCCGCGGCCGATCGAAAAGGGCCTCCTCTACTCGCGAAACGCCCGCCCGATTCCGTTCCGGCTGCCGGCGCCGGCTCTCGGGATCTCGCGGGACCGGCTCGACGCGCTCCTCGCAGAACGGGCCGTCGAAGCGGGGGCCGAGCTGGACCAGGGGGCGCGCGTCCTGGCGATCGAGGGAGATCCCGGCCAGGGCTTCCGGGTCCGCATCGCCGCGGCGGATGGCGAGAAGTCGATCGGCGCCCGCGCGGTCCTCGGAGCGTGGGGCCGTTGGGACGCGCTCGACCGGAGCCTCGAGCGCGGCTTTCTCGCGGAGCCGCGATACTTCGGATGGAGCTCCGATTACGAGAACCCGCGCGGCGCGCTCGATCCCGCCGTCCGTCTCTACCTCTTCCCGGGCGGTTATTGCGGCCTG
Organism: Acidobacteriota bacterium; assembly: GCA_046735265.1. Lineage (GTDB taxonomy): Bacteria > Acidobacteriota > Thermoanaerobaculia > UBA5066 > Gp7-AA6 > DATBFU01. Next base: position 10,737 of record JBKPSZ010000354.1, on the reverse strand, counting down.
GCGGAGGTCGAGGGCGGGCTCGTTCGGCTGGCGGGCGTCTTCTCGGAGCGCTGGCGGCGCCGGGTCCGAGGCGGCTGGGAGACCGTGCTCGAGCGCGCTCGCCGCGAGAACGCCGCTCTCGATCGCGATCTCGGGAAGCTGATACCCGCGCCCGGCGGATTCCTGGGCACGGTTCCGATCGTCTTCACCGCGAAGCCGCCGACGGAACGCGGAATGCTCCTCGCCGGCGACGCCGCCGGAGTCATCGACCCGTTTTCGGGGGAGGGGCAGGCGGCGGCGCTCTCTTCCGGAATTCTCGCGGGCGAGATCGCTTCCCGCTTCCTTCGCGGGGAAGTCGGCGCGAGCGACTATCCACGGCTCTACGAAGCGGCGTGGCGGCGACGCTTCCGGCGGCGATTCGCGTGGAGCGCGGTCCTGCGCCGGCTCATGCTCCATCCTGGACTGGGAGACGTGGCTGGCCGGATCGCCGGGCGCCGGCTCGTGCGGCTCGGGGTCGGGGCGCTGCAGGAATCTTCCCTCCGAATGTAGGGGCGGCCCTTGCGGCCGCCCGCACCCGCAAGTCGGCGAACGCCGCGTCGTTGGTTCGATGACCGCGGGCGGGGACGCACCGAGCGCCCGCAGGGCGCGACAAGCGCCGGGTTCGCCCGGCGCTAACCCCCGCCCCTACATCCGGAGGGGCCCGATCCGCCGTCAGCTCGTGCGACCGGCCTAGAAGTTCAGCGCGCCCTCCGGCGTGAAGAAGCGATCGTCGATCTTCGCGGGCGCGATCGAGAGGTACTCGAGGCGCGTGACCGTCCCGGTGTCGCCCGCGACGAGATCCCGGATCTCCATCTCCTCGACGACGGTCTGGGCGGCGGCCTTCTGGAATTTCTTGAAGAGGACGTCCTTGGCCTTCTTTCCGGAGGGGAGCGAGAAGAGGAGCCGGCAGGGGACGCGCTCCTTGTCGTCGAACCAGAGCACGACGCGCGGATAGGGAGAGGACTCCGATTTGGACGTCAGGTCGAGGACGCGACAGTTCCGCCCGCCGACCTCCTCGCGCTCGGGACGGAGTGCCGCGGTGTACTCCTTCGAGAACTCGACCCGGGCGACGTCGCCGATCGAAGCACCTCCGAGGAGCCGCTGGTTCGGCGTGATCGGAAGTGCCCGCGAGGCGCCCGGGACCATGAGCCACATCTTCTGACCCACGTTCAGGATCTTCCGGCCGTCGTTTTTTCCGCCGCGGAAGACGATGAGGCCCCGGTCCTCCCCCTTCGTGTAGATCTGGAAATCCGCCGAGCCGGTGACGTTGCCGCCCGCGACCTGGCTCGCGCGCGCGGTGATGACCGCTTCGGTGAAGGCGTTGCGGACGCGGTCCACGTCGGCGAGCCAGCCGGGGATCGGATCCGCGGTCTCGCCGCGCAACGCGGCGGCGGCGCAGAGGAAGGAGGCGAGACCGACGCCGGCGATCCGGCTCCGCAGGACGGACTTCGGCATCGACCGCTTCAACGTTTCCCGCTTCGCTCCTCTTCCCCGTGGCGGCGCCGAAGGCCTCGGCGACTCACACGTGCGCCAGCGCGTCGACGATCGGGAGCCGCGCCGCGCGCCGCGCCGGAAAGTACGAGGCGATCGAGGTCGTCAGAACCATCGCCAGGAACCCGACGACGTACGCCAGCGGAAACAGGCGGACGTTGATCGGCTCGCCATGGGTCGCGCCGGGCGGCGGCGGCAGAATGATCCCCGAGGCATTCAATCCGGAACGGACGAGCAGCGCGATCGCCGCTCCGACGAGGCATCCGCCGACCGCGAGCGCCAGTCCCTCGGCGAGGAACATCCGGAGAATGCCGGACGGACGCGTGCCGAGCGCGCGCAGCGTGCCGATCTCCCGCGTTCGTTCCGTGACCGCCATCGTCATGACGATCGCCGCGGCGAGGACCACGATGATCGCGAGCACGGTCCCGACGAAGCCGAAGATTCCGATGTAGAGGAGGCGCACCTGGCCGTAGAAGACGGCGAGCTCTTTCCAGTGCCGGACGGCCACGGGATAACCGGCCGCCGACAGGGAGCGCTCGAGCGCCTCCGCCGCGGCTTTCTCGTCGGCGCCGGGCTTCAGGAAGACGACGAGCTTCGACACGGTGCCGGAGGACTGGAGGAGCCGCGAAGCCAGCGCCACGCCGATCGCGACGTAGCGATCGTTCAGCTCCTTGATCTGCACGTCGGCGAGACCGACGATCGTCGCGTCCACCGCGTTCAACGTCGCGTCCGGAGTCGTCGCCATGAGCGTCACCGAGTCGCCCGGCTTGACCGCCAGCGCCGACGCGATTCCCGTCCCGAGCACGACCTCGTCTCCTCCGTCGCCCCCGAGATAGCGGCCGGACACGATGAGCTCGCCGGCGAGGGTCGCGGCGGCCTCGGGCGCGGGATCGACCCCGATGCCGAGAAACGGGACCGACCGCGCGCCGTTGGTGGCGAGCCCGACGAAGTCGATCCGCGGAATGACGGACGCGACCCCCGGGGTCTTCGAGGCGATCGCGCGGGCCCGGGCTGCGTCCTTCAGACCGAATTCGAGCGTCGTCTCCTCGGTCGCATGCAGGGAGCGGCGGTCCACGATCTGGAGCTGCCCGACGCTGCGGATCGTCCCGTCCTTCAGGGTGTCGAACGACTGCGCGATGAAACCGCCCGCGAGCGCCACGGCGGCGAACCCGAACGCCACCACGGCGCCCATGAGCAGCGTGCGGCGGCGCTGCTTGCGCAGATTCCGCCACGCGAGAGCGAAGGCGCTCACGGCGCCGTGTCCTTCTCGACGCGTCCGTCCTTGAGCAAGACGACGCGCCGCGCCCGCGCGACGACCCGCGGGTCGTGTGTCGCGAAGAGGAAGGCGACTTTCTCGCGGTCGCAGGCCTCGCGCATGAGATCGAGGATCCCTTCCGCGGTGACGGAATCGAGGTTCGCGGTGGGCTCGTCGGCGAAGACGACCTCGGGACGATTGGCGAGGGCCCGCGCGATCGCCACGCGCTGGCGCTGCCCGCCCGAGAGCAGGTCCGGCCGCACGTCGTACTTGTCCGCCAGGCCGACGGCGTCCAGGAGCTTCCTCGCCCGCTCCCGGCGATCCCGCGCGGCGACCCCGGCGAGCGCCATCGGGTACGCGACGTTCTCCTCGGCCGAGAGCACCGCGATCAGGTTGAAGGTCTGGAAGACGAAGCCGAACCGGTCACGACGCAGGTCCGACCGCTCGTTCTCGGAGAGGTTCTCCGCCTCGGAGCCGTCGACCGCGACACGCCCTTCGTCCGGCCGGTCGAGCAGCCCGAGCAGGTTCAAGAGCGTCGTCTTGCCGGAGCCGCTCGGACCCTGGAGCGCGACGAACTCGCCTCGCCGGATCGAGAGGGAAACGTCCCGAACCGCGGGAACGAGCGAGGCGCCGAGCCGATAGGAGCGGGACACGTCGAAGGCCGCGACGACGGGAGAGCTCGCCGCCGCGGCCGTGGCGTCGCCCGATTTTCCTTCCCGCATTGGCTTCGACAATCCCGCCGGTCCTCCCGAGGCGGCCGCAGTTTAGCCCGCCGGCGCGATTTCCCGGGCGCCGCCCAACCCGGCGGCGGTGGCGGGAGCCGCGCCGGCGTGTTACCTTTTCCGTGACCCGACAGGACCCTCTTGGTGATTCGTTGAACACACTGAAAAAACGCCCGGAACCGGGGCGTGAGCCGTCCGCGCCCCCGCCTGGCCTCCGGGGAATCGCTCTCGTCCTCCTTCTCCTCTTCGGGTCGGGCGCACGCGCGGCGGCCCAGGACGCGGCGGCTCCGCCCGCGCCGACGCCAACCCCCGCCGCGACGGCGGCTCCCGAATCGGCGCCGACACCCAAGGCGCACGAGGAGATCGTCGTGACCGCCGAGCGCGGGCCGGAGCCGCTCGAGGAGATCCCCGCGTCGGTGTCAGTCCTCCGCGCCGAGCAGATCCGGCTCCTTCCGGCGCAGGACCTTTCCGAGGTCCTCCAGTTCCTGCCCGGATTCAACGCCCTCTTTCGCGAGAGCTACGGCGGACCGCCTCCGATCGTGACCTCGCGCGGCTTCTTCGGCGGCGGCGAAGCGGAATATGTGCAGCTTCGAGTGGACGGCGTTCCGGTCGGCGACGTCGAGTCGGGACTCGCCGACTGGCGGCGGATCCGAACGGCGGACGTCGAGAGAATCGAGGCGCTCCGCGGCCCCGCTTCCTCGCTCTACGGCGACACGGCTCTCGGAGGCGTCATCCAGGTGTTCACGCGGGAGGCCGCGGCGAGGGGCACGGAAGCCTCCGTTTCCGCCTCCGGCGGAAGCTTCGGCACGGCGGCCGCGGACCTCTCGTTGAATCTCGGAGGCGACCGCCTCTCGGGCGGCGGCGCCGGGACCTACTTCCGCACCGACGGCTACCGCGAGCACAACGCGGAGGAGAGCGGGATCCTTCGCCTCTCGACCTCGACGGAGCTCGCCGGCGGGCGGCTCACGTTCGACGCCGCCGGAAGCCGCGACCTGCGCGACGACCCGGGTTCGCTCGACGCGGACCAGTTCGCCGAGGACGACCGGCAATCCGATCCGCTCTATCGCTTCGATCACACCGACACCGACCGCGGACGGCTCGCGCTCACGTATCGCCGCGACGCCGGCGCGGTCCCCTTCGACGCGACGGTCTACGGCAGCGCCCGGTCGGCCGGGGTCCTGCGCACGCTCCTCGTCGCGCCCGGCTTCGGCAACCGCACGTTTCGCGACCTCCACGCGGGGGTCTTCGGCGGCATTCTCGAGGGACAGAAGTCGCTGCGCCTCTTCGGGCTCGAGAGCCTCTGGCGCGCGGGCGGCGAGGCGGCGCACGAGACGCTGCGCACCAACTACCGTTTCGTGGACGAAGACGGAAACCGGGGAGACATCGTCTCGCGGGAAGAGGGGGATCGGGACCGGTTCGCTTTCTTCTTCACAGGCGATCTCCGGATCACCGAGCGGATCCGTCTCTCGGGGGGCGTCCGCTGGGATCGGATCGCGGACGACTTCCACGTCGAAGCGGTGCGGAAGGACGACGAGGCCTGGTCGCCGCGCGTCGGACTGAACGTCCGTCTCGGGGACCTGACGGCGGAGCCGGTTTCCTTCTACGTGCAGGCTTCGAGGTCCTTCAAAGCGCCGACACTCGACCAGCTCTTCGACCCCCATCCCTTCCAGGACTTCGAGGGGAACACGTTCTCGATCTCTAACCCGAACCTCGTGCCCCAGAAGGCGGAGAACCTGGAAATCGGCGTCTCCCGTCAGGGGCGGACGCTGCAGTGGGACGTCCTCGCCTACCGGATGACGGTGGACAACGAGATCGACTTCAATCCCGCGACCTTCGCCTACGAGAACATCGGCGCGAGCCTTCACCGAGGGGTCGAAGCCACGATCCGCGTGGCGGCCGGGGCGGGCATCTCCCCCTTCGTCTCATACGCCTGGTCGCGCGTCGAGTCGCGCACCGGCGAGCACGAGGGGAAGCAGTTGAAGAACATCCCGGAGCACCTCGTCCGCGCCGGAGTCGTCGCCCGCCTGCCGGCCGGATTCGAAGCTTCGGCCATCTGGACGTGGATGGGGAGCCGCTGGCTCGACGACGACAACGTCTATCCGCTCGGCGATGACTCGATCGTGGACCTGCGCCTGGCGAAATCCTTCGGAAGCCTGCGGGCGCGACTCGATCTCTCGAACCTGACGAACACCAGGTACAGCCAGTACGGCTTCGCGCTGACCGACTTCTTCACCGGCGGACAGGTCCCCTACTACTACCCCGGCGCCCGCTTCGCCGCCCGGTTCGGCATCGACTGGAGGCCGTAGGCGGCCCTCCCTCTCCCCGTCCCCGAGGGAGGGAGCCGGGGTGAGCGCTCCTCTGATAGAAACTCAGGCGATGGCACGCGCCACGCCGCAGCCCGGCGCCGTCTGGCCCGCCCTGCCGCTCTCCGAGTGGAAGGACACGTACGCCACGCTCCACATGTGGTCCCAGATCGTGGGGAAGGTCCGGCTGGCTCTCGCGCCGCCGGTCAACCACTGGTGGCACGTCCCGCTCTACCTGCACGAGCGGGGCTTGACGACCTCCGCGATCCCCTACGGCTCGCGCGCGTTCGAAATCCGTTTCGACTTTCTCGACCACCGGCTCGTCATCGAGACGAGCTCCGGGGACTTCCGCCCGATCGCTCTCCATCCGCGCAGCGTCGCCGACTTCTACGGGGAATTCCGCGAGGCGCTGGACTCGCTCGGCATCGAGGTCGCGATCTGGAAGATGCCGGTCGAGATCCCCGACCCGATCCCGTTCGATCGCGATGAGCAGCACGCCTCCTACGATCGCGAAGCCGTCCGGCGTTTCTGGCAGATCCTTCTCCGGATCGTCCCGATCTTCGAGGAGTTCCGGGGCCGGTTCCTCGGCAAGTCGAGCCCGGTTCACTTCTTCTGGGGCAGCTTCGACCTCGCGTTGACGCGCTTCTCGGGCCGCCGCGCTCCGGAGCGCGCGGGCGCGGATTCGATCACGCGCGAGGCGTACTCCCACGAAGTCGTGAGCGTCGGCTTCTGGCCGGGGGGCGGCGGCGTCGAGGGCGCCGCCTTCTACTGCTACGCGGCGCCCGAGCCCGAAGGCTTCTCGAGCGCCGCGGTCGAGCCCGCGGGAGCCGGATACCATGAGAGTCTCAAGGAGTTCCTGCTCCCTTACGACGTCGTGCGGGCGCACCCGTCGCCCCGCGAGGCGCTCCTTTCGTTTCTGCAGACCTCGTACGAGGCGGGCGCCTCGCTCGGAAAGTGGGACCGCGCCGCGCTCGAGCGATCCTAGAAAACGCTGACTCTCTCGACCGCGGGGACCGCAGAGGGATTGGCGTTCGTTTCGCCGTCTGTGTAGGCGCGGCCCTTGCGGCCGCCCGCAACGCCGGTGCTGGCGGACGCGGCGCTCGTTTCACCGATCAACGTGGGCGGGGATGAGCCCCGCCCCTACGCAGAGGGCGCCTCGTACCGCGCAGACTCGGCTACAGGTCCGCCCCTTCCATACCCATGTTCTTCAGGAGGATCTTCTTGCGCTGAGCCATGGTGAGACGCGAGTTCGGATGCTTCGGATCGAACGCCCTGCCCCAGAGTCCGTCCATGCGATCGGCGGCACCGTCGCCTCCGAGGGAATACGTGGCGGCCACCGTCGCGCACATGCGGTCGAAGACGAGAGGCAGGTCGTCCAGGCGATCGTCCTTGAAAGCGACGTGGACGTGATTCTTGTGCGGCCCGCCGCTGCCGGTGTACGTCGTCGCCGGGCCGCCGTCGTCCGACCACCGCGTGTCCCAGATCGTGTGGTCCACCTTGAGCGGCACCGCCTCCGTGATGAAGAGATTGAAGAGGAGGTCGCCGAGCTTCTTGTCGAGCGGTTCGTTCGCGTCGAGGTAGATGTCGCACGCGCGGCCGACCGAGTGCGCCGAGAAACCGCCTCCCGCAGTCCGTCGGTTGACCCGCCCGCCGATCTTCCAGATCACGTTGGGAAAGGTCAGGGCGAGCACCTTCATGATGTAGACGACGTGCGGCCGGCTGCCGTCGCTCTGGACCAGCATCCCGTTGATGTAGGGCATGGCGTCCGTCTCTCCCGCGATCCTACCGCCGCCCCCGCTTAGTAGTCGTAGACGTGCTCGATCCGGAAGGCCCCTTCGCGGCGCAGATCGCGGAGGACCTCCAGAAGGTCCCGCGCCGGCGCGCGGAGAAGGACGCGGATTCGCGCCGGATCGGTCGGCACGCCGTAGGCCACGACCGACGTCGTCTTCGGGGGCGCGGTCCAACCGCGCGGAGCCGTTCCGGAGAACGCCGCGACCTCGCACCCGGAGAGCTCGGCGATGCGCACCTGCCCGGCGCGATCGGAGAGCGCGACGAGGGCATCGCGATACGGGTTGTAACGCGGGAGGGTGACGAGCGTGTAGCCGCGGTCGAGCTTTCCCGCCACTTTGAAACCGTCCCGGTCGGATCCGTCCCAGCCGACGGCCACGATCCCGCGGTCGATCACGTCCGGCTCGTATCCGGTATGCGTCGCGAACTTCGTGAACGCCGCGTAGCCCGCTTTGATCGCGTATTCGGCGGAGAGGGCGAAGCGCCGCTCCCACTTCCGGAACTGTCCGGGCCCCGATTTCGGGACCGTCTTCCACAGGTTCCGAAGCGCCCCCCCGAAATCGAACTCGTACCAACCGACTCGTTCGATCAGATCCACGTAATCCGCGGCCACTTTCGCCGCGTAGCGGTCCTCGTCGGTCCCGCCCGGAGGCATCGCGAGCTCCGACAGCCGGCCGAATGTGCACTCGTAGACCTCCTTCAAGCCGTACTCGATCGCGGTGCTGACGCCGATGAACCCGAGGAGGACGTGCGACCCGATCGGGAACGGGTACCGCCGGTGGCCGTCCTGCCAGGTGCCGCGATACGAGCGCCAGAACGTCCCGACCGAAGAGATGTAGGGGAAGCCGCTCGGCCTCTTCCCTGCCGCAAGCCACTGCGCGTAGGCGTCGCTCGAGTAGACGAGGTCCCACTCCGGATGCGTGAAGAGCGCAGCGCCCTCCTCGCGCTGGTATCCCTTCGTGGCGTCGAGGACGATCCGCGCTTCGGCCGGGAGCGCCGCCGGTAGTCTCGACGGCGTTGCGGGCGCGGCGGTTCCATCCGATTCGGTCCGATACGTGTCCCAGAGCGTGTTGGTGAACTTGTTGCCGGGATCGACGCGGCGCTTCAGCTCGAAGAGCTCTCGCGAGCGCGGATACGCGCGGGCGAACTGGGCGCGGGTCGCCGTCGGCTGGTACGGAAGGTAGTATCGGCCGCCGCACGCGAGCGCGGCGTCGATCAGCTCGCGCGTCCACGTCCCGACTTCGTGGCGCGCCGCGGGGTTCGTCGCCTGCCGGTAATAGAGGACGAAGGCGAACACCTCCGTCGGCGCCCAGGCGAGGAGGGTGCCGGGGTCCGGCAACGCGTGCCGCACCGAGACGTTGACCGCGTTGACGCGGCGCCCGCGCAGGACCTCCCGCATTCGAAGGACGAACTCGTCGAAGCGCTCGACCGGAATGAAGTACTCCTCGAGCGCGTAGGTGTCCTTCTCGCGCGACGCCGGCTCGAGCTCGCTCACGTCGTAGCTCGCCTCGTAGTTGCGCCACGTCACCGGGTTTCCGCGGAAGACCCAGGGATCCATCACGTGCTGCCGGATCCACGGGCCGCCGGGCCAGCCCGTGATGATCGCGTAGGCGGTCCGGTGCGTCCACGCGGCCTGATCGCGCGGGAGCAGGCGATCCGGGATCGTCACGGTCTGGTAGGTCTCGCGGTACGAGACGGAGTGCAGCTGCTCGTAGGCCGGAGGGTAGATATCCGCGTTGTGGAAGATCACCGCGGAATCGTCGCGGATCTTTTCCCGGAAGTACCGGGAGTAGGAGGAGACGGGAAGCGTCTCGTCGTCGCGGCGCACGCGGGAATTGACGGCGAGGTCGAGGGTTACGTCCGCGATGACCCCGACGGCCCCGTAGCCGCCGATCGCCGCGAAGAAGAGCTCTGCGTTTTCCTTCGGGCTCGCCGTCACGACGCGCCCGTCGGCGAGGACGAGCGTGATCTTCTGGACCGAGCGAACGAGGGGGCCCTGGCCGATGTAGCGGCCGTGCGCGTTCACCGAAAGGGCGCCGCCGACGGTGAAGGTGTTGTAGGTCTGCATGATCTTGACGGCGAGGTCCTTCGGATCGATCGCCTCCTGGACCTCGCGCCACCGCGTTCCCGAATGGACCGTGATCGTCTTGGCGGCCGGGTCGAAGGCGGCGACGCCGTGGAATTCCCGGAGATCGATCTGGAGTCCCTCCGGCGTGGCGGTCTGGCCGCCCATGCTGTTCCGGCCGCCGCCGATCGAGACCGGCCCGGGCGCCGCCGCGACGATCCGGGCGATCTCCTCGACGCTGCGCGGCGTTTCGACCCGCGCCATCGTGACCGGATAGAGGCCCGTGATCTCGGAGACGCGGATCCCCGTGTCGGGCGAGCTCCCAACGGAGACCGCCGGGGTGCGGACGTAGGACGCCACGCTGACGGCGAGCCCGAAGGCGAGGAGGGCGAGAAGGAGGTTCCGGAGGAGACGAAGCGTGCGGCGGACCGGGCCCCGCTTGCGGGTCCGCGCGTAGGCGGGGGTGCTAGACTTTCGCCGCTCGCCCATTCAAAAGGAGACGCCGATGCCGACGGATCGCACGATTCGCGTGAGCGCGTTCCTTTTCGCGGTTCTCTTCGCCGTGGTCGTGGCCCTCGGTTACCTTCCCGGCCTGAACGCACCCGTCCATCAGCATCACGCCGGCGCCGAACCCGGGGAACATCTGTTGCTGGGACTTTACACGATCAGCCTGCTCGATGACGTCACGCACGGGCTGACGGCGCTCGTCCTGCTCGGCGCCGCGCTCCACTCCGCGCGCGTTTCCCGCTTTTTCCTGGCTTTCTTCGGGTCGTACTACGCGATGGACGCCGCGATCTACTTGATCACCGGAGTGCTCCACCGCGACCCGCTCGGCGCGAACATCAAGCTGAACCTGCCGCACGTCATCATCAGCACGATCATGCTGACGCTGGCGTACCGCGGCCGGGCGAACGTGCCGAAGACCGCGGCGGCCGCGGCCTAGTCCCGGCGGCCGACCTCCGAGCGGCAGCTGGCCGGCTCGGGTCCGGCGTCTCTCAGACGAGGATCGTGCCGTCCGGGAATCGGGAGGACGGCGCGGGGGGATTCGCCCGCCGTTCCTCGATCGTCGAGGTTTCGCCGGAGGCGTCGCGCACC
>JBKPSZ010000353.1:0-8192 GCA_046735265.1 Acidobacteriota bacterium | reverse complement strand
GACTTCGCCCGCGGCTCGGCCGCGCGAGGCGCCGGCTCGACCGGTTCGGGCGGCGCCGACGGATCGGGCGCCGGAGCCGGCAACTTGTCCACGATCTTGATCCGCGACAGCGCGCTCTTCTGGGGGCGGAACGTCCGCGCCTCCGGATCTCGGACGATCAGATGCTTCGGCGCGTGGGTCTTGCCCTGCAGGATGGCCTGGACCGTTCCCTCGTCCAGGGTGGCCTGCGGCGACTGCACGTCCACGCCGATCGACTGCAGAAGGAAGAGAACTTCCTTGCTTCCGACCCCCATCTGCGCTGCGAGCTCTTCGACTCGAATCTTTCCCATAAGTGCCGGCTTACTCCGTGACCGTCGTCTCTTCCGCCGTTTCCGCCGGCGCTTCGCCCTCGCCTCCGCCTCCGCCTTCCGAGCCCTCGTCGTCTTCCTCGCTCTCGGCCGCCGCTTGCTCGGCCCCGCGCGCCGCTTCGAGGATCTTCTCGGCGGACTTCTCCCCGATTCCCGGGATCTCGGCGAGCTCCGCCGCGCTCTTGTCGAGCAGATCTCCGAGCGTCGTGATGCCCGCCTCGGCGAGCTTCTCGGCCGTCTTTTCTCCGATGCCCGGGACCTCTGCGACCGGCGTCTGCCGCAGGCGCGACGCGCGGAGCATCCGGGAGAGCGCCTCGGCGACTTCTCCCTTGACCTCGGACTCGCCCTTGATCTCGATCTTCATGCCGATGAGCGCCGAGGCGAGTCGGACGTTCTGCCCTTTCTTGCCGATCGCGAGCGAGAGCTGGTCGTCCTCGACGACGCAGTCGAGGCTCATCGCGCCGTCCTCGTGGTGGATCGGCGAGACCCGCGTGATTTTGGCTGGGGCGAGAGCGTTCTGCGCGAACGTGATCAGGTCATCCGAGTAGAGGATCACGTCGATCTTCTCGCCGTGCAGCTCGCGCATGATCGACTGGACCCGGCTCCCGCGCATTCCGACGCAGGCCCCGACCGGATCGACGTCGCGCTCGCGGGAGCGGACCGCGATCTTTGCGCGCTCGCCCGGCTGGCGCACCGCCCCCTTGATGACCACGGTGCCGTCGTAGATCTCCGGCACTTCCATCTCGAAGAGGCGGATCAGGAGGCGCGGGTCGGTGCGCGAGAGGACGAGCTGCGGCCCCTTCGGGTTCTTGTGCACGTCGTGCAGGACGGCGCGGATGCGCTCCCCCTGCCCGTACCGTTCCATGCGGGACTGCTGGTCGCGGGGGATCACGGCCTCGGAGCGTCCGAGGTCCACGATCATGTCGCCGCGCTCGAAGCGCTTGACGGTCCCGTTCATCAGCTCGCCCACCTTGGGGAAGTACTCGTTGTAGATGTTGTCGCGTTCGGCTTCCCGGACCTTCTGATAGAGGACCTGCTTCGCCGTTTGCGCGGCGATGCGACCGAGGCCGACGGGCTCGCGGTGTTGCCGGATCTCGTCGCCGAGCTGGACCTCGGAGACCTCGACCGGCTCCTCCCCCTCGGCTCCCGGACGGAGGATCCGGATGTCGCCGGCGGAGCTGCGCTTGCCGACGAGCTCCCGCGCTTCATCGAGGAGGATCTGCGGCGGCGGCTCTTCGGACTCGGTATCGAGCTCGGCGACGACGGTGCGGCGGGAGGTCACCGTCATCTCGCCGGTCTTGCGATCGATCGCGGTCACCACGGCCTTGTCGTGGTAGTACTTGCGCGCCGCCGAAGACATGGCTTCCTCGAGCGCCCCGAACATCTTTTCCGGGTCGATGTCCTTCTCGCGCGAGACCTGTCGAATGACGGACGGATCGATGATCATCTCGAAATAGCTCTCCCACCCCGGTTCGGCCACTCGAAGTCGATCCGGGCCAGCCGAATATCGGCAAAACGGACATTATAGGTTTTGCGATTCTCCTCATCAACGACGGTCAGGGTGTCGCCTTCGACGGCGGCGAGAGTGCCCGCGATGTTCCGCGCCGGAAGCTCCGTCGAGGACGGCCGCTCCGACGCCGTCGGACGAAGCGGAGTCTCGGTGCGCACTTTCACGCGCCTCCCGATGAAGCGCGACGCGTCCTCGACGGAATAGAGCTTCCGATCGAGTCCCGCCGAGGAGACCTCGAGCGCATAGCGATGCGGGATGTCGTCGGAAACGTCGAGCAGCGGCGAGACCTCTCGGGAGACCGCCTCGCACTCGTCCAGGGTCACGGGCGAGCCGTCGGAGCGCTCCAGAACCAGCCGGAGGACGGAGAACTTCCCGGCGCCGCTCGATTCGATCGCGAGCAGCCGGCAACCCTTCTCCGCGGCGATCGCCCGGATCTCCTCGACCGTTTCCTCCTTGACGTGCAGCATCGACGAAAAAAGCGGGCCGAGGCCCGCTTCCTTTTCCCAAGAAGCCGAAACCGACCGCTTTCTATCAGAATGAGGCGGGTGGAGGCAAACCCGACGATGAACGCCGCCTCTGCAATTGTCTGCGAATACGCCGCTTCCGGGGACGGCGGCGAAAGGTTCGGTCAGGCGAAATCGGCTGAACCGGGCTAGCGTTAACAGCTACGGGACCAGGGTCCCCCTGGTCGGAGACCGCTTGCACGACTCGAAGAACGAGAGAGACGCAGAAGATCAGTCACCCGGCCGATCCATCCTCGGGCTCGGATGGGTCGAGCCCGCCCCGTTTCGGATCCTTTCGAGCGCGCGCGGCGCCAACGGTGGACCGCCCCCTTCCGCGAGCCTGCTCGGCCTCTCGGGGATCGAATTCTCGAGGAGCGCAATCCCGGCGGCGCTTCCCGGATCGGAACCCGCGCCGCCGACCGCTTCGCTTCTCGGCCTGCAGGGGCTCACTTCCGCACCTCTGTCCCGGCCCGCCATCCCGTCCGGCGCCGAGAGCGAGGAGCCCCCCGGCCGGTCGCTTCTCGGACTGACGGGCTTCCGGCCTCCTCCGCTCCCGCGTCCGTTGCGCGTCGCGAAGCCGGGAGCTCCGGCCGCTTCCGCTCCGAGCCCCTCCTTCTTCGGGCTCGCCGTCGGCGCTCCGGCCGCCCGGATCGAGGAGCCCGCGAGCCGCTCCTTTTTCGGCCTTCAGGGGCCGCCGGCCTCGGCCCGTCGCCTGAGCGCCGCGGAAGTCGCCGAGCTCGTCCCCGAGTTCGAGAAGGACGTCGAGCACCGCGCGGCGCCGGCCTTTCCGGTCGAGAGAGCCGTGCTCGCCTCGCTCGTCGCGCATGCTCTCCTTCTGATCCTTATTCTCCGAGCCCCTTCGGTCCGGTCGGATCCGAACAAGGGTCTGCTGGCCGCCCTAGTTCCGCCGCCGAACTCGAACGAGGAGAAGATTCCTCTCGTTTTCCGCGAATCGCCCGGCCCGGCGCGCGAGAACCCCAAGAAGTCGGATCTCTCCGACGCCGATCGCCGCGCCGGAGGAGGCGACCCCTCGAAGGGGCGCTCCGACACGCCGTTCGTTCCCGAGCGTCCCGGGAAGCAGGGACTTCGTCCGGGCCCGCGGAGACCCCCGTCGGCTCCGCCTGTTCCCCCGCCCGGGCAGAGCACGCGCCCGTCGGAGGCGCCGCGTCGCGCGCCGTCGGAAGCGGAACGGAACGCCGCGAAGTCCGAGTCGGCGCCGAGCGCGAACGAGCCCGGCTTCGTCGTCCCGCGCTCGAACGCGCCGAACGGTCCGCAACCCGGCGGTGCCTCCGTTCCGACGCTCCAGGGGCTCAATCAGGCGATCCGGGACGCCGCGCGGGGAGTGGGAGCCGCGGGAGAAGATGGCGCCGGTTTCGCGAACCCGGACGGAGGGTTCGTCGACTCGGGGCCTCTGTCGTTCGACACCACCTGGTACGACTGGGGCCCGTATGCCGCCGAGATGATCCGGCGAATCAAGCTCCACTGGGACGTGCCGGACATCGCGCGATTGAACCTGAAGGGAAAGGTGACGATCCGCTTCTTCATCCTGGCCGACGGCCGAGTCGAAGGGGCGACGATCCTCTCGCGCTCCGGCGTTCCCCCGTTCGACTACGCCGCGCTGCAGGCGATCCTGACGTCCTCCCCGTTCCGCCCTCTTCCCAAGGATCTAGGCTCCGAGCGGGAAGGAGTCACGGTAACCTTCTTCTACAACATCCGTCCTGGAGAGAAGGAGGGGGAGAGCTCCAATTGAACGATCCTCGGGAGATCCGGGAGGCGCTCGAGACGGCGCGCACGGTCGCCGTCGTCGGCTGCTCCCCGAATCCCGCCCGCCCGTCCCACTCGATCGCGCGCTACCTTCAGGACGCGGGCTATCGCGTCGTCCCGGTCAACCCGGGCCATCGGGAGCTGGTCGGCGAGACCTGCTATCGGAGTCTCGCCGAGATCCCGCCGGAGGTCGAGATCGACGTCGTCGACGTCTTTCGCCGGTCGGAGTTCGTGGCCGAGGTCGCGGCACAGGCCATCCGCCGGGGCGTCGGCTTCTTTTTCATGCAGCAGGGAGTCGTGGATCCCGCCTCCGCGAGCCGCCTCGAGGAGGCCGGGATCCGGGTCGCAATGGATCGGTGCATCGCCGTCGAGCACGGGCGTCTCGGGATCGCGAACCGGCGGAATTCGCGGGCTTAGAGGCGCGTTCCCATTTCGTGCCCGGAGAGAACCCCGGGCCCTAGAGGAGTTAGCAAATCATGCAGAAGTCCACGAAAAGGGCTCTGTCGTTCTCGGTTCTGATCGCCGCGGCCGTCATCTTCGGGATGGTGGTGGCGTCGTCGGTCGATCTGACCCCGCGCTCGGAAGCGCAACGCGAGCCCGCCCCGGCCCAGGTCCGATCGGGTTCCCAGGCCCTGCCGAACATGGCGGATATCGCCGATGAGGCCATGCCGTCGGTGGTTTCGATCACTTCGACCGACATCGTCAAGGGCGGTTCCAACCGTTACCGTATGAGCCCGTTCCAGGGAGAAGGCGGTGATCCCTTCGAGTTCTTCTTCGGTCAGCCCTTCGGACGCCGCGGACAGCAGCCGCGCGGCGAAGACGAGGACCGCAAGGAGCTCCAAGGCGGCACCGGCTTCGTCATCTCGGAGGACGGCGAGCTCGTGACGAACAACCACGTCATCGAAGGCGCCGACAAGATCGAAGTCCGCGTCGGACGCGACCGTTACACCGCGAAGGTCATCGGCCGCGACCCCGCCACCGATCTCGCGCTGCTCAGGATCGACACCAAGAAGAAGCTGACCGTGCTGCCGCTCGGCGACTCGGACCGGCTTCGCGTCGGAGAGTGGGTAATGGCGATCGGCGATCCCCTGAACTTCGACAAGACCGTCACGGTCGGCGTCGTTTCGGCGAAGGACCGCTCCGGTCTGACGGCCGACACGGCGACCCGCTCTTTCGAGAGCTTCATCCAGACCGACGCCGCGATCAACTTCGGAAACTCGGGCGGCCCGCTCCTGAACACGCGCGGAGAAGTCGTCGGGATCAACACCGCGATGTATCGCCCGGCTCAGAACATCGGCTTCGCCGTCCCGGTCAACACCCTGAAGGGGATCCTGCCCCAGCTGCGCGAGCACGGGAAAGTCGTGCGCGGCTACCTCGGGATCAACATCCAGAACGTGGACGGCGACAAGGCCGCCGCCTTCAACTTGAAATCGCAGGACGGCGCGTTCGTCCAGTCGGTTCTGCCGGGTGAGCCGGCGGACAAGGCCGGCGTCAAGCCGGGAGACACGATCGTGCGCGTCGACTCGACCCCGGTCAAGGAGATCCGCGATCTGATCGGGTACGTCTCCTCGCGTCCTCCCGGGGCCAAGGTCAAGCTCGATCTCGTGCGCGAAGGCAAGGAGATGGTCGTCACGGCCACTCTTTCTGAGCGCGGCGGCGAGGGCTCCGAGGAAGACGAAAAGGGCAAGGCGAGCAACGAGGACTCGCGCGGGAAGATCGGGGTCTCCGTCCAGGAACTGACTCCGCAGGTCCGGCAGATGGCGGGCCTCGAGAATTCGACGCGCGGGCTCATCGTCGTGCACGTCAAGGAGGTCTCGCCGGCGGCGGACGCGGGTCTCGCCGACGGCGACATCATCACTCAGGTCAACGGACAGACCGTGACCGAAATGGACGAGTTCAGCCGGATCGTCAAGGCCGCCAAGGCGGGCGATTACCTCCGGCTCTACGTCTTCCGCCCGCAGGGGAAGGTCTCCTTCTTCGCCCTGGTCAAGATCGACTGACTTCGGGACGGGGGTCCCGATCGGAGAGCGCCCGCTTCGGCGGGCGCTTTTTCTTGCGCAGGACGGTACCTTCCCGTTCAAAAATGGAATGGCAAAACGGAACCCGGACTTCTGCAATTTGGGATCGATCGAGCGATGGCCAAACGCATTCTGATCGTCGACGACGAGCCGGACATCCGCGACGCGCTGCGGATGATTCTCGAGTACGAGGGGTACGCCGTCTCCTCGGCGGCGGACGGTCAGGCCGCGCTCGCGGAGCTCGACGCGAACCCGGTGGACGCGGTCCTTCTCGACATCAAGATGCCCGGCATGGATGGCCTCGAAGTGCTCGATCGAATCGTGGAGCGCGAAGCGGCCCCGCCGGTGCTGATGATCTCGGGGCACGGCGACATCGCGACTGCCGTCGAGTGCACGCGCCGCGGCGCCGTCGACTTTCTCGAGAAGCCGCCTCAGCGCGAGCGGATCCTGGTCTCCCTCGCGAACGCGCTGTCGCGGGGAACGCTCACCGCCGAGAACGAGCGGCTGCGCCGCCGGCTGGAAGAAGACTCCGTTCTCGTCGGCAAGAGCGAGCCGATGCGGCGCCTGCGGGACGACATCGCCCGGGCGGCTCCGACCGGCGCCACGGTGTTGATCCAGGGGGAGAGCGGCACCGGCAAGGAGCTCGTCGCGCGCGAGATTCATCGCGCCTCGCGGGTCGCCTCCGGTCCCTTCGTGCAGGTCAATTGCGCGGCGATTCCCGAAGAGTTGATCGAGTCGGAGCTGTTCGGGCACGAGAAGGGCTCCTTCACGGGAGCCGTGCGGCGGCAGGTTGGCAAGTTCGTCGAGGCCGACGGCGGAACGATCTTCTTGGACGAGATCGGGGACATGTCCGCCCGGGCGCAGGCCAAGGTGCTGCGCGTTCTCGAGGTGGGCGAAGTCGAGCCGGTGGGAGCGGCGCGTGTGCGTCAGGTGAGCGTGCGTGTGCTCGCCGCCACCAACCGCGATCTGACCGCGTGGATCAAGGAGGGGCGGTTTCGCGAAGACCTCTACTTCCGACTGAACGTCGTCCCTCTCTCGACGCCGCCGCTGCGCGAGCGCACGGAAGACATCCCGGAGCTGATCGAGCACTTCACCCGCGTCTTCTCGGAGCGCGACCACCGCAAGCCCCGCCGCTTCGCGGCGAGCGCGCTCGCGGTGCTGCAAGCCCGCTCGTGGCCCGGCAACGTCCGGGAGCTTCGCAACCTGATCGAGCGCGTTCTGATCATGACCGACACCGAACCGATCGAGGCGAAGCACCTGCCTCCCGAGGCGCGTGTCTCTCCCTCCGAGATCTCCGAGAAGGGCGTCAAGCTCGCGACCCTCTCGGAATTCAAGGAGTTTTCCGAGCGTCAGTTTCTCGTCGCCAAGCTCCGCGAGAACGGCTGGAACATCAGCCGCACGGCCGAAGTGATCCAGACGCCCCGATCGAACCTGTACAAGAAGATCGAGCACCACGGCATCTCGCGCGAGGGCGACGGCTGAGGAAGAAAGCCGTTAGACTCGCTCCCACTTGATCTCGCTTCAGGACTTCATCGACACGGGAGCCCTCCTCGAAGGACACTTCCGCCTCTCGAGCGGTCTTCATTCCGGCCGTTACCTCCAGTGCGCGCGGCTGCTCCAGTGGCCCGAGCGCGCCGAGGCGGCGGGCCGCGAGCTCGCGCGGTTGCTCGCCGCCGCGGGACCCAAGGTCGTCGTCGCGCCGGCGCTCGGGGGACTGATCATCGGGCACGAAACCGCGCGCGCCCTGGGCGTTCGTTTCGTCTTCGTCGAGCGGCAGGAAGGAGCGTTCGTCCTACGCCGGGGCTTCGAGTTCGAGCCCGGGGAGCCTGCGGTCGTCGTCGAAGACGTGTTCACGACGGGAAAGTCCACGCGCGAAGCGATCGCCGCCGCCGAGGCGCGCGGCGCGCGCGTCGTGGGTGCCGGGTCGATCGTGGATCGGGGAATACCCCCCGAGGCCCTTCCCGTCGCCGCCCGCTCTCTTCTCTCCCTGCCGGTTCCCGCGTGGACGGCCGAGGAGTGTCCGCTCTGCCGCGAGGGCGTCCCCCTGGAT
>JBKPSZ010000352.1:0-6425 GCA_046735265.1 Acidobacteriota bacterium | reverse complement strand
CGCCAGTCCCGCGGCGACCGATTCGTCCATGACCGCGCGAGGCCGCCACGGAGGCGGTCCGAAATCGTGAAGGCGAGGGGCGAGCGCCGGGATCCAGGTCGCATCGCCGGCCCGCGCGGGGCGGATGCGGATTTCCACGAGGGTCTTCGGGAAGGGAAACGGGTGAGACGCCCGGGGCGACTCGGCGGCCCCGGACGCCGGCCGACTTCGTTCGGTCGCTCTACTTGGCCTTGGGCGTCGTCTCCTTGACGTTGATGAGGGAGATCGGCAGCGCGTTGTAGTTCTCGATCTCGAGCTTCTTCGCGTCCTTGTCCCAGCTCACCTTCGCCGCCGGGACCATCTTTCCCTCGCCCTTGCCGTCCTTGTCGATGTGGATCTCGATCAGCGTGAACTGGTACTGCATCGAGCGGGTGTTGCTGGCCGCCTCGCCGAAGGCGACGCGGCGGTTCGTGGCGGCGACGACACGGTGGCCGCCGTCGGGCTGCGGTTGCTTGCGGGCGTAGTAGAGGTCGTACCCGATCGAGTTGGGCGTGCGCATCCAGCCGACCGGCGGGCGGATCTTCATCAACGCGTCGAGCAGCTTGTCCTGCCCGAACTCCTGCAGTGTGGTCAGGAGGGACTCGCGCTCCTCGTCGGTGGACCACCGGGTGATGTTGATGTTGATGACGTTCGTTCTTCCTCTCTGCATGTTCGCGGCGAAGCACTGGTAGGAGGCGATCGTATTGTCGGCAGCCAGGGCCGATCCGGCCGCGAGCAGGAAGAGCGCGGCGACCGAAACGTGAACCTTCGATGAACGGCGCATGCGGTCTCCTTCTCTGAAAACCGGCCGATGCTACCTCACGGAGCGCCGGCGATTCGGGCTCTTTCGAGATCGCTTGTAATTTCCTACGGCGCCACCGCGTTTTTGATTCTTGGGCCCGGCACCCTCGGGCCGTCCGGCCGATCGGCGAGAACGGAACCGGCCGGAGCGCTGTTATCGGTCTCGACCGGCCTCGCAAATCGGTCGCGGACCGACCGGAAAGGACGGCGAATGATCACGCAAGAGAGAACGGCCGTCCCTCCCCGGCCCGAGGCGGAGCCCCCGGACACCGAGACCGAGAGGTCGGCGGCCTCGAAATCCCGTCGGCTCCGCCTCGGTTGGGCCGTCGCGGCCCTGATCGGAATCGGCATCGCCGTGCTCGTCGCGCGCGGCGGTCGGAGCGCCTCCCGCGCGACGGCGGCCGGAAAGGCACCGGGGGCCGCCCGGCCGATTCCGGTGGTCGCGGCGACGGTCAAGAAGGGGGACGTCGGCGTCTACCTGACGGGGCTCGGCACCGTCACGCCTCTGAACAACGTCACGGTGCGGACGCGGGTGGACGGTCAGCTTCTCCGCGTCGCGTTCCGCGAGGGCCAGCTCGTGCACCAGGGCGATCTGCTCGCCGAGATCGACCCGCGTCCGTTCCAGGTCCAGCTCGAGCAGGCGCAGGGACAGCTCGGGAAGGACACGGCAATGCTCCAGAACGCGCGTGTCGACCAGCAACGGTACGAGATCCTCGCGCAACAGGACTCGATCCCCCGCCAGCAGCTCGATACGCAGATCGCCACGGTCAAGCAGCTCGAGGCCACCGTCGTCAGCGATCAGGGACAGATCGACGCCGCGAAGTTGAATCTCACCTACTCCCGCGTCACCGCGCCGATCTCCGGCAAGACGGGACTGCGTCTCGTGGATCCGGGCAACATCGTGCACGTCGCGGACACGAACGGGCTCGTCGTGCTGACGCAGCTCCAGCCGATCTCGGTCGTGTTCACGCTCCCCGGTGACCGCCTCCCGCAGGTGATGGCGCCGCTGTCGGCCGGGAAGACGCTCGAGGTCGACGCTTACGACCGCGATCTGAAGAACCGCCTCGCGAAGGGGACGCTCCTCGCCGTGGACAACCAGATCGACACGACGACGGGAACGGTAAAGCTTCGGGCGAGCTTCTCGAACGAGAACGGAGCGCTCTTCCCGAATCAATTCGTGAACGCGCGGCTTCTCGTGGACACGCTGCGCGGAACCCTCATCGTTCCGGCCGCCGCGATCCAGCGCAGCCCTCAAGCGACGTTCGTCTACGTCGTGGGACGGGACGAGAAGGTCGCGACGCACGACGTGCAGGTGCTCCACACGGAGGGGGACGATGCGGCCGTCGCCAGCGGAGTCTCCGCCGGGGACTCCGTCGTCGTGGACGGGATCGACAAGCTGCAGCCGGGCAGCCTCGTGGCCGTGACACATGCCAACGGCGAGGGCGCCCGGACGGCGAAAGGAACGCGGCCCGCAGCCGCAGGCGCCGCGGAAACGACTCCCGAGCCCAGCCCGTGAGCCCTTCCCGCCCCTTCATCCTCCGCCCGGTCGCGACGTCCCTCCTGATGGCGGGGATCCTGATCGCGGGCGGGATCGCGTTCCGCCAGCTTCCCGTCTCGGCGCTCCCGCAGGTCGACTACCCCACCATCCAGATCGCGACCTTCTATCCGGGCGCGAGCCCGGACGTGATGGCCTCGGCCGTGACCGCGCCCCTCGAGCGCCAGTTCGGCCAGCTCCCGGGCTTGAACCAGATGACCTCCCAGAGCTCCGACGGCAGCTCCGTGATCACGCTGCAATTCGTGCTCGACCTGAACATCGACGTCGCGGAGCAGGAGGTCCAGGCGGCCATCAACGCCGCTGGAACGTATCTGCCGCGGGACCTCCCGAACCCGCCGATCTACAGCAAGATCAATCCGGCGGACGCGCCGATCCTCACGCTCGCGCTGACCTCGACGACCCTGCCGCTCTCGAAAGTCGAGGACTTCGCCGACACCCGCTTTGCGCAAAAGATCTCGCAGCTGCCGGGCGTGGGTCTCGTCTCGATCAGCGGCGGCCAGAAGCCGGCCGTGCGCGTCCAGGTCAACCCGACCGCCCTCTCCTCCTACGGGCTCGGGATGGAGGACGTGCGCTCCGCGATCGCCGCTTCCAACGTCAATCAGGCCAAGGGGACTTTCGACGGCCCGCGCCAGTCGTACTCGATCGGCGCCAACGATCAGCTGCTCAGGAGCGAACAGTACAAGCCCCTCGTCGTCGCCTACAAGAACGGCGCCCCCGTGCGTCTCTCCGACGTCGCCCGCGTCGTGGACGGAACGGAGAACGTCAAGCAGGCCGCTTGGATGGACACGACTCCCGCCGTCATCGTGAACATCCAGCGGCAGCCGGGCGCCAACATCATCGCCGTCGTCGATCGGATCAAGAAGCTCCTCCCGCAGCTCCAGACGTCCCTGCCCTCGGCGATCCAGGTGAAGATCCTGACCGACCGCACGACGACGATCCGGGCGTCCGTCGAGGACGTCGAGTTCGAGCTGATGCTCACGATCGCCCTCGTCGTCATGGTCATGTTCCTCTTCCTGCGGACGCTCGCGGCCACGATCATTCCGAGCGTCGCCGTCCCGCTCTCTCTCGTCGGCACGTTCGGCGTCATGTCGCTCCTGGGCTACAGCCTGAACAACCTGACTCTGATGGCGCTGACGATCTCGACCGGTTTCGTCGTCGACGACGCGATCGTGATGATCGAGAACATCTCGCGCTACATCGAGGAGGGGCACTCGCCGCTGCAGGCGGCCCTGAAGGGCTCGGAGCAGATCGGCTTCACGATTCTCTCGCTGACGGTCTCCCTGATCGCTGTGCTGATCCCGCTCCTCTTCATGGGGGACGTCGTCGGCCGCCTCTTCCGGGAGTTCGCCGTGACGCTCGCCGTGACGATCCTCATCTCGGCGGTGGTCTCGCTGACCCTGACTCCGATGATGTGCGCGCGGCTGCTCCGCCACAAGGAATCCTCGGAGCAGGGGCGGGTCGAGCGCATTTCGGAGAGGGCCTGGGAGAAGGTCATCGCTCTCTACGACCGGACGCTCAAGTGGGTGCTCCGCCACCAGCCGGCCACGCTCGCGGTCGCCGTCGCGACGCTCGTCGTCACCGTCCTTCTCTACGTGTGGATCCCGAAGGGCTTTTTTCCCGTTCAGGACACCGGCGTCCTCCTCGGCATCTCGGAAGCCTCCCAGAGCGTTTCCTTCCCGGCCATGGCGGATAAGCAGCAGGCGCTCGCGCGCGTGATCCTGAAGGACCCGGCCGTCGCGAGCCTCTCCTCGTTCATCGGGATCGACGGGACGAACACGACGATCAACAACGGCCGCATCCAGATCAATCTGAAGCCGCTCAAGGAGCGGAAGATCCACGCCTCCGACGTCATCCGAAGACTCCAGCCGGAGCTCGCGAAGATCGAAGGTGTGACGCTCTTTCTCCAGCCGGTGCAGGACCTGACCGTCGAGGACCGCGTCAGCCGCACG
Organism: Acidobacteriota bacterium; assembly: GCA_046735265.1. Classification (GTDB taxonomy): domain Bacteria; phylum Acidobacteriota; class Thermoanaerobaculia; order UBA5066; family Gp7-AA6; genus DATBFU01. The sequence continues at coordinate 2,102 of JBKPSZ010000352.1, read as the reverse complement.
CAGTTCCAGTACAGCCTGGAGGACCCCGACACCGCCGAGCTGAACTCCTGGGTGCCGCGCTTCGTCGAACGGCTCCGCGCCCTGCCGGAGCTGCGCGACGTCGCCACCGACCGGCAGAGCGCCGGCCTCGAAGCCCGCCTGACCCTCGACCGCGCGACCGCCTCGCGGCTCGGGATCACCCCGCAGATGCTCGACGACACGCTCTACGACAACTTCGGGCAGCGCCAGGTCTCGACGATGTTCACGCAGCTGAACCAGTACCACGTCGTGATCGAGTCCCAGCCCGGCTTCGGCGATCGGCCCGACGATCTGAAGAGCATCTACATCCCCTCCTCCGGCGGGCCGGTTCCGCTGGGAGCGTTCACCGAGCTCGCGACGGGGAGCACGCCCCTCGCGATCAACCATCAGGGGCAGTTTCCGGTCGTGACGGTCTCCTTCAATCTGGCGCCGCACGCGTCGCTCGGCCAGGCGGTGCGGGCGATCGAGAAGGTCCGCGAGGAGATCGGCATGCCCGCGAGCATCCAGGCGAGCTTCCAGGGGACCGCGGCGGCGTTCCGGGCGTCGCTGACGAACGCGCCTCTCCTGATCCTCGCGGCGATCGTCACGGTCTACATCGTCCTCGGCGTCCTCTACGAGAGCACGATCCACCCGATCACGATCCTCTCGACGCTCCCGTCGGCGGGCGTCGGCGCCCTCCTCTCGCTTATCGTCTGTCGCGAGGACTTCTCCGTCATCGCGTTGATCGGGATCATCCTGTTGATCGGGATCGTCAAGAAGAACGCGATCATGATGATCGACTTCGCACTCGACGCGGAGCGCAAGGAGAAGAAGCCCCCGGTCGAAGCGATCGAGCAGGCGGCTCTCCTCCGCCTGCGGCCGATCCTCATGACGACGATGGCGGCGCTCCTCGCAGGCATCCCGCTCGCCCTCGGTTCCGGCATCGGGGCGGAGCTGCGCCGGCCGCTCGGTATCTCGATCATCGGCGGCCTGCTCTTCAGCCAGCTGCTGACGCTCTACACGACCCCGGTCATCTATCTCTGGTTCGACCGGCTCGCCGCGCGATTCCGGCGCCGGCGCGCGCCGGTCCGCGAGCTGCGCCCCGTGGAAGAGTCGTGAGCCTTTCCGAGCCCTTCATCCGGCGTCCGATCGCGACGTCGCTCCTGACGATCGCCATCGCACTCGGCGGCGTGATCGCCTACAAGTTCCTGCCGGTCTCGCCGCTGCCGCAGGTGGACTTCCCGACGATCAACGTCAACGCGAGCCTTCCCGGCGCGTCGCCCGACACGATGGCCTCTTCCGTCGCGACCCCGCTCGAACGCCAGTTCGGGCGCATCGCTGGCGTGACGGAGATGACGTCCACGAGCTCGCTCGGCTCGACGAACATCACGATCCAGTTCGACCTCGACCGGAACATCGACGCGGCCGGGCGGGACGTCCAGGCCGCGATCAACGCCGCGCGCGGGCAGCTGCCGGCCAACCTGCCGAACAACCCGTGGTACCGGAAGGTCAATCCCGCCGACGCGCCGATTCTGATCCTGTCGCTGACGTCGGATCGCGTGGCCCGGGCGCGGCTCTACGACTTCGCCTCGTCGATCCTCCAGCAGAAGCTCGCGCAGGTCCGCGGCGTCGGCCAGGTTTTCGTCGGCGGAGGCGCACTCCCGGCCGTCCGCGTGGACGTCAACCCGACGGCCCTCTTCGCAAACGGCCTCGGCCTCGAGGACGTCCGCGCGGTGCTCGCTGCCGCCAACGTCAACCGTCCCAAGGGGAGCCTCGCCGGGCCGGAGCGATCTTGGAGCCTCGCGACGACCGACCAGCTGTACCACGCGGACGAGTACCGCCCCCTCGTCGTGCACTACGGCAACGGCGCCGCGGTCCGCCTCGCCGACATCGCGACGGTGACGGACTCGGTCGAGGACATCCGAACGGCGGGGCTCTCAAACGGGAAGCCGGCGGTCCTGCTGGTCATCTTCCGCCAGCCCGGGGCGAACATCATCGATACGGTCGACAGCGTCCGCGAGCTCCTGCCGCAGCTCCAGGCCGAGACGCCGGCCGCCATGAAGCTCGGCGTCGCGATCGACGCGACGCGCACCATCCGCGCTTCG
>JBKPSZ010000351.1:0-10354 GCA_046735265.1 Acidobacteriota bacterium | reverse complement strand
TCTCCGGAGAGGACCGGGGCGATCGTCGAGGGAAGGAGCCGGACGCTCGTGCTCCCGTTGATCGGCTCCTCCGGTTTGACCGCCGCGCCCTTCCGGGGCGGGGACGTCGTGTCGTGGCTCGCCCGGGGCGTCGTCCCTCCGGAGCGCGAGGCGTCCGATGCCGACGGCTTCGCCTCCGGCGCGTTCACCTGGAATCTCGAACTGGCGGCCGAGGGAACGCAGGAGTTCGTCGTCGTCGTGCCGCTCGCGGGCGCCGCGGCCCCCGAGCCCTTCGAGCGTCCGGGTGAGGCGAGCGCAGCCTTCGAGGCGCGGCTCTCGGCCGCGCGGAGTTTTTGGCGCGCGAAGCTCGAGTCAGTGAAGATCTTTCTTCCGCTCGAAGCGAAATCCCTCCAATCCACGGTCCGCTCGAGCCTCGCCTGGATCCTCGTCAACCGGCGCGGCCCCGCGATCCGCCCCGGCACGCGCTCCTACGCGCGCTCCTGGATCCGCGACGGGGCGCTGACGGGCGCCGCGCTCCTTCGTCTGGGCCACGCCGAGGAGGTGCGCGACTTCCTGCGATGGTTCGCGCCGTACCAGTTCGAGAGCGGCGCAGTCCCCTGCTGCGTCGACGGGCGCGGCGCCGACCCGGTCCCGGAGAACGATAGCCACGGCGAGCTCCTGTATCTGGCGGCCGAATACCTCCGGTTCACCGGCGACCGGCAGACGCTCGAGTCTCTCTGGCCGCACCTTTCGAAGGCGGCCGCGTACATCAACGAGCTCCGCCGGCGGCGGCAAACGGACGAATACCGGGCGCCGGACAAGCTCCTCTTTTTCGGCCTCCTGCCCGAGTCGATCAGCCACGAGGGTTACTCGAGTCATCCGGTCCACTCCTACTGGGACGACTTCTGGGGCATCCGCGGGCTGTCCGACGCGGCGGAGATCGCCCGCGCGCTCGGAAGGAACGACGAGGCGGCGGTCTTCAGGGCTTCGCGCGACGAGATGCGCAAGGACGTGGAGGCGTCCCTGCGGCGGGTGATCGCCGCGCGCGGACTCGACTACATCCCGGGCTCCGCGGATCTCGGAGACTTCGACGCAACGTCGACGACGATCGCCCTCGAGCCCTGCGGCGAAGGCGCGCGGCTCCCGCGGCGGGAGCTCGACGGAACTTTCGAGCGCTACTGGACGGAGTTCGTGGCGCGTCGCGACGCGAAGGACCCGAAGGGCTCCTACACCCCCTACGAGTGGCGCGTGGCGGGCAGCTTCCTGCGGCTCGGTCGTCCGGACCGGGCGCGGGCCCTCTTCGAGTACTTCCTCGCCGACCGCCGCCCCGAAGAGTGGAATCAGTGGGCGGAGGTGGTGCACCGGGATCCGCGCGCTCCGAAGTTCATCGGGGACATGCCGCACGGATGGGTGGCGTCCGACTTCCTGCGCTCCTTCCTCGACCTCTTCGCGTGGGAGCGCGAGGAGGACGGATCGCTCGTCGTCGCCTCGGGACTTCCGCCCGCGTGGCTCCGATCCCCGGGAGGCGTCTCGATCCGGGGCTTGCGCACGCGATGGGGGTCGCTCGACGTCTCGGTACGCCGTCAGGGCCGGGAGGTCCTCGTCGATCTCGGCGGCCGATCGAAGATTCCACCGGGAGGATTCGTCGTGCGCCCGCCGCTCGAGGGACCCGTCGCGAGCCTCATGGTCGACGGGAAGTCCGCGTCCGGAGCCGTCGGGAGCGGCGACGCCGTCGTGCGGAAACTGCCCGCCCGAATCCGGTTCCGAGAATCGGGCGGAGACCGGTGAGATCCCGGCGACTCCCCTCGAACCGATACGGCCGATTCTCGGAGGACGGCCGCGAGTTCCTCGTGACCGACCCGCGACCGCCTCGCCCGTGGGTGAACGTCATCGCCAACGAGCGCGTCGGGCTCGTCGTCAGCCACACCGGCAGCGGTTTCTCCTGGATCGACAACTCTCAGCTCGCGACTGTGACCCGGTGGCAGCAGGACCTCGCGACGGACCGATCGGGGAAGTTCCTCTACGCACGGGATCCCGACGACGGAAAAGTCTGGTCGCTCTCGCCCGCCCCGGTCTGGGCGCCGCTCGATCGCGCAGTCTGCCGACACGGCATCGGCTACACGATCTTCGAGACGGTGTGCCGCGGCATCGAGTCCCGCTGGACGCTCTTCTGCGATTCCGAGGACACCGTCGAATTGTGGAAGCTCGAGCTCTCGAACGCCTCCGGGCGGCCGCGCCGCCTCGAGATCGCGGCGTTCCTCGAGTGGTGCCTTGGCGTTTCCCCGTCGCCGCGGCGCGAGTTCGGCCGGCTCTTCCTCGAGACGTGGCGCGACCCGGAACGGCGCGCGATCTTCGCGCGCAACGAGATGTGGGACGTGCCCTCCGCGAGATCCGGGCACTGGAACACGTCGTTCCCCTACGTCGGCGCGTTCGCTTCGACCGCGCCGACGGACGCGGCGACGGGAGACAAGGTGGCCTTCCTCGGACGCTACGGAGCGCTCGAGGCTCCCGCGGCCCTCGCGCTGGAGGCCTGGCGGGAAGCCTTCGGCCGCCACGACGATCCGATCGCCGCGCTCCGCCTCCCGGTATCGCTCGCGTCGGGAGCCCGGATCGAGATCGGCTTCGTGCTCGCCACGGCGGCGTCGCCCGAGGAGACCGCCTCACGGATCGAGCGGTACGGCCGCCTCGAGGCGATCGACGCGTCGCTCGCGCGCGTCCGCGAGGGCTGGGAGCGTCGCCTCTCGGAGCACCGGATCGAGACCCCCGACGCCGCGCTCGACGCCCTCGTCAACGACTGGGTGCGCTACCAGGCGATCTCCGCCCGGCTCTGGGGGCGGTGCGGCTACTACCAGCAGTCCGGAGCATTCGGCTTTCGCGACCAGCTCCAGGACTCCCAGGTCTGGCTGACGATCGACCCCGAGCGCTGCCGCCGCCAGGTTCGCCTCCATGCCGCCCACCAGTTCGCCGACGGCTCCGTCTACCACTGGTGGCACCCCCTGACCGAGCAGGGTCACGTGACCCGTATGAGCGACGACCTCCTCTGGCTCGCCTTCGTCGTCGCAAGCTACGTCCGCGAGACCGGAGATCTCTCGATCCTGCGCGACGAGGCGCCTTATCTGGACGGCCGCACGACGTCGATCGAGGAGCACGTCCTGAAGGCTTTCCGTCGCGTCTTCGGGCGCACGAGCGCTCGGGGCATCCCGTACATCGGAGCGGGCGACTGGAACGACGGCCTCTCGGCCATGGGTCTCGAGGAGCGGGGCGAGTCGTTCTGGCTCGCGGAATTCCTTGCCGGGCTGCTCACGGACTGGGCGGAGATCGCGAAGCGCTCCGGCCGTCCCGAGCTCGCCCGAGAGTTCGCGGGGCGGCGCGCGCGACTCGTCGAATCGATCAACGCTCACGGCTGGGACGGCGCCTGGTATCAGCGAGGCACGCTCGACGACGGCCGGATCCTCGGGACCGCCGGCGATTCGGTCGCACGGATCTTTCTCAACACGCAGATCTGGGCGGTGCTCGCGGACGTCGCACCGCCTGACCGCGCGAAGTCCTGCCTGGATGCCCTCGAAGCGCACCTCGTCACCGAGGCGGGGGCGCTCCTCCTCGCCCCGGCCTTCGAGCGGCCGATCGCGGAGATCGGCTACATCACCCGATACGCGCCGGGGCTGCGCGAGAACGGCGGCGTCTATACCCACGCCGCGACGTGGGCCATCGCGGCGGCGGCGAAAGCGAAGCGCGCGGATCTGGTCGGCCGGCTGCTCGCCGCGATCAATCCCATGACGAAGGATCCCGAGCTGTACTTCGCCGAGCCCTACGTCCTCCCGGGCAACGTGGACGGGCCCGCCTCCCCCCACCACGGGCGTGGTGGATGGACCTGGTACACCGGCTCCGCGGCGTGGCTGCACCGCGTCGTCGCGGAGTGGGTGCTGGGCGTGCGCCCGGAGTGGGACGGCCTTCGCCTCGACCCCTGCCTCCCCCCCGGCTGGGACCGAGCCCGCGCGGTTCGCCCATGGCGAGGCTCGACGTGGGAGATCGACATCGAGCTCGAGGAGGCCCGGGGCGTCGAGGTCGAGGTGGACGGGAAAGCGATTTCCGGAAACCTCATCCCCGTCCCGGACGGGCCGGGACGGCGCCGCGTCCGGGTTCGCGTGCCTCCCGACCGCTCAACTCGGCGGGGTCTGGATCGTCGATCGCGGCCCCGCCGGACCGGATGACGCGCGCGTAGAAGTCGGCGCTCGCCTTCGGGATGCGGTCCCGGGTTTGCGGATCGACGCGGATGAGGCCGAATCGCTTGGAGTAGCCATGGGACCACTCGAAGTTGTCGAGCAGCGACCAGACGAAGTAGCCGCGCAGGTCGACGCCGCTTTCGATGGCGCGCCGCGCCGCGCGGAGGTGCTCGCGCAGGTACGAGACGCGAAGAGGATCCTCGACGCGGCCGCCCACGGGCTCGGGATCGCGGAACGCCGCGCCGTTCTCCGTGACGTAGAGAGGAATCGCGCCGTACCGCTCCCGCACCCAGCAGAGCGTTTCCAAAAGACCCTCCGGGTAGACCTCCCAGTCCATCTCCGTATGGAGGCCGGGCTGCGGCGTCCGTCCGGCACCGACCGGCCACTCCGAACGCGCGGCGTGCACGACGCCGCGCGTGTAGTAGTTGACTCCGAGGAAGTCGATCGGCCGCCGGATCCCCTCGAAGTCTGCCGCAGGGAAGTCGGGCCAGGCCGGCCCGAAGATCTCGGCCATCTCCGCGGGGTATCTCCCGAGAAAGATCGGGTCGAGGTATTGGCGGTTCATGTCGGCATCCGCGCGCCGCGCCGCCTCCGCGTCCGCTCCGGATCCGGTCGCCGGCGACTTGGGCTCCAGGTTCACGACGAGCCCGATGCGGTGCCGCCCCTCGGCCCGGTAGGCCGCGACCGCCTCCCCGTGCGCGCGCAGGAGGTTGTGGGACACGAGCGGCGCTTCGAAGAGGCTGCGATGCCCGGGCGCGAGCCCGCCGCGCAGGTAGCCGACTTGGGAGACGACCCAGGGCTCGTTCAACGTCGTCCAGTCCCGGACGCGACCGTCGAGGGCGCGGAAAAGAAGGCGGGCGTAGTCCGCGAACCAATCTGCGGCATCCCGATTCTGCCAGCCGCCGCGGTCGTCGAGCGCGGCAGGAAGATCCCAGTGATAGAGCGTCGCGAATGGAGCGATCCCCGCCTCGAGGAGCCCGTCCACGAGCCGCTCGTAGAAGTCGATGCCCGCCCGGTTGACGCCTCCGGTGCCGCGGGGGAGGACCCGCGACCAGGAGACGCTGAAGCGATACGCCGTCAGGCGGAGCCGCTTCATCCAGTCGATGTCTTCGCGCCAGCGGCGGTAGTGATCGCACGCGATGTCTCCGGTCTCGTCCGCCTGCACCCGGCCGGGCGTGTGGGAGAAGCGGTGCCAGATCGAGGGACCGGCCCCGTCGGCGAGCGGTGAGCCTTCAACCTGGTACGCGGAGGTCGCCGCGCCCCAGACGAAGCCTTCCGGAAAGAGATTCTCCCCCGTCATCGCAGCGCGATCCCCTCGGGCTCCAGACGCTGCTCGGTCTCGGCGTCGAACAGGTGGAGGCGGGAGAGATCGGCCGCGAGCGAGATCCGGGCGCCGGGCGCCGGGAGGAGGCTCGGCTCGAGCCTCGACACGAAGGTCTCCCCTCCGGCGCGCCCATGCACGACGACCTCGTCTCCGAGCGGCTCGACGAACTCGACCGTCACCTCGACGCGCGCGCCGTCGGCGCCGTTCCGGTCTCGCGCGGCGTGCAGGTTCTCGGGACGCAGTCCGACGATCACGGCGCGTCCCTCCCGTTTGGCGGCCGCGGCGCGCCAACCGAACGGGACCGGCAGCGTGAAGCCGGCGGCGGCCAGACGCTCCCCGCCCGGTCCGACCTCCGCCCGAAAGACGTTCATCGGAGGGGATCCCAGGAAACCGGCGACGAAGAGATTCCGGGGGCGCTCGTAGACCTCGAGCGGCGTACCGATCTGCTGAATCCGTCCCCCGCGCATGACGGCGATCCGCGAGCCCATGGTCATGGCCTCGACCTGATCGTGCGTGACGTAGACGGTCGTGGTCTGGAGGCGCTGCTGCAGCGTCTTGATCTCCGCCCGCATCTGGACCCGCAGGCGCGCATCGAGGTTCGAGAGCGGTTCGTCGAAGAGAAAGACCGACGGCTGGCGCACGATCGCACGACCGACCGCGACTCGCTGGCGCTGGCCGCCGGAAAGCTGCTTTGGCCTCCGCTCGAGCAGCTCCGCGAGCCCCAACACCGAAGCCGCCTCTCCCACTCGGCGTTCGACTTCCGGACGCGGCGTCCGGCGCATGGTCAGTCCGAACTCGAGGTTCTCCCGCACCGTCATGTGCGGGTAGAGCGCGTAGTTCTGGAAGACCATTGCGATGTCCCTGTCCTTCGGGGCGACATCGTTGACGACCCGGTCGCCGATCGCGATCCGGCCTGAAGTCGGATTCTCGAGACCCGCGATCAGTCGCAGCGCCGTCGACTTGCCGCAGCCGGACGGGCCGACGAGCACCATGAATTCCCGATCCCGCACCTCGAGGTTCAGGTCCTCGAGCACCGCCGTTCCGTCGAAGCTCTTTGAAACGTTCTCGAGGGTGACGGTCGCCATGGATGGTCGGCCCCCGGGACCGAATGTCGCGGGATCTAGCCGCCCGAGGAAGGGCCGCGCCCGCCGGAGAGAATCGAGTTGACCGATTCGATCCGGCGCTCGAGCACGCGGCGCAGCTTCGAGACTTCCCCTTCCTGGGCCGCGAACCGGACGCTGTCCCCCTGGAACTCGAACCGAAGCACGGCGTCGCGGTCCTCGAAGGGGAGACCGAGAAGTCCGGCGCGATAGGCGCGCATCCACTCGGGTGCGGGCTCCGAGTCGAGCCGGGCGCGGAAGTAGGTTCGGCCGTCGGGGGCCGGCCCCTCCCGCATCGGGGCGTCCGTGTACAGCGTCACCCGATGCGTCGGCGGCGCTTCCCCCGGGCGGCGTCGGATCGGCTTGCGGTACTGCGGATGTCTCGGAATCGGATCCTCCTCGATCGCCTGATCATTCTTTCACAGGTGGCTTACGCGAAGGAACCGGCCGAGACCACGGTGAAGGAGTCGGGATCCACGCGCCGCGCGAAGGCCGTGTTCGCTTCCTCCCGCGTGACCGATTCGACGAGCGCCGGAAACCGGTCGAGGTAGTCGATGCCCAGGCGGTAGTAGACGGCCGAGTCGATCGCGCTCGCGATGCCGGCGTTCGACGCGAGGTCCACCTTGAATTTTCCGACGCGCGAGCTCTTCTCGTCGGAGAGCTCCTTGTCCGTCATTCCCTCTCTCGCGAAACGGACGATCTCGTCCCGGGTCGCGGCCACGGCCGCGTCACGCCGGTCGGGACGCACCGTCAGGCTGACGACGAAGGGCCCCGGCAGATGGGTCGCCGAGAAGCTCGAGTGGATGCCGTAGGTCAGCCCTTCCGTGTCGCGGACGCGCACGCCCAGCCGGGACGTCAGGGAGGACTGGCCGAGCGCCGAGTTGGCGAGCACGCAGGGCACGTACTCCGGATCCGCCCGCGTCAGGGTGGAGGGCGCGCCGAGGACGACGTCCGCGCTCGCCTTGTCGGGCATCGCCACGATCTCCTCACCGGGAGACGGCGGCGGGACCGCGGCTGTCGGGATCGCGCGCGAGGCGCCGGCGCGCCACGATCCGAAACGCGCCTCGAGCCCGTCGAGCGCGCTCGCCGCGTCCACGTCGCCGACGAGGACGAGCCGGAGCGTCGCCGCGCCGTATCGCTCGTCGTAGTGTCGGCGGAGGTCCTCCCGCGTCAGCGACTCGACCGTCGCCACGCGCTCGGCTCCGGTCCGGCGGTGAAAGGGGTGTCCCTTCGGATAGATCCGCCGCATCGCGGCCTCGAAGGCGCGCGCAGACGTCTGATCTTGCTGCTGCCGGATCGCTCCGACGAGCCGCTTCTTTTCCTTCTCGAGCTCCTCCTGCGGAAAGACGGGGTCGCGGAGGGTCTCGGCGAGCAGGTCGAGGAGCAGATCGCCGTCGCGCGAGAGCGCCGAGCCGCCGATGTCCATGCCGACCGGCTCCGAGGAGTCGCAGGCGAACGAGAGCGAAGCCGCGCGGCTCTCGAGGGCCTCGGCGATCTCGAGCTTCGAACGGCTTGTCGTTCCCTTGGCGAGCTCCCCCGCCGTCGCCGACGCGACGAGCCGGCGCTCCGGCGGGGCGAACAGCGGACCGGCGTCGAGCGAGCCGGAAAGCGCGAGCGTCGGATTGAAGTGGTTTTCGAGGACGTAGAACTCCGCGCCGTTCGGCAGCCGTCGGACGGCCACCGTCTCGGAAAAAGTCGCGCGCCGGCCCGCGGCGGAAGGCCGGCCGGCGGAAAGCGTCACGCCTCCTCCTCCTCCTCGACCGGCCCGGGCGGAGGTCCGCCCGGCTCGGCGCTCTCGCCCGCGCCGCGCGGCTCGAAGAGGCCGACCGTCAGCGCGTCGTTCACGAGGTATCGCGAGGCCACGCGGCGCGCGTCCTCTGGCGTCACGCGGGAGACCGCCTCGGGGTAGAGCGTGTACCAGGTCCAGTCCGCCACCGCGATCGCCTCGGAGAGCGATGCCGCGATCTGGTCGGTCGAGTCGCGGTCGAAGATGATCTCGGCTTCGATTTGTGTGCGCGCCTTGCGCGCCTCGGCTTCCGTGATGCCCGAGTCGACGACGCGGCGGATCTCGTCGCGGACGGCGGCCTCCACGGCCGCGGGCTCGACACCCGGCCGTACCGGAACGAAGACCGAGAAGAGCGCCGGGTCGCGCAGCTGCCACGGCACGACCGTCACGGAGAGCGCGAGGCTCTTTTCGACGAGCGCCTGATAGAGGCGGGAGGTCAGGCCGCCCCCGAGGACGTTGCCGAGGACCGCCAGCGCGGGCGTGTCGGGATGGGCCGCCTCGACGGCGCGCCAGGAGAGAGCGATCCACGCCACCTGGCCGTTGCGGCGGACGACGAAGCGCCGCTCCCCTTCCTGCGGAGGCTCGACGGTGTAGACCGCCGGGATCGGCCGCGACGAAGCGGGGATCCGCCCGAAGTGCCGCTCGATCGAGGAGAGCGCCGCGGCCTCCTCGAAGTCGCCGATCAGCATCGCCGTGGCGTTGTTCGGGTGGTAGAAGACGTCGTAGAACTCCTTCAGCCGCTCGGTCGAGACCCCTTCGATGTCGCTCTTCCAGCCGATCGTCGGGTGATGGTACGGATGCTCGCGGAAGGCGGTCGCGAAGCTCTGTTTGTAGAGCACCTGAAACGGGGAGTTCTCGCCGCGCTCGAACTCGTTCCGCACGACCGTCATCTCGGGAACCCGGTCCGCGTCGCGCAGGAGCGAGTGCCGCATCCGCGAGGCCTCGAGGGCGAGAACCGTCTCGAGGCGGTCGGACGGGATCGTTTCGTAGTAGTTGGTCCGGTCGAACCAGGTCGTGGCGTTGAATCGCGCGCCGATCGACTCGAGGATCGCCGCGATCGCCGTTCCTTTCTCGCGGTGGTAGTCCGGGGTTCCCTTGAACATCAGATGCTCGAGCAGGTGCGTCGATCCGGTGTAGCCGACCGCCTCGTTGCGGCTTCCGACGCGATAGACGACCGCGAAAGTCGCCACGGGCGCCACCCGGTTCGAAAGGAGCAGGACCTGCAGGCCGTTGTTCGCGAGGCGGAACTCCCGGATTCCCGCCTTTTCGCGGACGAGCTCGAGGCCGTTTTCTGCCTTGACTGCGGCCGGCCTTCGACTCCCCTCGTCGAGGGCCGGCGGTCGGCTCACCGGCCCCCCGCCACGTCTTCGCCTCCGTCCACCCCGATGACGTTGCCGCTGACCCAGCCGCAGCCCGGTTGCGAGAGGGCCACGAGCGCCGACGCCACGTCGGCCGGCGTCGTCAGGCGTCCGGCGGGATGCATCTTGACGACGCGCTCGATCATCTCCTGGTTGCCCGGGATCTTCCGCAGGGCCGGCGTGTCGGTGACCCCCGCGCGCAGGGCGTTGACCGCGATGCGGCGCGGCGCGAGCTCCACGGCGAGCTGTCGGACGAAGGACTCGAGAGCCGACTTGGCCGCCGAGACCGCTCCGTAGGAGGGCCAGACGATGTGTCCGCCGGCGGACGTCATGGCGAAGATGTGGGCTCCGGGCGCGAAGAGGTCCGCGAAGAGGAGATCCTGCGTCCAGTAGACGAGCGAGTTCGCCATGACGTCGAGCGTCATCTCGAGCTGCGCTTTCGTGATGGAGCCGTCTCGCTCCGCGGCGAAGAAAGGCTTGAGGGTCCCGAACGCGAGGGAGTGGAGGAGCACCGAGACGCGCGCCTCCGGGGGCTCCGAGCCGCACGTCTTCGCGATCGCCGAGAGCACTTCCGCCCGCTTCTC
>JBKPSZ010000350.1:0-11061 GCA_046735265.1 Acidobacteriota bacterium | reverse complement strand
GGGCAGGCGCGCCAGTCGGGCGTGCGTCCGACTGTGCGCTCCGATCTCGACGAGATCTCCATCACCGAGTCTCGTGAGCTCTTCCGGCGTGAGCGGTCTGCCCGATGACCTCGTGCCGACGAGGTTCGCATGGGGGATTTGAGACCGGAGCTGACTCATCCCCTGCTCACACTCGGACGGCCCGCGCGAGGAGAGAAAGGCGTGAATCGCCAGGTAGGCGGCGTGCCGTTCGCTGGGCGGCGGCCCCGAGGCGCGCCAGCCCCGAGAGAGGCGGAGGGTCTCATCGGGGGCTGTGGCGTCGCCTCCCAACCGATAGAGCCAGGGGCCTTCCGGCATTTCGATCTTCAGCGTCTCGGGCAGCGATCGCGAGAAGAGGATCAAGTCCTGAAGCTCGTCCCACCAGAAGGGCGTCTTTCGGCCGAGCCACCCGGATGCGATGAAGACGGTCGCGGGAACGCCGTGTCGCTCGAGCAGGGGCCTGGCTTCCTCCAGGTTGTCGACGTAACCATCGTCGAAGGTCACGACCAGGAATCGACGCGGGGTCGCTCCCCGCCGAAGCGCCGCGGCCAGGTCCCGCACGCGGAGCATGACGCCCCGGCGTTTGAAGACCTGCAGGTGCTCGTCGAAGTGCTTCGGGCTGACGGCGAGCTGCCAGGGATCGGCGTCCGGGATACCGATGCGGTGGTACATGAGGATGATGCCGCCGTTGCCGATACGGCCCCGGAGCCATCTTCGCGACGCGCCGACGCGGTCGGAGACTCTCGACGCGAGGCTACGCCCGCTCATTCCGCCTCCAGCAGGAGCTTGCGAGCAGAAAGCGCAATTTCCGAACAGTCACTCGTCCCCCAGGAAGAAAAACGGGAAAGATCCCCCATCGGGCAGCGGCTCGGCCATCCCAGTCTCCCGCTTCACAGTCTCGAGAAGTTCGACGCCTGGGAGTTGATGTTAGCACTCGCCGCCGGAAGGCCCGCGAGCGCCGTAAGTTTCTCCCGGAGAGTATTTTGAGGAGAAGAGTCGGGTCAGACGGACGACGAGCTATGGAGTTGGTCGAGTGGCTCCGCCGGCACCACCGACGGGATCACGGCCGATCGAGATGCCGCGCTCGAAATCCTCGAAGAGGAAGTGGGAAGTGGGTCGGCCTCGGGGACGCTCAGGCGACGAAGTCCTACCGGAGATCGGGAGCTCCCGGGAGCTCCCGACAGAACCCGTCGACGACAGACCCGCCGATTCGTTCGAGTTCAGGAAAACTGGTCGGGACGCCGGGATTCGAACCCGGGACCCCCTGAACCCCATTCAGGTACGCTACCAGACTGCGCCACGTCCCGACCGGAAGGGCGCATTTGAGCAGGCCTTCCGGTCGGAGTCAAACGGAAGGCCGCTCTCCCCCCTCCGGTCTGCCCTTCGCGCCGTGGCTCAATTCTTGCTTCCAGGCTTCCGCATCTTCACAGGGCATTGATGGACGGAACAGGCTCGTGCCGCGCCGACCGCTCGCAGGCGAAGAGTTCGCCCCGGTTCGGAGTTCGCGCCGCGTCCCGCCCGCGCTTCTTGTCAAAGGAGCTCGTATGAAGAGCCCGACTGCCTCGAACGGCCGTACCGGACGTCTGGCGCGATCGCCCGCCGCGCCCTGGGGCTGGGGCGACCCTCCGTCCGAGAAGGCCGCCGATCTGAATCGCCGCCAGCTCCTCTCCGTGCTGACGCAGTTGAAGCGCGGAGACTTCAGCGCGCGCCTGCCGGAGCACTGGACGGGGCTCGACGGCAAGATCGCCGACGCGTTCAACGACGTCGTCGAATTGAACGAGCGGATGTCCCGCGAGCTCGAACGCCTTTCTCGCATGGTCGGCAAGGAAGGGCGCGTCGGCGAGCGGGCGCCTTCGGGAAACCTGCGCGGATCGTGGGCGGCCTCGATCCGCTCGGTCAATGCCCTGATCACGGACCTCGTCGAGCCGACCCTCGAGACTTCGCGCGTGATCGGCGCCGTGGCCGAGGGAGACCTCTCTCAGATGATGGCTCTCGAGAGTGAAGGGACGCCGCTGCAGGGCGAGTTTCTCCGCACCGCTCGGACCGTCAACCGCATGGTGGATCAGCTCTCCTCCTTCGCTTCGGAGGTCACGCGTGTCGCGCGCGAAGTCGGCACCGAAGGAAAGCTCGGCGGGCAGGCGCGCGTGAAGGGCGTCGCCGGCACCTGGAAAGACCTGACCGACAACGTGAACCTCATGGCCGGCAACCTGACCGGCCAGGTGCGCAACATCGCGGCGGTCACGACCGCCGTCGCCAAGGGCGACCTCACCAAGAAGATCACCGTCGACGTGCGCGGCGAGTTCCTCGAGCTCAAAGCGACGGTGAACACGATGGTCGATCAGCTCCGGTCCTTCGCTTCGGAAGTCACGCGCGTCGCGCGCGAGGTCGGCACCGAAGGAAAGCTCGGCGGCCAGGCGCAGGTCGAGGGCGTGGCCGGCACCTGGAAGGGCCTGACCGACAACGTGAACCTGATGGCGGGCAACCTGACGTCCCAGGTGCGCAACATCGCGGCGGTCACCAAGGCGGTCGCGAGCGGCGACCTCTCCAAGAAGATCACCGTGGACGTCCAGGGCGAGATCCTCGAGCTCAAGAACACCGTCAACACGATGGTGGATCAGCTCTCCTCGTTCGCCTCGGAGGTCACGCGCGTCGCGCGCGAAGTCGGGACCGAGGGGAAGCTCGGCGGCCAGGCGCGCGTGAAGGGCGTCGCCGGGACCTGGAAGGACCTGACCGACAACGTCAACTTCATGGCGGGCAACCTGACCTCTCAGGTGCGCAACATCGCGGCGGTCACCAAGGCCGTCGCGAGCGGCGACCTCTCCAAGAAGATCACCGTGGACGTCCAGGGCGAGATCCTGGAGCTGAAGGACACGATCAACACGATGGTCGACCAGCTCCGATCGTTCGCGTCGGAAGTCACGCGGGTCGCGCGCGAGGTCGGCACCGAAGGAAAGCTCGGAGGCCAGGCGGACGTGCCCGGCGTAGCGGGCACCTGGAAGGACCTGACCGACAAGGTCAACTTCATGGCCGGCAACCTCACGGCGCAGGTTCGCAACATCGCCGAGGTCACCAAGGCGGTCGCGAGCGGAGACCTCTCCAAGAAGATCACCGTGGACGTTCAGGGCGAGATCCTCGAATTGAAGAACACCGTCAACACGATGGTGGATCAGCTCCGGTCGTTCGCCTCGGAAGTCACGCGCGTCGCGCGCGAAGTCGGAACCGAGGGAGAGCTCGGCGGTCAGGCCGACGTGCCCGGCGTCGCGGGCACCTGGAAGGATCTGACGGACAACGTCAACTTCATGGCGGGCAACCTCACGGCGCAGGTGCGCAACATCGCCGAAGTGACCAAGGCGGTCGCGAGCGGCGACCTCTCCAAGAAGATTACCGTGGACGTTCAGGGCGAGATCCTGGAGCTGAAGGACACCATCAACACGATGGTCGACCAGCTCCGATCGTTCGCGTCGGAAGTCACGCGCGTCGCGCGCGAAGTCGGCACCGAAGGGAAGCTGGGCGGGCAGGCGGACGTGCCCGGCGTCGCCGGCACCTGGAAGGACCTGACCGACAACGTCAACTTCATGGCGGGCAACCTGACTTCCCAGGTGCGCAACATCGCCGACGTCACCAAGGCGGTCGCGAGCGGCGACCTCTCCAAGAAGATCACCGTGGACGTTCAGGGCGAGATTCTGGAGCTCAAGAACACCGTCAACACGATGGTGGACCAGCTCTCCTCCTTCGCCGCCGAGGTCACGCGCGTCGCGCGGGAGGTCGGAACGGAAGGCAAGCTCGGCGGCCAGGCCGACGTGCCCGGGGCCGCGGGAACCTGGGGCGACCTGACCGACAACGTCAACTTCATGGCGGGCAACCTGACCTCCCAGGTGCGCAACATCGCCGACGTCACCAAGGCGGTCGCGAGCGGCGACCTCTCCAAGAAGATCACCGTGGACGTCAAAGGGGAGCTCCTCGAGCTCAAGAACACCGTGAATACGATGGTCGATCAGCTCTCCTCGTTCGCCTCGGAGGTCACGCGCGTGGCCCGCGAAGTCGGCACCGGAGGAAAGCTCGGCGGCCAGGCGCGCGTGGCCGGCGTCTCCGGAACATGGAAGGACCTGACGGACAACGTCAACTCGATGGCCGGCAACCTCACCTCTCAGGTGCGGGGCATCGCGAAGGTCGTCACGGCCGTCGCCAACGGCGACTTGAAGCGGAAGCTGTCGGTCGAGGCGAAGGGCGAGATCGCCGCTCTCGCCGACACGATCAACGGGATGATCGACACACTGGCGACGTTCGCGGAGCAGGTGACCACGGTGGCGCGCGAGGTCGGCGTCGAGGGAAAGCTCGGCGGCCAGGCGAGCGTGCCCGGCGCCGCCGGGACTTGGAAGGACCTAACCGAGAACGTCAACCAGCTCGCGGCCAACCTCACGAATCAGGTCCGCGCGATCGCCGAGGTCGCGACGGCGGTGACGAAGGGTGACCTGACGCGTTCGATCGCCGTGAAGGCGTCGGGCGAGGTCGCCGCGTTGAAGGACAACATCAACGAAATGATCCGGAACTTGAAGGACACGACGCTCAAGAACAGCGAGCAGGACTGGTTGAAAACGAACCTCGCGAAGTTCGGGCGCATGCTCCAGGGGCAGAAGGACCTCCTCACGGTCGGACGCCTGATCCTCTCCGAGCTCGCCCCGGTCATCTCCGTTCAGCAGGCCGTCTTCTACACGCTCGACAACTCCACCGACGAGCCTCGACTGAAGCTGCTCGCGAGCTACGCCGGGAAGAGCCGCTCTCTCCCGAGAACCGTGAGGCTCGGCGAAGGGCTGATCGGCCAGTGCGCCGTCGAGAAGGAGAAGATCCTCCTCCAGAACGTTCCCACGGAGTACTTCTCGGTCTCCTCGGGCCTGGGCGAGATCCCCGCCGCGAACCTGATGGTCCTGCCGGTCCTGTTCGAGGGACAGGTCAAGGGGGTGCTCGAGCTCGCGTCTCTCGAGCGCTTCAGCACCGCGCACCTCGCCCTCCTCGATCAGCTCGCCGAGACGATCGGAATCGTCCTGAACACGATCGAGGCGAACACGCTGACCGAGGACCTTTTGAAGCAGTCTCAATCCCTGGCGCGCGAGCTCCAGTCGCAGCAGGAGGAGCTCCGTCAGACCAACCAGGAGCTCGAAGAGAAGGCGGGCCTGCTCGCCAAGCAGAACGTGGAGGTCGAGCGCAAGAACGAAGAAGTCGAGCAGGCGCGCGCGGCGCTCGAGGAGAAGGCCAAGCAGCTCGCGCTGACGTCGAAGTACAAGTCGGAATTCCTCGCGAATATGTCCCACGAGCTTCGGACGCCGCTGAACAGTCTCTTGATCCTGTCGGATCAGCTCTCGCGCAACCACGACGGCAACCTGACCGACAAGCAGACGGAGTTCGCCAAGACGATCCACGCGTCGGGAAAGGACCTCCTGAACCTCATCAACGACATCCTCGACCTCTCCAAGATCGAGTCGGGGACGGTCGTCGTGGACGTCGGCGAGGTGCGGCTGGCGGATTTTCTCGACTCCGTCGAACGCAGCTTCCGGCACGTCGCCGAGTCGAGACGGGTGCAGTTCGACATCGAGGTGTCCCCTCGGGTTCCACGCTCGGTGTTCACCGATTCCAAGCGCCTCCAGCAGGTGATCAAGAACCTCCTCTCGAACGCCTTCAAGTTCACCGAGCGCGGCCACGTGCGTCTGAGCGTCGGCGAGGCCGAGGAGGGGTGGTCTCCCGGGGTCGATTCGTTGAGCCGGGCCTCCGGGGTTCTCGCGGTTTCCGTGTCCGATACGGGCATCGGGATCCCGGCCGACAAGCAGCAGATCATTTTCGAAGCGTTCCAGCAGGCGGACGGGAGCACGAGCCGCAAGTACGGCGGCACCGGGCTCGGCCTCGCGATCAGCCGCGAGATCGCGAAGCTCCTCGGCGGCGAGATCCGTCTCGTCAGCGCGGCGGGAGAGGGAAGCACCTTCACGCTCTACCTCCCCCACCGCTATCTGGGGGCGAAGACGGCGCGCCCCTCGGCCGACGCCGAGAGCCGGATCGTCTCGGTCATGTCGGACGTGGATGCCGCACGCCACACCGAGGCGCTCCTGCCCCCGAGCGAGCTTCCCGACGACCGCCACTCGATTTCTCCCGGCGACAGGGTCCTCCTGATCGTGGACAACGACGAGAACTTCGTCCGCTTCCTTCTCGACATGGCCCACGAGAGGGGCTTCAAGGCGCTCGTCGCGACGCAGGGATCCGAAGGCATGGCCCTCGCGCAGCAATACCCCGTCTCCGCGATCACGCTCGACATCCAGCTCCCGATCATCGACGGATGGCGCGTCCTCGACCGCCTGAAGAACGACCTTCGAACGCGGCACATCCCCGTCTACGTGATCACGACGGAAGAAGACAGCGGCCGCGGACGCGCCGCCGGCGTTCTCGGGCTCCTGACCAAGCCAATCAAAACGACGGAATCGCTCGACGCGGTCTTTTCCGCGATCCGCCAGTCGATCGAACGTCCGGAGCGCGAGCTCCTCCTCTACGCGCCCGCGGGCGAGCGCGAGGGCCTGGCTTCCCTGATCGAGCACGCCGGGACCCGGATCCGGACCGCCGGATCGGCCGCCGAGGCGCTCGGCGCACTCGATGCGCAGGGCTTCGACGGCGTCGTCGTCGCGGGCGAAACGCCGGACGAGGACGCCTCGGTCGCGGAAATCATTCGCCAGTGCGGCGTGCGGGACATCCCGGTCGTGCTGTACCGCGCCTCGGGCGAGGCGGCCGCGGAGCCAACGTTGCGCGCCCCGCACGTGAAGGAAGTCCGCTCCTGGGAGCGTCTCCTCGACCAGACCCTGCTCTTCCTCCACCGCGACCTCGCGTCGCTGCCGGCCGACAAGCGAAGCCGGATCGAGGCGCTCTATTCGACCGAAGGAGTCCTCTCCGGCAAGAGAGTGCTCATCGTGGACGACGACATCCGCAACATCTTCGCGATGACGAGCGTGCTCGAGCGGCAGAACATGCACGTCGTGTCGGCCGAAACCGGCAAGGAAGCGATCGAGAAGCTCCAGTCGATCGAGGGCGTCGACATCGTGCTGATGGACGTCATGATGCCCGACATGGACGGTTACGACACGATGCGCGCGATTCGCCGGATCGCGCGGCTGCGCTCCCTTCCGATCATCGCCGTCACTGCCAAGGCGATGAAGGGGGATCGGGAGAAAACCCTCCAGGCCGGCGCCTGGGACTACCTCGCCAAGCCCGTCGACACCGATCAGATGCTCTCGGTACTGAGAGCCTGGCTTCACCGGTGAGCGCATGAGCCCCGCGGAACGCGTCAACATCCTCGCCGTCGACGACAGCGCCGACAAGCTCCTGGCGATGTCCGCGCTCCTCTCCGAGCTCGGAGAGAACGTCGTAACCGCCTCCTCGGGCCGGGACGCCCTGCGGCTGCTCCTCCAGTACGAGTTCGCGGTGATCCTGCTCGACGTCCGAATGCCCGACATGGACGGGTTCGAGACGGCGGAGCTGATCCGCCGAAGGAAGAATTCCGAGCACACCCCGATCATCTTCGTGACCGCCTTCGGTGACGACCTGCTCGAGTCCCGCGGCTACTCCCTCGGGGCGGTCGACTATCTGCTCGCGCCGCCGGACCCGCAGGTCCTGAAGACGAAGGTCTCGGTGTTCGCGGAGCTCCATCGAAAGGCCGCACAGATCCGCAGCCAGGCCGACGAGCTCCGGCGCCAGGCGGAGCAATTGCGGAAGCTCACGCAAGCCTCGCTGGGGATCAACTCGGCGCTGTCGCCGGATCGCATGCTCCAGGTCGTGAGCGACTTCGCCCGCGACATCCTCGGAGCGAACCAAGCCGCGGCCGTGCTCGCCCTGGATCCGACCTGGTCTTCCTGGAAGAGCACGATCACGTTCTCCGACCCGGCGCGGGACCTGGGCGACTGGCCGGCGCTCCGGGACCGCCAGGCGCTGCTCTCGTTTCTCTCGCGGGGAAGCGGCCCGGTCCGCGTGCCCCGCGGCGGCCCCTCCCCTTCCGACGGCCAGACCGAGCCACTCGGGTGGCTGGGGGCGCCGATGACGGCGCGCGACGGGCGGCGGATCGGACTCCTGCATGTGCGCGACAAGCGCGACGGGGATTTCAACGACGAGGACGGAACGGTCCTGACGCAGCTCGCTCAGATGAGCTCAATCGCCATCGAGAACAGCCTCTCCGCCGAGGCCCGGGAAGCGAACCGGATCAAGGACGAGTTCCTGACGACGCTCTCGCACGAGCTGCGCACGCCGCCGTCGGCGATGATGGGCTGGACGCGGATCCTTCGGACGTCCCAGCCCGATTCGGAACGCACGGCCCACGGCCTGGAGGTCATCGAGCGCAACCTGGTCGCGCAGACGAAGCTGATCGACGACCTGCTCGACATGTCCCGGATCATCACGGGCAAGATGCGTCTCGCGGTCCGCAAGACCGCGATCGCATCCGTCATTCAGGCGGCCATGGAGTCGGTGCGGCCGGCGGCGGAGGCGAAGGACATCTCGCTTCTCTTCGAGGACTCGGTTCCCCCGGAGGATTCGGTCGTCAGTGCGGACACCGATCGGATCCAGCAGGTCGTCTGGAACCTCCTCTCGAACGGAATCAAATTCACTCCGGCGCGGGGGCGTGTCACGATTCGTCTCTCCCGGAGCGCGGAGTTCTTCCAGATCCAGGTCGAGGACACGGGCCGGGGGATCCG
The DNA here is from genome assembly GCA_046735265.1 of Acidobacteriota bacterium. Classification (GTDB taxonomy): domain Bacteria; phylum Acidobacteriota; class Thermoanaerobaculia; order UBA5066; family Gp7-AA6; genus DATBFU01. The sequence goes on along the minus strand of JBKPSZ010000350.1, from coordinate 2,326 downwards.
GCAGGATTTCCTCCCCTACGTCTTCGACCGTTTTCGCCAGGAGGACAGCGCGACGACCCGGGCGCACACGGGCCTCGGCGTCGGGCTCGCGGTCGCGAGGCACCTGGTCGAGCTCCATGGAGGCTCGATCGCCGCCGACAGCCCGGGCGAAGGGCTCGGATCGACCTTCACGGTGCTGCTCCCGGCGGCCGCCGCCGAGCCCAAGTCCACTGCCGGGCCGAATCCCGTGCCCGCCGAGACGCCGCTCCCGCCGGTGCGCGGGCTTCAGAGCCTCTCCGGGCTCCGCATCCTCGTCGTCGAGGACGATCCGGACGGCCGGGAGCTGCTGGAAGAGACCCTCCGATCCGCGGGGGCCACGGTGGCCGCGGCGGACGCCGCCGCTCCGGGGCTCGCGCTCGTGCGCGAATTCCGGCCCGACGTCCTCGTCTCGGACATCGGGATGGCCGGCGAAGACGGCTACTGGCTCATCGAGCGCGTTCGCGGGCTCCCCCCGGAAGAGGGAGGTCTCGTCCCGGCACTCGCGGTTTCCGCCTACGCCCGCGAAGAGGATCGCATTCGGTCGCGGAGGGCCGGCTTCCAGCATCACCTCGCCAAGCCATACGACCCCGACGAGCTCCTCGCCCGCGTCTCGGGGCTCGGCCGGCCGCGGCAGCCCGACCCGCGACCGCTGCGCATCCTCGTCGTCGACGACGACAACGACTACCGGGAGAGCCTGAAGGAGCTCCTGGAGGTCTGGGGATACGTCGTCGAGCTCGCGGAGAGCGGCCCGCAGGCGATCGACATGGCGATCGCCGGCCGCCCGGGCGTCGCGCTGATCGACATCGGTCTTCCCGACGTGGACGGCTACGCAGTCGCCAAGCGCTTGCGAGCCGACCTCGGAAAAGACGGCATCTATCTCGTCGCGCTGACCGGCTACGCCGGGGACGAGGACCGCGAGCGAGCCCTGTCCGCAGGGTTCGACGCGCACGTCACGAAGCCCGTGAACGTCTCGACGCTGAGCGACCTGCTCGCGGCGCGAACGGCGAACTAGACGCGGGCCTGGGGTCGCGCCCCCTCAGGCGTGGGCGCGGTGGTGATATCGGAGAGCCCGCAGCCGTTCGAGGTCGACGGCACCGCCGACGAAGAACGCGGCCACCCCGAGTCCGCACAAAGCCAGCACGGCGTCGAAGCGGAACGCGTTCCGAATGCCGTCGGCGAGGACGGCCGCCGATGCGACGATGGCGGTGTTCAGGCCGAGTCCGATCGAGCCGCCGCCGATCTGGAACATGTAGACGATCCCGCCCGCCACGCTCGCCCGGGACGGATCGAGCGCCATGACCGCGGCCGTCGTGATCGACGAATAGAAGACTCCGACTCCGATCCCGAGAACGACCATGCCCGGCACGAGAGCGCCGTAGCCCGACGTGGGCCGGACGAACGACAGGAGATACATCCCTGCCGCGAGAAACGCGGCGCCCGCGCAGACGATCGGCTTCGCCCCGAGACGGGCGTAGAGCGGGCCGGCCGCAAACGACGTCGCCGCGAACATCCCCATCATCGGAAGCAGCCCCACGCCCGCTTTCATGGCCGAGTATCCGAGCGTTTTCATCAGGAACTGCGGCACGTAGAGGAGCGCCGCGAAGAAGAGGGCCGACATGAGAAGTACGGCCATGCACGCGGCGAAGAAGGCCCGGTTCCCGCGGACGTCCGGGGGGATGAGCGCTTTTGCGCCGGCCCGCCGCTCGACGAAGGCGAATCCCGCCAGCGCGACGGCCGCGAGGGCGAAGAGCGAGAGGATGCGCGGATTGGTCCAGCCGTCGTCCGTGCCCTGATCGAGCGCGAGGAGAAGCGCGAGCAGCCCGACGGAGAGCGTCGTCATGCCGGGCCAGTCGAGCCGCCGGTCCGCGGCCGTCGCGTCGTCGGCGCGGATGACGCGCCAGGTCACGAGGATCGCAAACGCCGCGATCGGGAGATTCAGGAGGAAGATCCATCGCCACCCGAGCGTGTCCGTCAGAGAACCGCCGATGAGAGGACCGACGGCGTTTCCGAAGCCCGCCGCGCCCAGGATGATCCCGCCCGCCAGCCCCTCCTTGCCCTTCGGCAGGAGCGAATAGGTCATCCCCATGATCGCGGGCCACATCAACGCGCCCCCGACTCCCATCAGGGCGCGCGCCGCGAGGAGCACCGCGATGCTCGAGGCCGCACCGCCCACGAGCGAGAAGACGGCGAAGAGCGAGCAGCCGATGAAGAAGACGCGGCGGCGGCCGTACAGGTCCGCGAGCCGGCCGCCCGTCACGATCGCGACGCCGAAGACGAGCGCGTAGCCGTTGATGACCCACTGCGACGT
>JBKPSZ010000349.1:0-20889 GCA_046735265.1 Acidobacteriota bacterium | reverse complement strand
CGAGCTCGAGCTCGCCGTCCGGTCCCGAGGCGCGCAGTCGGTGGACGCCGCCCTGCTCCTCCGCCGACCAGTCCTCGTTGACCACGCGGAGCCGGTCCGAGGCGCTCGAGGCGATCCCCGGCAGTGCGAGGTGGGCCTTCTCCTCGTAGCGGAATCTGCGGGCGGCGACGTCGGTCCAGGCGAAGTGCGCGAGCAGAAGCTCACCGGCTCGGAAAAACGTGAGCTGGAAACCGTAGCCGCGCCCCGACCGGTCCGAGAGGTGTCCCGTGTAGTACCACCACTCGACCGCGGCGTCTGGATGGGCGCCGTGATCGCGGGGGAAGGTGAGAGGGGTCGCTGCGAGAAGGAAGCACGCGGCGAGAAGCCATCGGGAGATCGGGGCATCGGCGGATCGGTTCATCGGAAGCCCTCAGCCGATGGCCCGATGATCCGATGAACCGATGATCCGATTCCTCTTCATTCCTCCGCCAGCGCCGCCGCCGGATCGACGGCCGCGGCGAGCCGTCCGGGGTAGAGGCCGGCGAGACCGGCCGCCAGGAGAACGATCGCGGCGGCGAGGGCCAGGCGCGGGACGGGAACGCGAAGCGCGACCGTCCACCCGAACGACTGGGGGTTGATCACGGCGAGGAGCAGGAAAGCGAAGGCCGCCGCCGCGGGGATCGCCGCGAGCGTCGCGATCCCACCGGTCAGCGCCGCCTCGACGAGCACGGCGCGCCGGATCTGCGCGGAGGAGGCGCCGACCGCGCGCAGCAGGCCGAAGGAGCGGCGCCTTTCGATGGCCGAGGCGACGAGGGCGTTGGCGATGCCGAGGACCGCGACGGCGACGGCGATCGCCTCGAGGGCTCCCGTGACGGCGAACGTCCGGTCGAAGATTCGCAGCGCCGCCGCGCGGAGCTCCCGATTCGTCGAGATCGAAAGCGCCCAGCGCCCGCTCGCGGCGGCGAGAATCCGGCGCCGCAGATCCGGGACGTCGACTCCCGGCGCGGCCAGGACCGCCACGCTCGTGACGCGCCGGTCACCGAAGAGCTCGAGGTACAAGGCGCGATCGATCACGACCGTGCCCTTGTCGTTCGAGTAGTCCCGATAGACGGACGCGACGCGGATCCGGCGCTCGCCCTGCGGGGTCGGGATGGACACGCTGTCTCCACGGCGCACGCCGAATCGCCTCGCGTAGGGTTCCGAGACCATGGCTTCGCCCCGCCGCCGCGCGCCCGCCGCCGCGTCGCGAGGGTTCTCGCGGTCCACGAGCGGAAGACCGCCGATCCGCGCCACGACGCCGAAGTCGCCCGAAGCGAGCGTCCAGGGCCGGCCGCGCGCGTCGACGACGTCCCGGGCGCGAAACGGGTCCACGGCCGCCACCCCGGGGATCGCTCGAAGGAAGCCGACGACGTCTTCCGGAAGATCTCCGATCACGCCGGAGCTCTTGCCCGCGGGAGCCTTGACCCAGAGGTCGGAGCGCAGCGTCGATTCGATCCAGACGCGCACCGTCTCCCGGATGGAGGCGACCGTGACGATCATCGCGAGCGTCATGCCGAGCGCCATCGCGAGCGCGGTCACTGCGACCCCGTTGCGGGCGAGCGAGCCGCCGAAGAAGCGGCCGCCGAGGCGGCCCGGTTCGCCGAAGACCTTCGAGAGGAGAGGGGCCGCCGCCCGGGCGCCCGTCCGGACCGTGATCGGCGCCACGAGAGCGAGCGCCACGACCACGAGCGCCACCGAAGCGAAACCGAAGAGGGGAAAGCCGTCCACCGGGGGCGCCGCGGCCGCTCCGGCGGCGGCGGCGATCGCGAGCAGGGCGGCGGCGAAACGGCCGTGCAGAGCGCGGCGGCGTACCGTTTCGATCGAGCCGGTCCGCAGCGCGGGGGCCGGTTCGACGCGCGTGGCCTCGAGAGCCGGGAGGAGAGTCGCGCCGAGAGACGCGAGCATTCCCAGAGCGGCCGCGATCGCGGCCGCCCGGCCGTAGTCGGACGGCGCGATCTTCGCCGTCGGAAGATAGACGCCTTCGACGGTCGCGGAGACCGTCGACAGCGCCGCTCGGGACAGAAAGACGCCGGCCGCCTCGCCGAGCGCGGTGCCCGCGGCGCCGACCACGAGGCCCTCCACGAGGAACACCCCGAACAGCATCGTCCGGGAGACGCCGATCGAGCGCAGCGCGGCGATCTCCGGTCTCCGGCGGAGAACCGAGATCGAGACCGCGTTCGCGATCAGGAACATCCCGACGAGAAGCGTCAGAGAGCCGAGCGCGTTCAGATTGAATCGGAACGCGCGGACCATGCGCGCCGCCGTCGAGGCGGACCGAGTGGGCGGATCGAGAGACAAACCGGGTGGAAGGCTCGCGAGGAGACGCCGCCGAACCTCCTCGCGGTCGGCGCCCGGCCGCAGGGCGACGTCCACGCGGTCCACCCGGCCCTCCCTGCCGAGTAGCCGCTGCGCGGTGAAGAGGTCGGTCACGAGCAGATCGCCGCCGGATGCCTTCGCGACTCCCGAGAGAGCGAGGAGGCCGGCGACGGTCACGCGGCGCCGCACTCCGCCGGCGAGGATCGAGAGGGTCGCGCCGGCCGTGAGTCGGTGGCGCGCCGCGAGCGCCTCCGGCACGAGGACGGCGTCTCCCGCGGCGAGGCGCGCGAGGGTCCGCCGCGGGTCGGACACGAGCGCCATCTCCCTCACGGACGTGTCGCCGCCGACGTCCACCCCGAGGACCTCGACGAGCTCTCCCGAGCCGTCGTCCACGACCGCCCAGCCGGTCACGGCGGGCGCGAAGGAGCCGAACTTCCAGAGAAACGACAGCCGTTCGAGCGCGGCGATCGGGACGCCGGTCACGCCGGTGACGACGAAGTCGCTCCGCCCGGCGAGCGCCGAGGCCGCCTCCCGGAAAGACTCGGTGACACTCGCGTTCGCGCGCTGAATCGCGGCGACCGCCGCGACGCCGACGGCGACCCCGAGGACCGGGAGCGCGAACCGCATCGGGCGCCTCAGGGCCGGCCCGAGCACGAGAGCGCGAAAAACGAACTTTCCGCCGGCCACGTGGCGAGTTTGTCATGTCGCTTCGGATTGCCGTCTTGCGGGCACCCGCATATGCGGTGGAGGCGCACGCAATGTTGCTTCCCCGATGCGGGCGGGGACAAGCCCCGCCCCTACATCCGGAGAGGCGAATCCGACGAGGCCGCCGGATTCTGGAGAAAAAAGCCGGCCGCCTCACATGGAGGCGGCCGTCAGACTCCCGAGCAAGATCCGGCGACTAGAACTGCACCTCCTCCGTCGACCCCCGGAGCGCCGCCGTCGCGGTCAGCCCGCCGCCGACGACCATCGCCACCTCGTCGAAATATCCGGTCCCCACCTCGCGCTGGTGCCGTGTCGCTGAGTAGCCGTGCGGCTCGCTCGCGAACTCGGCCTCCTGGAGCCGGGAGTAGGCGGCCATCCCATCCTCCTTGTAGGCGCGCGCGAGCTCGAACATCCCGTGGTTCAAGGCATGGAAACCGGCCAGCGTCACGAACTGGAACTTGTAGCCCATCTTTCCGAGCTCCGACTGGAAGCGCCGGATCGTCTCGCCGTCGAGCTTTTTCTTCCAGTTGAAGGAAGGAGAGCAGTTGTAGGCGAGGAGCTTGCCCGGGAAGCGCGCGTGGACGGCCGCCGCGAACCGCCGCGCCTCGTCGATGTTCGGCTCCGAGGTCTCGCACCAGAGCAGGTCCGCGTAGGGCGCGTACGAGAGAGCCCGCGCAATGGCGGTCTCGAGTCCCCCCTTCATCCGGTAGAAGCCCTCCGCCGTGCGCTCTCCGGTCAGGAAGGGACGGTCGCGCTCGTCTACGTCGCTCGTGATGAGCTGCGCGCTGTTGGCGTCCGTCCTCGCCACGATGAGGGTGGGCACTCCCGAGACGTCCGCCGCGAGCCGCGCCGCCACGAGCGTGCGCACGAACGCGGACGTCGGGACGAGAACTTTGCCTCCCATGTGTCCGCACTTCTTCTCGGAGGCCAGCTGATCCTCGAAGTGGACCGCGGCGGCGCCCGCTTCGATCATCGCCTTCATCAGCTCGAAAGCGTTCAAGGCCCCTCCGAATCCGGCCTCGGCATCCGCGACGATCGGCGCGAACCAGTACACGCCGTTCTTCCCTTCGGAGTGGTGGATCTGGTCTGCCCGTTGAAGAGCCCGGTTGATTCGGCGGACGACCTCCGGCACAGAGTTGGCGGGATAGAGGCTCTGATCCGGGTACATGTGCCCGGAGAGGTTCGCGTCGGCCGCGACCTGCCAGCCGGAGAGGTAGATGGCTTTCAACCCGGCCTTGACCTGCTGCATCGCCTGGTTGCCCGACATCGCGCCGAGCGCCGCGACGAACGGCTCGGTGTGGAGCAAGTACCAAAGCCGGTGCGCGCCCATCTCGGCGAGCGAGTGCCGGACCTCGATCGAGCCGGAAAGCCGGACGACATCCTCGGGCGCGTAGGGCCGGCAGATCCCCTCCCAGCGCGCGTTCTCCTGCCAGTCCTCGCGAATTCGGCGTGCGTCCCTGGGTTGCATCGGGAGGTCTCCTTTTTTCTCAGTCGGCGACGGACTCGATTTTCAGTAGTTCCTCGTAAGCGGGAATCGTCAGGAAATCGGGCAGCTCGTCGGATTCGATCATTCGGTCGAAGAGGGAGGCCGCGGCCGCGAACCGGTGCTCGGAAGATTCGCGGGCGACCCCTTTCTCGAAGCTTCGGACGGCGTCGTGGCGGATCTCGGCGTAGAGCCGGCCGGTCACGCGGCTCCCGTCGTCCAGGCGCGCGCCGTGGCGGATCCACTGCCAGAGCTGCGCGCGCGAGATCTCGGCCGTCGCGGCGTCCTCCATCAAGTGATCGAGCGGAACGCAGCCGGATCCGCGGAGCCAGGCTTCCAGGTAGCGGATGCCGACGCTGATGTTCTGCCGCATGCCGGCTTCCGTGATCGGGCCATCCGGGACGGCGAGCAGCTCCTCGCGGGAGACGGACACGTCCTCGCGGCCGCGCCCGATCTGGTTCGGCCCCGGCATCCCGGCGTCGAAGATGTCGCGCGCCGTCTCGACGAGCCCCGGATGCGCGACCCAGGTTCCGTCGTGACCGGCATCGACCTCGCGGCGCTTGTCCGCGGCGACTTTCTCGAAAGCGGCCCGGTTGGCCGCGAGATCCTCCTTGATCGGAATCTGCGCGGCCATCCCTCCCATGGCGTGGATGCCACGGCGATGGCAGGTCCGCACGAGCAGCTCCGAATAGGCGCGGAGGAAAGGCCGATCCATCGTCACGCGTCCGCGGTCCGGCAGGACGCATTCGGGAAAACGGCGGTTCTTCTTGATGAACGAGAAGATGTAGTCCCAGCGGCCGCAATTCAGTCCAGCCGAATGCTCCCGGAGCTCCCAGAGGATTTCGTCCATCTCGAACGCGGCCGGGAGCGTCTCGATCAGAACGGTGGCGCGGATGGTCCCCTTCGGCAACCCGAGCGCTTCCTGCGCGGCGAGAAAGACGTCGTTCCAGAGGCGGGCCTCGAGGTGGCTCTCCATCTTCGGCAAGTAGAAGTAAGGGGCGGTTCCCTTCGCGGTGAGGCGGCGCGCGTTGTGGAAGAAGTAGAGGGCGAAGTCGAAGAGGGATCCGCTGCCTCCGCGTCCGTCCACACGCACGCGACTCTCGGGAAGGTGCCACCCTCGGGGGCGCACCATGAGCGTCGCGACGCGATCCTTCAGGCGGTAGCGCCGCCCCGTCTCGGGCGCGGTGTGCTCGATCGTCCCCTCGACGGCATCGATCAGGTTGGCCTGGCCGTCCACGAGGTTCCGCCACGTCGGCGAGTTCGAATCCTCGAAGTCCGCCATGAAGACGTTGGCGCCGGAGTTGAGAGCGTTGATGATCATCTTGCGGTCGGTCGGACCGGTGATCTCGACACGCCGATCGAGGAGATCCTCGGGCGGGGGAACGACGGTCCACTCCGACTCGCGGACCGGCGCCGTCTCGGGGGGAAAATCGAGCGGCCCGCCCGCGTCGAGGAGCGCCTGGCGCTCGAGCCGCTTCTCGAGCAATTGACGGCGGCGTTGCCCGAAGGCCCGCTCGAGGCTCGCATAGAAGGCGATCGCCGCCGGCGTGAGCACACGGTCCGTCTCGGCCAGATGCGCTCCCAGGATTTCGACACCCGGGGTGACACTTGGAGAATCCAGCCCGACGAGCGCGGTCGCATTCATGTGGAGTTGTCAATATCTTTCTTGAAGGACTTCGTGTCAATAAATATATTGTAATCAGGATGTTACGATGTAACAGTTTGTAATGTTTGGCGTGAAAACATGTGAAAGGGATTACGTTTGATCCATGCCCGCCCTGGCCCGGCTCGGAGGAAAGGTCCGGTCGCTGCGGCGCCGCAACCAGCTCACTCAGGCCGAGTTAGCCGAACGGCTGGGAATCTCTTCGAGCTATCTGAACCTGATCGAGCACGACCGGCGCTCCCTGACGGCGCCGCTTTTGCTCAAGCTCGCGCAACTCTTCCAGCTCGACCTCGATGCCTTCGCCGGCGACGACGAGGCACGCCTCGCGGCCGACCTGCAGGAAGCGTTCGGCGATCCGCTGTTCGAGGACCACGAGCTGCTGACGGCGGACTTGAGGGAGCTCGCCGGCAACGCGCCGGCCGCCCGCGCGGTTCTCGCGCTCTACCGCGCCTATCAGAGCGCCCGCGACTCGGCCCGAGCGCTGGCGGAGCGCCTCGAGGAGGGGATCGACGTCACGGCTCTCGACCGCCTGCACCTGCCGTCGGAGGAGGTGTCCGACGTCATCCAGCGAAACCGGAATCACTTTCCGCGGCTCGAGGAGGCGGCCGAGGCGCTGACGTCCGACGCCCGGCTCGATCCGGCGGACCTCTACGCCGGGCTCGTCACGTACTTGAAGGAGGCGCACGGCATCGAAGTCGTCATCACGACGGTCGAAAGCGATCCGACCGCCGTGCGCCGTTACGCTCCCGAGGGGAAACGCCTGTTCCTTTCGGAGGTCCTGCCGCCGCGCAGCCGCAACTTCCAGCTCGCGCACCAGATCGGGTTGCTCACCCTCGGGCCCGCGTTCGAAGAGATCGTGAGGAACTCTCACCTGACCACTTCCGATTCGGTCAAACTGTGCAAGGTCGCCCTGGCGAACTACTTCGCCGGGGCGGTGCTCATGCCTTACGAACGGTTTCGCGCGGCCGCCGAAGCGGTGCGCTACGACGTCGAGCTCCTCGGTCACCGGTTCCGCACGAGCTTCGAGCAGGTCTGCCACCGGCTGACGACGCTGCAGCGGCCGGGCGCCGAAGGCGTGCCGTTCCATCTGATCCGCGTGGACATCGCGGGCAACATCTCGAAGAGGTTCTCGGCGTCGGGAATCCGGTTCGCCCGCTTCTCCGGCGCCTGCCCGCGGTGGAACGTCCACAAGGCGTTCATGACCCCGCAGACCGTTCGCACCCAGGTCTCGCACATGCCCGACGGGACCGGTTACTTTTCGATCGCGCGGACGATTCGAAAGGCCCGCGCCGGCTACGGGTCGCCGCACACGCTTCTCGCGATCGAGCTCGGCTGCGAGATCCGGCACGCGCGCCGTCTGGTCTACGCCGACGGCGTTGACCTCGAGAGCCCCGAGGCGGCGGTGCCGATCGGCGTCACCTGCCGGCTTTGCGAGCGCTTGGAGTGCGGGCAGCGAGCCTTTCCGTCGATGCAGAACCGGCTCTCGATCGACGAGAACACCCGCAGCGTGTCGTTCTACGCTCCGTCCCTGCCCGTGCGCCAGTAGGAAGGCGGAAGCCGGAAGCCGGCGGCGCCCCCGACGCTCTCGCGTTTACCGAATCGCATCCGAGGATCCCGACTTGGCCGCCGCGCCGATCTCGCGGGCGATTCGGCCGTCGCGGATCCCGACGACTCGGTCCGCGCGCCGGGCGGCCGCGGCCGAGTGCGTCGCGAGGAGCAGGGTGACGCCTCTCTCCCGACGAACCGATTCGAGCAGGTCCAGGATCGCTTCGCCGTTTCGGCTGTCGAGGTTTCCGGTGGGCTCGTCGGCCAGGAGCAGGCGCGCCCCGGTGACGAGCGCACGCGCGATCGCCACCCGCTGCATCTCGCCTCCCGAGAGCTCGTAGGGGTGCGCCCGGGCGCGATGCGCGAGCCCGACGCGTTCGAGCAGATCCCGGGCGCGCTCCGGCGCGTCGTCGCGCCCGTCCAGGCGCCGCGGCAGCTCGACGTTCTCGCCGACGTTCAAGTGGGGCAGGAGATTGAAGAACTGGAACACGATCCCGACGTCGCGGCGCCGGTAGATCGTCCGGTCCGCCTCGGGCAGGCGGCCGATGTCGCGCCCCTCGACACGGACGTCGCCGGAGGTCGGCCGGTCGATTCCGGCGAGGAGATTCAAGAGCGTCGACTTCCCGCAGCCCGAAGGACCCTCCACCGCGAGGAACTCGCCGGCGGACACCGCGAGGTCGATCCCGTCGAGAGCCACGACCGGCTCCGCCGCCTCGTAGACCTTCCGCACCGCGCGGCATTCGACCGCCGCGGCGACTCCGATCCCGGGGGACGGAACCCGGACGGCCACGATGCGAGAATACCGCGGGGCTCATGCTCGAACCGATCGCGCGCGCGGCGCGACAGCACGTTCTGATCGCGGCGCTGACGCGCCGGGAGCTCGCGGCCCGCTACCGCGGAGGCGCTCTCGGCTTTCTCTGGTCCCTCGCGAATCCGCTCCTGCTGCTGGCGGTCTACGCCGTCGTCTTCCGTTACGTCTTCGCGCCGCGGGCGGAAATCCGGCCCTACGCGCTCTTCCTCTTCGGCGGCGTGCTTGTCTGGGGCTTCGTTTCCGCGTCCCTCTCCGATGCGTCGGAGACGTTCCGGCAGAACGGGCCGCTCCTGCGGAAGACCACCGTGGCTCCAGAGGTCTTCCCCTCGGTCGCGGTCGGCGCCCGCCTCGTGCACCTGCTGCTCGCGCTCCTCGTGCTCGGGGTCGCGACGGTCTGGGCGTCGGCGGCCGGAAGCGTGCGGCCGTCGGCGTCCGCCTTCGCGTTTCCTCTGGTCCTTCTCCTGCTCGTCGCGACCGTCTTCGGGATGGCGCTCGCGGTTTCCGCGCTCGCGGTCCGCTTCGCCGACGTGCGGGACGTCGTCGGGAACCTCCTGACCCTCGCCTTCTTTGCGACACCGGTCCTGTACCCTGCCGATGCGGTTCCGGAGCGCTTCCGGCCGCTGCTGCGCCTGAACCCGTTCGCTGCGTTCTTCAACGCCGTGCACGACAGCGTCTTCTTCTTCCGCGCCGTCGATCCCTCCGACTGGCTCGCCATGGCCGTCGCGGCGGGCGCGAGCCTCGCCGTCGGCGGAGCTCTCTTCGAGCGGTGGCGCGACACCATCGCGGAGGAGGCCTGATGCCCGGCGCGATCCGCGTCGAGAACGTCTCGAAGCTCTATCGGCGAGCCGACCGGCGGCGGCGCGGCGGGTCTCTCAAATCGGCTCTCCTCTCCCGCCCGGCGGAGGGAGAGGGACGGCGCGATGAGTTCGTTCCCGCGTTGACGGAGGTCTCCTTCGGCGTCGAGGCGGGAGAGACCGTCGGCGTGATCGGGCCGAACGGATCGGGAAAGTCCACGCTCTTGAAGCTCCTGGCCGGGATCGTCCGGCCGACGTCCGGACGCGTTTGCGTCGACGGGAGGCTCGCGGCGCTCCTCGAGCTGGGCGCCGGATTCCATCCGGAGATCTCCGGGCGGGAGAACGTCGAAGTGGCGGGCCTGCTCCTCGGACTGTCGAAGAAGGAAGTGGCGTCTCGGCTCCCGTCGATCGCGCGTTTCGCCGGCGTCGAGGATTTCCTGGACGCGCCGGTCAAGACGTACTCGTCGGGCATGGCGGTCCGTCTCGGCTTCGCCGTGGCGGCGCACAGCGACCCGGACGTGCTCCTGGTGGACGAAGTGCTGGCGGTCGGCGACGAGGCCTTCGCCCACCGGTGCCTCGAGAAGTTCTCGGAGTTCGAGCGGTCCGGCAAGACGCTCCTCTTCGTCTCGCACGACCTTCCCCTCGTCGCGGCGCGCTGCCGCCGCGCGATCTGGCTCGAGCGCGGGCGCATCGCCGCGGACGCCCCCGCCGCAGAGGCCGTCGCGCGATACCGAGAGCGCGTCGCCGCGGAAGAAGCGCGGACGCGTTTCGCGTCGCCCGCCTCGGGCGGCTCCGGTCCGGGGATCGGCTCGGGACGGGCCCGGCTCGAGGGCGTCCGGCTGCTCGACGCCGCGGGGCGGGAGGCCCGGCGGCTCCGGTCGGGGGAGCCCGCCTCCGTCGAGCTCTCCGTCGAGGCCGCGGATGCGCTCTCCGACTTCGTCTTCGGCGTCGGGATCGCGACCGTCGCCGGGGTCGCGGTGCTCGGCGTCAACACCGAAGCGGACGGCCTGGTGCCCGAGACCCTCTCGGGACGGGCGCGCGTCGTGCTCGAGATTCCGTCGATGGATCTCGCGCCGGGCGTTTACAGCCTCGACGCCGCCGTCCACGCCGCGGGCGGCGCGCCCTACGACTACCGGCGCGACGTTCTCCGGTTCGAGGTGACCGCGGATCGACGAGGCCTCGGCGTCTGGAGCCCCGGGCGACGCTGGCGCGCCGAAGGCGGCGTGCGCTGGAAGACGTAGCGCGCCCCCTTGGACCCCGCGGATCGCAGCCCGGCCGAGCCCGATCTCACGCGCGAGGAGGCGACCGGACTTTCGCTCGCCGTCGGCTTCCTCCTCTGCGCGGTTCTCGCGGGCCTCTTCGGCATGCTCGCGCGCGAAGTGAAGGTCGCCGGGACGGATCCGCTCGACCGGCGCGTCACGCGCTGGAGCCGCAGTCTCGACCTGCCGGGGGGCGCCGAAGCCGCGCGGGTCGTCACCTTCTTCGGCGACACGATCTTCGTGTTTCCGGCGACGTTCGTCTTCGCCGGGGTCCTCGCCCTTCGAGGCCGGCGCGTCTCGGCGATTCTGTTCGCGGCGTCGGTCGTCGGCGGAGGGCTGCTCGAGGTGATTCTGAAGGCGGTGTACCAGCGGCCGCGCCCGGACCTCGTCCCGGCCTGGGTCCGCGTGACGTTCTGGAGTTTCCCCTCGGGACACGCGACGCTCGCGACCGCCTTCTTCGGGGGGCTCGCCGCGGTGGTCTTCCATCTCACGCGCCGCCGGGTCGCACGGACCGCCGCGGTTCTCATCGCGGCCGCGGCCGCCGGGACCGTGGCTTTCTCGCGCGTCTATCTCGGCGTCCACTGGATCTCCGACGTCGTGGCCGGCATGCTCGTCGGACTCTTCTGGGTCGTGGTCTGCGCGACCGCGACCGAGCACTTCGCCGGGCGGGGCCGGCGATAGACTCGCGGGCCGCCATGCGCGACCGATTCCTCCCGTTCGCTCGCCCTTCGATCGGCGAGGAGGAAATCGCGGAGCTGCTCGACACGCTCCGGTCAGGCTGGATCACGACGGGTCCGAAAGTCGAGCGCTTCGCTTCGGAGTTCGCCGACGCCGTCGGGGGGCGCTTCGCGGTCCCGGTGTCTTCGGCGACCGCGGGGCTCCACGTGGCGCTCCTCGCCCTCGGCGTCGGCCCCGGAGACGAGGTGATCACGACGCCGATGACGTTCGTCGCGACCCTGAACGTCATCGTGCACTGCGGGGCCCTTCCCGTCCTCGCCGACATCGACGCTGCCACGCGGAACGTGCGGGTCGAAGAGATCGAGCGGCGCCTCTCCCCGCGGACGAAGGCGATCCTCCCCGTCCATTTCGTCGGGCAGCCCGCGGACCTCGACCCGATCCTGGAGCTCGCGCACACGAGCGGGATCGCCGTCCTGGAGGACGCGGCGCATGCGGTCGGCGCGGAGTACCGGGGCCGGCGGATCGGGTCGTTTCCGACGACCTCGGTCTTCTCCTTCCACCCGAACAAGAACATGACGACGGGGGAGGGGGGCATGGTGGTCACCGAGGACGAGGACGTCTTCGAGAAGGCCTCGCTTCTGAAGTTCCACGGGATGGATCGCGAGGCCTGGAAGCGCTTCGCCAAGGCGGGGTCGCCGCGGTACGACGTCGCGGTGCCGGGGTTCAAGTACAACATGATGGACATCCAGGCCGCGCTCGGACTCCATCAGTTGAAGCGCCTCGAGGGTTTTCTCGCGGAGCGGGCGCGGCTCGCCGCGCGCTACGACGAGAAGCTCGCGGACCTCGCCGGCGTGATCCGGCCGCTGGCGGTTCCCTATCCGGTGCGGCACGCCTGGCATCTCTATGCGCCGCTCCTCGACACGGACCGCCTCACGATCGACCGGGACCGTTTCGTGGACGAGCTGAAGCGCCGCAACATCGGGGCCGGCGTCCACTACACGGCGGCGCACGAGTTCACCTATTACGCCTCGGAGTTCGGGTGGCGGCCGGACGACTTTCCCGAGGCGCACTACGTGTCGGAGCGAATCGTGTCGCTGCCCCTGTTCCCGGGTCTGACCGACGAGGATCAGGACGACGTCGTCGAAGCGGTGCGCGAGATCGCCGGCGAGTTCCTTCGTTGACGGACGGCCGGCCCCGCCGGCTCGCACGACGCGTTAAGATAATTTTCGATTGACGGTCGCATGAGGGTTTCGGTCGTCGTTCCGGTCTACAACGAGGAGGGGAACCTGCCGGCCCTCCTCCCGCGGCTCCTCGCCGTGCTCGACGCGACGGGCGGGCCGTACGAGATCGTGTTCGTGGACGACGGAAGCCGGGACGGCTCCCTCTCGATTCTCAAGGACTGGGCGCACCGTTACGGCGATCGGGTCCGCGTTCTCGAGCTCTCCCACAACTTCGGCCAGCACCAGGCGATCCTGGCCGCCTTCCGCGACGTGACGGGAGACGTCGTCGTGACGCTCGACGCCGACCTGCAGAATCCTCCGGAGGAGATTCCGAAGCTGCTCGAGAAGATCGCCGAGGGGCACGACGTCGTGGGCGGCGTGCGCCGGGGACGCCAGGATTCGGCCTTCCGCCGTTTCGCCTCCGCCGTCGTCAACCGCGTGACGGTCGGCATCACACGCCTCCGGCTCACTGATTTCGGCTGCATGCTGCGCGCCTACGCGCGCCCCGTCGTCGACGAGATCAACGACTGCGACGAGGCTTCGACTTTCATCCCGGCCCTGGCGCAGAGCTTCGCGCGCCGGCCGATCGAGGTCGAGGTGGCGCACGCGCCTCGACAGGCGGGCCGATCCGCGTACTCCCTCTACCGCCTGATCCGCCTGAACTTCGATCTGATGACCGGCTTCTCGCTCGTGCCGCTGCAGGCGTTCGGGCTCTTCGGGACGCTCGTCGCCGCGGGCGGCATCGCCTTCGGCGTCTTCCTGCTCGTTCGCCGGCTGATCGTCGGGGCGGAGGTCGAGGGGGTTTTCACGCTGTTTGCGATCCTCTTCACGCTGCTCGGCGTCGCGATGGCGGGCCTCGGGATCGTCGGGGAGTACGTTGGACGCATCTACCAGCAGGTGCGCGGGCGCCCCCGCTTCCGCGTGCGCCGGGTCTACGGTCTCCGCGCGGAGCTCTCGCATCCGGAGGTCTCGCGTCCGGTCGAGGTGCGGCGATGAGGCCGCCCGCGTGACGGGCCTCGCCGTCTTCGCGTATTCCGAAACGGGGCACGAGTGCCTCCGTTTCCTGTTCGACCGCGGGGAGTCGGTCTCGCTCGTGGTCACGCATCCCGACGCTCCGGGCGAGAACGTCTGGTTCCCGAGCGTCGCGGAGCTCGCGCGGTCGCGGGGCCTGGAGCCCCTCGTGGTCGAGACGCCCGACGCGACCCTGACGGCGCGCGTGCGTGCCGCCGCTCCCGATCTCATCTTTTCCTTCTACTTCCGCCATCTGCTGCCGGAGGAGATCCTGAAGCTCGCGCCTCGGGGCGCCTACAACCTGCACGGATCGCTCCTCCCGAAGTATCGGGGGCGGGCGCCCGTCAACTGGGCCCTCGTGCACGGAGAGACGCAGACGGGCGCGACCCTCCACGTGATGTCGGCGCGAGCCGACGCGGGCGAAATCGTGGACCAGGAGCCGGTGCCGATCGGACCCGACGACTCCGCCTTCGAGGTGCAGAAGCGCGTCACGAAGGCCGGCCTCAAGATTCTCGAGCGCCGGCTCGGAGAGCTCCGGAGCGGAACCGCGCCGCGGCGCGCCCAGGACGAACGGGAGGCGACGACATTTCCACGCCGCAGCCCCGAGGACGGACGGATCGACTGGACGCGATCGGCCGAAGAGGTGCACAACCTCGTGCGCGCCGTGACGCACCCGTATCCGGGCGCCTTCACGGACATCTTCGGCGGCCGCACGTTCGTCTGGAAGACCCGGTTGCCGCATCTCGGGGCGCACGACAATTTCCCCGGGCAGGTGCGCGCGGAGCAGGGGCGTCTCTACGTCGCCTGCGGCGACGACCGTTACGTCGAGATCCTCCGAATCCAGCGTGAGGGTCAGAACGAGATCGACGCCCGCCACTTCCTCTCGGAAGCGGTGTCTTCGTGAGGGTCCTGATCCTCGGCGTCAACGGCTTCATCGGCAATGCCCTGACCGAGCGGATCCTGAACACGACCGAGTGGATCGTCTCCGGGCTCGACATCGCGAGCGACAAGATCGCGCCGTTCCTCGGCCATCCCCGCTTCACCTATCTGGAAGGGGACATCGCGATCAACAAGGAGTGGATCGAATATCAGGTCAAGAAGTGCGACGTCGTGCTGCCGCTCGTCGCGATCGCCACGCCGACGGCGTACGTGCGGCAACCGCTCGCGGTCTTCGAGCTCGATTTCGAGGAGAACCTCCGGATCGTCAAGCAGGCGGTGCGTTACCGCAAGCGCGTCGTGTTTCCATCCACCTCCGAGGTGTACGGGATGTGTCCGGACGCGGAGTTCGACGAGGAGAGCTCGAACCTGGTCTACGGCCCGATTCGCAAGCAGCGCTGGATCTACTCCTGCTCGAAGCAGCTCCTCGACCGTGTGATCTGGGCGTACGGCGAGAGCGACGGACTGCGCTTCACGCTCTTCCGCCCGTTCAACTGGATCGGCCCGCACTTGGACGACATCGATTCGCCGAAGGAGGGCTCGAGCCGGGTTCTGACGCAATTCCTGCACAACGTGCTCTACGGGGAGCCGATCAAGCTCGTGGACGGAGGCTCGCAGCGCCGCTCTTTCACCTACATCTCGGACGGGATCGACTGCCTGATGAAGATCCTCGAGAACCGAAAGGGCGCCGCCGACGGCGGCATCTTCAACATCGGCAATCCCGCCAACGACATCTCGGTCCGAGAGCTCGCCGAAAGACTCGTCACGGCCGTGGCCGAGCATCCCGCGTTCGGCGATCGGGCGCGGGAGACGCGCCTCGTCGAGGTCGGCTCGCGCGACTACTACGGCGACGGCTACCAGGACATCCTGACGCGGGTGCCGTCGATTCGTCGGGCCCAGAAGCTCCTCGGATGGGAGCCGCGGGTCGCGCTCGACGAGGCGATCCGGCTCACCGTGGACTTCTATCTCTCCAAGAGGGCGGCGGTCCCTTAGGGGAATCGGGCCATCGAACATCGGGTCATCGGTTGATCGGTCCGAACTGGCTTCGTCCGATGTTCCCATGAGCCGATCTTCCGATCGCCGGATTCCACGCATCTCCCTGAAGGTCGACTGCGACACGTTCGTCGGGACGCGGGACGGCGTGCCGCGGCTGCTCGACATCCTCGGCAGACGCGGAATCCGCGCGACGTTCTTCTTCACCCTCGGGCCGGACCGCTCCGGCGTGGCCATCCGGCGCGTCTTCACGCGGCGGGGCTTCCTCTCCAAGATGCTGCGGAGCGGCGCGCCGTCGCTCTACGGTTTCCCGACGATGTTGTACGGGACGCTCCTGCCCTCGCCTCGCATCGGCGAACGATGCTCGAAGGTCCTGCGCTCGGTCGAGGCGGCAGGCCACGAGACGGGGGTCCACGCCTGGGACCACGTGGGCTGGCACGACGGGCTCGACCGGATGACGGACCACGAGGTGCGCGGGCAGGTCGAGCGCGCCCACGAGACCTATCGCGAGATCCTCGGGCACCCGGCGCGCGCCTCGGCGGCCGCGGGCTGGACGGTCAGTGCGCGCTCGCTCGAGGCGGAAGAGGGGCGAGACCTGCTCTACACCTCGCACACGCGCGGTGGCGTTCCGTTCTTCCCGCGCGCGGGGGGCCGCGTCTTCCGGACGCTCGAAATCCCTTCGACGCTTCCGACGATGGACGAGACGCTCGCCTGGCCGGGGGCCTCGTCGGACGAGGAGCAGGTCCGCATCTTCCGCGAGGCCGCCGCGGCACCCGCCGTCCATACGATTCACGCCGAAGTCGAAGGGCGATCGAAGGCCTCTCTTTTCGGACGGATCCTCGACGCGTGGCTCGCGGCCGGAGCGACGTTTCCTCTGCTCTCGGAGGTCGCGGCGGAAGCCCGCGCCCGTCCCGAAGACGTCCCCGTCCGCGAGGTCGTCCGTACGACTCTCCACGGCCGCGGGGGGACCGTCGCCACGGGATGGCCGGAGGGAGAGGCACGTCAGACCTCATGACCGGCGAGAGATCTCTCGCTCCAGGCCGGCGGCGACGCGCGCCGCGGCCCGCCCTCGACGTCGCGCTAATCGCGGTCGGCTTCGCGGCGGCACTCGCCATCCGTTCGCTGTTTCTCTTCTGGATGCGCGACCACAACAACCTCCTTTCGTGGCGGATCGTTGTCGGCGTTCTCGAGAGTGGCGCCGACCTGTACGCCGACACGCACCACCGCTACAACTACTCGCCCCTCTGGGCCGGCGTTCTCTGGTTGCTGTCCGGCGCGAGGCGCGCCGGCTGGACGCTCAACCAGGCGATCGCGGTGTTCCTCGTGGCCGTGGACGCGGCAACCGCCGCGTTGCTCGCGCGGATCGTCTGGCGGCGGACGGCGAGCCGTGTCCGCGCCCTCGCCTCGGCGCTACTCTTTTTCGCGAATCCCGTGTCGGCGATCGTCAGCGGGAGCCTGGGGGCGTTCGACAACTTCGCCTTCTTTTTCGTCCTTCTCTCGGTGGCTTTCGCCGAGGAGCGGCCGGCCGCGAGAGGAAAGGCGGTCGCCGCGATGAGCTTGTCGCTCCTCGTCAAGCATGTGGCCTTCTTCCATCCGCTCCTGCTCGCGCGGAGGCGCGAGGAGCCCAGGGTCGGCCCACTCGGAGCGCTCGTTCCTTATGCCGTCTTCCTCGCCTCGTTTCTCCCCTTCTGGGCCTCGCGCGCAGCGATCCGCGAGCACGTCTTCGGCTACGAGGGGTCCGGGGAGCCGTACGGAATCGAGCCGCTTCGGTTCGTGACCTTCCTTCCCCCGTGGACACCGAGGGCGGTGTTTTTCGCGGCTGGGATCGCCGCGGTCGTGTGCCTTCGGCGCGTCGCGTTCGGCCGCGCGTGCCTGCTTCTGACGCTGGTGACCATGCTCTTCCTTCCGGGAGTCGGACCGAACTACTTCGTCTGGCCGATCGCGCTGGGCGCGCTCGAGCCGGGAGTCGGCTACGCGGTCTACACCGCCGTCGTGACGCTCTTCCTCATCCACTCGCCCGACGCGATCGGTGTCGAGTTCTCTCATCTGCCAGGTTGGTCGGGCCCGTGGTGGGCGATCGTCTTCTGGGTTCTCTGGGAAATCCGGGCGGAGCAGCGTCGGCGGGCGGTGCCCGCGACTCAATCTCCGGCGGCCGCAGGCGAATCCGCGGCCGGCTAGGTTCGGCGTCGCGACGCCGCGGCGAGGATCAGGAGGATCAGCGTGGCGCCCTGGAGGAGCACGCCGCGGACGAAGGGGCCCCTGTCCCAGCGAAAGTCCACGTGGTGCTCGCCCTCGGGCACGGCGACGGCGAGGTCCCGCGCGTTGGCCACGAGGACCGGCGCCGGGGCGCCGTCGAGCCGTGCTTTCCATGCCGAAAAGTAGGTCCGCGAGAAGACGACGTGGCCGGGACGGGCCGCTTCGACGCGGACCGACGCGGCGTCCGCCGTGACGGAGTCCACCGCGAGCCTGGCCGGCGACGTCTCGATTCCGTCGCGATCGGAGGCGCCCGGCAGGACCACATCCGACGCGGGGTCGAACCGGTCCGACCGCAGAAGCGCCAGGGCCCCGGAGAGCGCGCGGCGGCGGAACTCGCGCCCGCTCCAGCGAAGCTCCGGCACGGGATCCTCGAGCTCGGAGAGCGTCAGCCGCCGGCCGGCGACCGTGAGGCCCGTCCGCGGACGCGACATCGCATAGGGCTCGCCCTCCTCCGCGAGGATCCATCGGCCCGCGTATGCGCGAAGCAGCCGGCTTCGCTCTTCGGGCGTCGACACGGAGAGGGCCTCGCCCGCGATCCGGTTGTAATAGCCGTAGGACCCGTCGGGATCGGAGTCGAAGACGTATTGCACGGCGAACGCCTGTCCGGTGTCGGGAATCAGCTCCTCGATCTGAACCCGGGCGAGCTTCGACACCCGGGGCTCCATCTGCGGATGCGCGGTTCCGGTCAAGAGCACGTTGAATTCCGGCAGTCGAGGCGACACGTACAGCCGGCCGGGGCCGTTCAACGCGGCGAGGAGCGCCGGAGGCCGCTCGAGCGCCTTCTCGTCCGCCGAAACGAAGAGCGGCAGCCCGAAGGCGAGCGCGAAGAAGAGCGTCGAGAAGCCGAGGAAATATCCGGCCGCGGGCGGCCGGGCCCGCCGGAGCAGAACGATCGCGACGATCGCCGTCGCGGCGAGACCGAGGAGCGCGTCGACGCGGAACGTCCGGCGGATGACGGGGAGGAGGAGGGACGCCGGCGCGGCCAGCCCCGCGAGGGCCGGACGAACCCGGTCTTCGAGGAGGCCGCCCTCACCCGCGGCGGCGAAACCCGCGGCGTAGAGGAGTCCCACGGCGCCGACCGTGACGATCTCGCGCCGCGCGGGTTTCCGTCCGGACACGTGATCCAGCGCGCGGGCGGAGAGGAGAGAGACCCCCAGCGTCGTCAGCAGGTAGAACTTGATCGGATAGCGCAGGCGCCGCAGCGCCTCGAACGCCCCGAGAGCCGGGAAGAACGGGAGCGCGGCGCCGAAGGCGAGGAGGAGCGCCACGAGGCTTCCTCCGGCGATCACGATTGCGTCCCGGCGCCAGAAGCCGCGCGAGGTCGCGGCGAGAACGAGGAGGATCAGCGGAATCACGCCGAACGTCACGCACCAGATGTAGAGAACCTCGCCGGAGTGCCAGGCGTGCTGCCAGTGTGCCCCGGCGCCGAGCGCGCCCGGGTCCCCGGCGAAGCGCGGGAAGAGCCACTCCAGGATCCGCCACGGCGCGAACGGCGACGCGTTGAACGCCCGGTCGGAATAGACGTGTTGCCCCCGGTAGGTCAGAGAGAAGACCTGCCGGAGCGGCAGGAGGAGCGGGGCCGCGAAGAGCGCCGCCGCGATTCCCGCGCCAGCGCTCGACAGGAGGAATCGGAGCGCGCCGCGGACGCGGCCGGACGGGTGTGCGAGGCGATCGGCGACGCCGATCGCCGCGACGAGCAGAAGAGTCAGACCCGAGATCGCCGGCTCGCCCGCCAGGAGCTGAAGCCCCAGCGCCAGAGCGAGCGCCGCGAACCCCCGGCGCCACTGCCGAGCGTCGCTCGCGCGCGCGATGGCGAGCGCCGCGCATCCGCACCAGGGGAGCCAGGCCGCCGCCGCGGAGGAGTTCGCGAAGGCGGAAGCGTAGGAGAGGAGGAGTCCCGAGAAAGCGAAGGCGACGCCCCCGAAGAAGGCGGCCCCCTCGGACCTCCCGAGCCGTCGGGCGAGCAGGCGCGCGCCGAAGAAGGCCCACAGGACGTGGAGAAGGTAGTGCAGGTTGAAGGCCGAGGCCGGCCCGACGACCCTTTCGAGGAGGACCGTCGGGTAGAGGAGGACCGCGTTCGGATTGGCGAGGAGCGGCTGCCCGCCGGAGGAGCTCGCGTTGACGAACGGGATCCGCCCCGAAGCGAGCGACTCCATGGCCACGCGCCTCCACGGCCAGTGCGTGATCTGGGCGTCGCGGAAGACGAGGCGCCGGGTCCCGAGGATCTCGGGCAGGAGCGGCAGGGCGAAGAACGCGGCGAGCGCCAGGCCGGAGAGCACGGCGCGACCGCGTCGGGGCATCGAGAAAGTCTAAGGTCTAAACCGCGAACTTAGTAGCTTCCGCTCGCGGGGAAGGGAACTTACACTCGGATCGTTGAGCTCTCGACTGGCCCCCCGCGCGGTCCTCGCCGCGTTCGCGCTCTCGACCCTTTTTTTCACGGGGACGTTTCCTCCGTTCTCCAACCCGAACGAGCTGTCGCGTCTCGAAGCGGTGTACGCGGCCGCCGAGCTCAAGACGTTCCGCATCGACGCGGCGATTCCCGTCCTGGGCGACCACGAGGACAAGTCGGTGTTCGACGGCCACTTCTACTCGAACAAGGCGCCCGGCCTCGCACTCGCGGCCCTGCCGGTCTACCGCGTGCTCCGGCTCTTCCTTTCCGCGCCGAAATCGGCGAACGCCGCGATCTTCTACTGGCTCCGCCTTCTGACGGTGTCCCTCGTCTCTCTGGTCGCCCTCGCGAGATTCCTGCGGCGTCTCGAGCCGTTCCCGACGGCGGCGCTCGTCGGCTTCTCCGTCGCCTTCGGCACGCCGTTTCTCTTCTATGCGCGCTCCTTTTTCGCGCACGCCTGGGTGGCGTCGCTCCTGTTCCTGACCTGGGACCTCGTGCGCGCGGCGCGCGAGGGGGAGGGGAGCCGTCGCGTCTCGCCGATCCTCGCTGCGGCCGGCTTCCTCGCGGGATGGGCGGCGATCTCGGAGTACACCGTCGCGCCCCTCGCACTGTTGCTCGCGATTTCGACGCGATCCGGGCGTCGCTTCGCGCCCTTCGCGGCCGGCGCCGCGCTTCCGCTCGTCGCTCTCTTCGCCTACAACGCCGCCTGCTTCGGCTCGCCGTTCGTCCTCTCCTCCGCGCTCGAGGCGCACGGTGCGTACTCGGAGCTCGCACGGCAGGGACTCTTCGGCTTCGGATGGCCGAGCCTCACC
>JBKPSZ010000348.1:0-4997 GCA_046735265.1 Acidobacteriota bacterium | reverse complement strand
ACACGGCTGCTCGAGCTCGAGTCGCTCTACGACCTGGGTCTCTCGCTCGCCGGACAGCTCGACCTCGCCGCGCTCGCCGACGAAGTCCTCTTTCGATCGATCTCGTTGACCGACGCGCGAAAGGGGAGTCTCGTCCTCCTTTCGGAGAAGGGCGCGGTGCTCCTCTCGCGGCACATCGGCGGCGAGCTCGTTTCGCCCCGCCAGGCCGCGACCTGGGCGCTCCCCCAGGGTGTCGCGACCGTCAACAACCAGGCGGCGCTCCTTCCGACCGCAGGCCTCCAGCTCGACTCCTGTCAGAAGTGCCTCGCGGTCCCGATCGCCGTCTCCGGGCGGGGCCTCGGAGTGCTGGCCGTTGCCGACAAGGAATCGCGCGACGGGAGCGTTCTCGACTTCACCTCGACCGACGCGCGCCTCCTCTCCCTCTTCGCCAACCAGGCCGCGGCGGCGATCGAGACGGCTCGTCTCCACGGCGAAGCGATCGAGAAGGAGCGCATCGAACGGGAGCTCGAGCTCGCCGCCGCGATTCAGCGCGAAATCCTGCCGCGCTCGCTCCCGAGCATTCCGGGCCTCGAGCTCGCCGCCGCCAACGTCCCGACGCGCCAGGTGGGCGGCGACTACTACGATCTGTTCCCCCTCTCCGAGGGGCGCCTCGCGTTCCTCGTCGCGGACGTCTCGGGCAAGGGCATACCGGCGGCGCTCCTCGTATCGACGGTGCACTCCGCGGTCCACCTCCAGATCGACGAGGCGAAGACCATCTCCGACCTCGTCGCTCGCATCGATCGCCACCTGCGCCGTTTCGCGGCGACGCGGAAGTTCCTGACGCTCTTCTTCGGCTTGATCGAGCCGGACACCGGCCGCTTCCGCTACGTTTCCGCCGGACACAACCCGGCGCTCGTCGCGAGGGCGAACGGACGGCTCGATCGGCTCGAGTCGACCGGAATTCCGGTCGGGATGCTGCCGGGAGCCTCCTGGCGGGAAGAGACCGTGGAGCTCCAGTCGGGGGACCTCCTCTGCGTCTACACGGACGGCGTCACGGAAGCCGTCAACGAGCGCGACGAGGAGTTCGGCCTCGAGCGTCTCTCGGAGATCGTCGGCCGCGGCGCGCGGCGGCCCGTGCGGGAGCTGTGCGACTCCATCCTCTCCAGCGTGGCCGACTTCGCCCAGGGCGTTCCGCAGTACGACGATCAGACGCTGCTCCTCGCGCGGCGAAGCTAGCTTTCGAATCGTGCCGGTGTTCGCTTTCCTGCTGCTGCTCCTGGCCGGGACGGCGGCTCCCGCCGGAAGCCCCGACCTTCTCCTCGAGGGCGGGACCGTCTACGCGTCTCCCGCCGAAGCGGGCCGGCCGGCGAGCATCCTCGTCCGGGACGGAAAGATCGCCTTCGTCGGAGATCCGTCGGAGGCGCGGTCCCGCGCGCCCTCCGCGATGCGCGTGGATCTCACCGGACGCTTCGTGTTCGCCGGCTGGGCGGATGCGCACGGGCATCTCGAAGGACTGGGGCAAGCCCTCGAGTCCGCCAACCTGAGGGGGAGCGCGAGCGCTTCGGAGGCCGCGCGCCGCATGGCGGCGAAGTCGGTTGCGCTCCCGTCCGGCGCCTGGGTGACCGGGCGCGGGTGGGACCAGAACCTCTGGGCGGAACACCGCTTTCCGGACGCGCGCGACCTCGACACGGCCGTGCCGGATCGGCCCGCGACCGCCGGGCGCGTGGACGGCCACGCGATCTGGGTGAACACGAAGGCGCTCGAGGCGGCGGGCATCACGCGGGAAACGGCGGATCCGCCGGGCGGCCGGATCCTGCGCCGCTCCGACGGCACACCGTCCGGCGTGCTCGTCGACAACGCGATGGATCTCGTGTCTCGGGTTCTTCCCGCACCGACTCCGGCCGACCGCGAGCGGCGTCTGCTCGCCGCGATGCGCGCCTGCGCGTCCGCCGGGTTGACCGAGGTCCAGGACGCCTCGGGCTACGGTCCGGAGTCGCTCGAGGTCCTCGAGCGGCTCGACGCCCGCGGGGCTCTTCCGATCCGCGTCTACGCGACCGTGTCGCCCGAACCGGAGCGGCTTCGTGACTCCTTCGCGCGAGGCGTGCGCGTCGCGAAGGGCGCGCAGCGCCTGACCGTGCGTGCGATCAAGGCCTATGCGGACGGCGCTCTCGGCTCCCGGGGCGCCGCGCTGCTCGAGGACTACTCCGACGAGCCGGGGCGCCGCGGGCTTCTCGTGACGCCGGCGGAGAGGCTCGAGGAGGTCGCGCGCGACGCGCGGCGCAACGGGTGGCAGCTGTGGATCCATGCGATCGGCGACCGCGGCAACCGGATCGCTCTCGACGCGTTCCGCCGCGCCGCGCAGACCGTGCCGGACGCGCCGGCGGGCGGCACGCGCCCGAGGATCGAGCACGCCCAGGTCGTGGCGCTCTCCGACATCCCGCGCTTCGGGTCGGAAGGCGTAATCGCTTCGATCCAGCCCACGCACGCGACCTCCGACATGCCGTGGGCGGAGCAGCGGGTGGGGCCCGAGCGCATCCGCGGCGCCTACGCGTGGCAGCGTCTCAAGAAGAGCGGCGCGCGGCTCGCGGGGGGCAGCGACTTCCCGGTCGAATCCGAGAAGCCGGTGGAAGGCTTCTACGCGGCGATCACACGGCATGATCCGGACGGAAAACCGGAAGGCGGCTGGCGCCCCGAGGAGCGTCTCACTCGTGCCGAAGCGCTCGCGCTCTTCACGACCGACGCGGCGTGGGCGGCCTTCGAGGAGGAGCGTCGCGGGAAGATCGTTCCGGGCTTCGACGCCGACTTCACCGTTCTCCCCGAGGACCCGATGGCCGTGTCCCCCGCTCGGATCCGGAACCTGTCCATCGTCGCGACGATCGTCGGCGGGGAGATCGTCGCCGGCTCGATTCGCGGGGCCGTTCCGTGAGGCGGGCGCTCGCGCTATTCTTGAGCGCCGCCGCCGGGCTCGCCTGTGAACGCCCGGCGAAGCCGTCCGTCAACGTGACACCCGACGCCGAGAGCGAGGCCACGCGCCGCGCGCGAATGGTGGAGACGCAAATCGCCTCGCGCGGCGTGCGCGACCCGCGCGTCCTCCAGGCGCTGCGCGAAGTGCCTCGCGAGCTGTTCGTCGATCCGTCCGAGCGTTCTCGCGCATTCGACGACACGCCGCTGCCGATCGCGGGCAACCAGACGATCTCGCAGCCCTACATCGTCGCCCTGATGACGGAGCTCCTCGATCTCGCCCCCGGCGAGAAGGTCCTCGAGATCGGAACCGGCTCGGGATATCAGAGCGCCGTTCTTTCGCGACTCTGCCGGGAGGTGTATTCGATCGAGATCGTCCCCGAGCTCGCGAAGTCGGCCGGCAGCCGTTTGAGAGAGCTCGGTTACGACAACGTCACCGTGCGCGAAGGCGACGGATACGGGGGGTGGCCGGAGAAGGGCCCGTTCGACGGCATCATCGTCACCGCCGCACCCGAGCGGATCCCCCAGCCGCTGCTCGACCAGCTCGCTCCCGACGGCCGCATGGTGATCCCCGTGGGCGGCTTCTTCCAGGAGCTGAAGGTCTTTCGCAAGGACGCCTCGGGCCGCGTGACCGAACAGGCGATCCTGCCCGTGCGCTTCGTTCCGATGACGGGAGAAGTGGCCAAAACGCCGACGATCCCGGAAAACTGACGGCACGGATGAGCCGCTCGAGCCCGCCGGCCGCGAACGCGTCCGAGTCGCGCGCCCGCTCGAAGGGCCTTCGCCAGACGTTCAAGGCGTTCACTTATCGCGATTTCCGATTGATGTGGGTGGGCGCCTTCACCTCGAGCGTGGGCACCTGGATGCAGGAGGTCGCGCAGAACTGGCTCATCCTGACGCTGACCGGCTCGGCATTCCTGCTCGGCCTCGACGCCTTTCTCGGGGACGCCCCGTATCTCCTCTTTTCGCTCTTCGGCGGAGTTTTCGCGGACCGCTTCGATCGCCGCCGGATCCTGATCGGCTCCCAGGTGGTCCAGATGTCGAGCGCCCTGATCCTCGTCGCTCTCGTTCTCACCAACGCGCTGCAGGTGTGGATCATCCTCACCCTCTCCTTCGTCGTCGGCCTCGCGCAGTCCTTCGGCGGGCCCGCCTATCAGGCGCTCGTACCGACGCTCGTGGATCGGGAGGATCTGCCGAACGCCGTCGCGTTGAACTCCATCCAGTTCAACCTCGCGCGCGTCATCGGCCCGGTTCTGGCGGGCGTCGCCTTCTATCGCCTGGGAGCCGCGGCCTGCTTCGGGCTGAACGCCCTCTCCTTTCTCGCCCCGATCGCCGCGCTCCTCATGCTCACGCGCGGAGGCGGCTCGTCGCCGACGACCGAGCGGGTGCTCGAGAGCCTCAAGGCGGGACTCCGGGCCGTTCGCCACGACAAGCCGCTCTCGAGCCTGGTCGGCCTCGCGTTCGTCGGCAGCTTCTGCTCCTTTCCGCTCGTTCTCTTTCTGCCCGTCTTCGCCCGCGACGTCTTCCACCGCGACGCGAAGGGCTACAGCCTGCTTCTCGCCGTCTTCGGCCTGGGAGCCATCGCGGGCGCCATCGGGGTCGCGGGGCTGGGCCACGTCCGTCGCAAGGGCTCGCTCGCGCTGGCCATGCAGATGACCTTCGGAGCGTCGATGGTGGGTTTCGCGTTGTCGCGCACCGCGTGGGTCTCCTATGCCCTGCTGGCGGTGGCGGGCGCGGCGCTCATCGTCGTCTTCGCGCTCTTCATGACCCTCGTTCAGGCGAACGTGGACGACCGGATGCGGGGGAGGGTGGTCTCCGTGTACTCGCTCGCCTTCCGGGGGGCGATCCCTCTCGGAAACCTCCTTGCGGGCTCCCTCGCCTCGGCCTTCTCGGCCCCGGCCGTGCTCGTCGCCAACGGAATCGCCCTGACCTGCGTCGGCGGCTTCCTGCTCGCGAGAAACCTCGGCGGCGTCCGGGAACTCTAGAGCCTTCCCGGCCGCGCGGTCGCCCCCATCCGGGCGCGTCGTGGCACGACCGGGGGATCCCCGGAGCACCTC
>JBKPSZ010000347.1:0-6659 GCA_046735265.1 Acidobacteriota bacterium | reverse complement strand
TGAAGTCTCGTGGGCTCGGAGATGTGTATAAGAGACAGGCACTGCACCGAGATGGAGGACGCCGCGGACAAGGTCGAACGTCAGGTGCGCAAGTCGGCGGCGGCGCTCCTCCTCGAGGGGCGGATCGGCCAGCGGTTCGATGGCGTCGTCACGGGCGCTTCGGAAAAAGGAACTTGGGTCCGGATCTTCGAGCCTCCCGTCGAAGGAAAGCTCGTCCAGGGGTGGGAAGACCTCCAGGTCGGCGACAAACTGCGCGTCAAGCTGACCTCGACCGACGTCGAGCGCGGGTTCATCGACTTCGTCCGGACGGGTTAGCCGGCGCCGCGAGCCGTCGCCGTCCCGGCGCGCGTCCGAATCCCCTTCCTGCGATACATTTGCCTCCCTTTGGTGCCGGGGAGGACGCGATGGAGAGACGCGGGTCGGGCTACGCGGCGGGCGTGCTGCTGTCGGCCCTGGGGATCGCGGGGGCGGCGGAAGTGATCGGAGCCGCGGATCCGCCGACCGCCGAGGACGCTCGCGCCTTCATCGAGGAGTCCGAGGCGAAATTGCTCAAGCTCTCGGTCGACGCGAGCCGCGCTTCGTGGGTCCAGTCCACCTTCATCACGGACGACACGGAGATCCTCGCGGCCCAGGCCAACGAGAAGCTCATCGCGGCGAGCGCCGAGGACGCAAAGAAAGCGGCGCGCTTTGCGAGCCTGTCCGTCTCTCCGGAAGTCTCCCGCAAGATCTCGCTCCTCAAGAACTCCCTCACGCTCGCTGCGCCCGCCGACCCGAAGAAGAGCGAGGAGCTGACCCGGATCGCGGCCGCTCTCGAGGGCGCCTACGGCAAAGGGAAGTACTGCCCGCCGGGGAAGGACTGCCTGGATCTCGAAGAGATCACGAAGATCATGGCGGAGAGCCGTGACGCAAATCAGCTCTACGACGTCTGGCAGGGGTGGCACACGATCGGCCCCCCGCTCAAGCCCCAGTTCGAGCGCTACGTCGTTCTCGCCAACGAGGGGGCGCGGGAGCTCGGCTTCGCCGACACCGGTGCGATGTGGCGGTCCAAGTACGACATGCCGCCCGACGCGTTTGCGAAGGAGCTCGACCGTCTTTGGGAGCAGGTCAAGCCGCTCTACGTCTCGCTCCACGCCTATGTGCGCTGGAAGCTTCGCGAGAAGTACGGCGCGGTGGTCCCCGCGGACGGCCCCATCCCGGCGCATCTGCTCGGCAACATGTGGGCGCAGGACTGGGGCAACATCTATCCCCTGATCGCGCCGGCCGGCGCCGACCCCGGATTCGACCTGACCGCGATCCTGAAGTCGCGCAAGACCGATCCCCTTCAGATGGTCCGATACGGCGAGGGGTTCTTCACCTCCCTCGGCTTCGACCCCCTGCCGAAGACCTTCTGGGAGCGCTCGCTCTTCACCAAGCCGCGGGACCGCGAGGTCGTCTGCCACGCGAGCGCCTGGGACGTGGACACGGTCGACGACCTGCGGCTGAAGATGTGCATCGACATCACGGCCGAGATGTTCTCGACGATTCACCACGAGCTCGGGCACAACTTCTACCAGCGCGCCTACAACAAGCTGCCGTATCTCTTCCGCGACAGCGCCAACGACGGCTTCCACGAAGCGATCGGCGACACGATCGCGCTCTCGGTCACGCCGGAGTACCTCGTGAAGCTGGGACTCCTCGACAAGGCGCCCGACGCCTCGAAGGACATCGGGCTCCTCCTCGTCCGAGCCCTCGACAAAGTCGCCTTCCTCCCCTTCGGCTTGCTGGTCGATCAATGGCGGTGGAGGGTCTTCTCGGGCCAGATCGCGCCCGCGGACTACAACCGGACGTGGTGGGAGCTGCGGCGCAAGTACCAGGGGGTCGCTCCGCCACAGCCGCGCGGCGAAGACAGCTTCGACGCGATCGGCAAGTACCATGTCGCGGCGGGGGTGCCGTACTCTCGCTACTTCCTCGCCGACATCCTGCAGTTCCAGTTCCACCGCGGCCTCGCGAAGACCGCGGGCTGCACCGGTCCCTTGAACCGCTGCTCGATCTACGGCAACAAGGAGGCGGGCGCGAAGTTGAACCGAATGCTCGAAATGGGCTGCTCGAAGCCGTGGCCCGATGCGCTCGCGGTCGTGACGGGTTCTCCCACGATGGACGCGAACGCGCTGCGCGACTACTTCGCTCCGCTCCAGAAGTGGCTGGACGAGCAGAACAAGGGGAAGGCGGTGGGATGGTGAGCGTCTCCACGATGCGGTCGATCGTCAAGGACTCGAAGCTCGCCCCGGAAGGCCTCCGCAAAATCCGCTGGGTCGAGTCGCACTCGCCCGTCTTGAACGCGCTCTTCGAAAAGCGCCTGAACGACGGGGCGCTGAAGGGCCTGCCGATCGCCGTGTGCGTGCCGCTCGAGGCCAAGACGGCGTATCTGACGATCCTCCTGAGGCGCGCCGGCGCCGACGTCACGCTCGCCGGAACGGCTCCCGGTTACGTGCAGGACGACGTCGCGGCCGCGGTCGCCGAGGAAGGCGTGACGGTCTTCTCGGTCGGCGACGCTTCGGCCGAGGAGTTCGAAGCAAACCTGACGCGCTCGGTGGGTCACGACCCGGTCCTCCTCGTCGATGACCGCGCGGAGCTGACCCGCATCCTCCACACGACCGAGGCCGCGCGGCGCGGCCACGTCTGGGGAGCCTCGGAGCAGACCACTTCCGGCGTCACGAAGCTCCGGAACATGGAGCGGGAGGGGAAGCTCAAATTCCCCGTCATCGCGGGCAACGACGCGATGTGCAAGCACTTCTTCGACAACCGGTACGGCACGGGGCAGTCAGTCTTCACGGCGCTGATGGCCCTGACGAATCTCTTCCTGGCCGGCCGTTGCGTGGTCATCGCCGGATACGGCTGGTGCGGCAAGGGCCTCGCCCGCCGCGCGTCGGGGCTCGGCTCGCGGGTCGTCGTCTGCGAGGTGGATCCGGTGCGCGCCCTCGAAGCGGTTTCCGACGGTTTCGCCGTGATGCCGCTCACCGACGCGGCCGAGGTCGGCGACTTCTTTCTGACCTCGACCGGCACGCACGCGGTCTACGGCCGCGAGCACTTCGAGCGGATGAAGGACGGCGCGGTGCTGGCGAACGCCGGAGGCCTCGACACGGAGATCGACGTGCCGGCGCTCGAGGCGCTCGCGAGGGAGAAGGTCGAAGCCCGCCGGCAGATCACGGAGTACCGGCTGCGCAACGGTCGCCGGCTGCATCTCCTGTGCGAGGGGCGTCTCGTGAACATCGCCGGGGGAGATGGCCACCCGGTCGAGATCATGGACCTCTCCTTCGCGGTTCAGGCTCTGGCGGTCCATCATCTGGCGCGCCACCGCGGAGAGCTTCCGGCGGGCGTCCACGACCTGCCGGCGGAGATCGACCGGGAGATCGCGCGGACGAAGCTCGAGACGCTCGGTGTCGCGATCGACTCGCTGACGCCGGAGCAGGAGGAGCGCCGGCGCCGCTGGATGTAGGGGCGGGGCTCGGCTCGTCCCCGCCCCCGGGCGGCCGCAAGGGCCGCCGCGATCCCTCAAGCTGGAGGACAAGCGGTCGAATGACGAAGCGATCCTCCTCACCTCGGGAGTTGGAACCCGCCGATCTCCTGGTCTCGGGCGGCACCGTTCTGACCCTCGACGCCGCCGACACGATCCTCGCCGACGGCGCGATCGCGATCCGCGACGGGAGGATCGCCTCGGTCGGCCCGCGGCGCTCGCTCGAGCGCCGCTATCGGGCCAGACGCACACTCGACGCGAAGGGCCATCTCGTCCTGCCCGGCCTCGTCAACGCGCACACGCACGTCGCGCAGACCCTCTTTCGAGGCGTCAAGGACGACGTGGAGCTGATGACCTGGCTAACGAAGTCGATGTTCCCTCTCGAGGCGCGTTTCGTCTCCCCCCGATTCGTGCGCGCGGGCGCGCTCCTCGCGTGCTGGGAAATGATCGCCTCGGGAACGACGACGTTCGCCGACGGCTACTTCTTCGAGGAGGAAGTGGCCCGCGCAGCCGACGAAGCGGGGCTGCGCGCCTTTCCCGGCCAGGGCATCTTCGACGGCCCGACCCCCGACGCCAAGGACGCGAGCGAGGGCCTCGCGCGGGGGGAGCGTTTCCTCGCCGACTGGTCCGGGCATCCGAGGGTCACGCCTTCGCTCTTCCCCCACGCCTGCTACACCGTGGGCCCGGAGACGTTCCGAAGAGTCCACGATCTCGCCCGGCGCTTCGAGGCTCCCGTCCTGACGCATCTCTCCGAGTCGGCCGGGGAGCTCGCGATGGTGCGCAAGCGCTACGGAACGACTCCCGTGAGGCACCTGGCGGGCCTGGGAGTCCTCGACCGCCGGCTGACCGCCGCGCACTGCGTCGCGGTGGACGGGGAGGAGATCGATCTGCTCGCGCGCTCCGGCGCGGGCGTGGCGCACTGCGCGGAAAGCAACATGAAGCTCGCTTCGGGTGTGGCGCCGGTCACCCCGATGCTTTCGGCGGGAATCCCGGTCGGCCTCGGCACCGACGGCGCGGCCAGCAACAACGATCTCGACATGGTGGGCGAGATGGGATCCGTCGCGAGGGTGCACAAAGCGCATGCGATGGACCCCACGGCCGTCCCGGCGCGGCGGGTGCTGAGGATGGCGACGATCGGATCGGCCGCCGCCCTCCACCGAGATGAGGAGATCGGCTCTCTCGAGGCGGGCAAGCGCGCCGACCTGATCGTCGTCGCGATCTCGGGACCGAATGCGGTACCGATGTACGACCCGTACTCGCATCTCGTCTATTCGGCCCGCTCGGACGCGGTCGAGACGGTCGTCGTCGAGGGACGGGTCCTGATGGATCGGAGGCGAATCCGGACCCTGGACGTCGAGGCCATTCGCCGTGAAGCCGTGCGCCTGGGCCGAAAGATCGACTCCGCATTGCCGTCGCAATAACTTACGCTGTTTCAATTGCTTGATACAAGCACGAACGTTCGTGTTATTGTTTTCGAATGTTGACTCCCGAGTCGCCCTCGCGGGCTGCTCCAGTCTCCGGAAAAGGGGAAACGACTCGCGCGGCGATCCTCGACCACGCGACACGGCTCGCGACCCAGACCGGCCTGAACGGTCTGACGATCGGGCGCCTCGCGTCGGAGCTCGGTCTTTCCAAGAGCGGACTCTTCGCCCACTTTCGCTCCAAAGAGGTCCTGCAGGTGCAGATCCTCGAGACGGCGGCAGCCAAGTTCGTCGACGAGGTGATCCGGCCGGCCCTGCGCGCTCCGCGCGGTGAGCGACGGCTGCGGGCGATCTTCGAGCGCTGGCTCGAGTGGTCGACGGTCCACTCGGGGCCGGGAGGCTGTCTTTTCGTCGCGGCAGCCGTGGAGCTCGACGATCGGCCCGGTCCGGTGCGCGAACGCCTGGTCGCTCTTCAAAGGGAGTGGCTGGACCTGATCGCCAACGTGTATCGCGCGGGCGCACAGACGGGGGAGCTCTCCTCCTCCGTGGATCCGGACCAGTTCGCGCACGACCTCTACTCCGTGATGCTCGGGTTTCACCACGCGTCGCGCCTGATGCGCGACCCGAGAGCGTCCTCGCGAGCCCACGCGGGGTTCGAGACGCTGCTTTCCACCGTCCGCCGCCATTCCGCTTGAGGCGCCGCGCGGTCGAGGAGTCGACGATGCCGCAGCAGACCTCCCTGGACCGGCGCGCCCGGGTTCGCCTCGCGGCGATCCGAGGCGTAATCGGCGGCCTCTGCGCAGTCGCGCCGGGCGCGGCGTCGATCGTGGCCGGAGCGCTCTTCCGGACGCCGCCCCGCCACCGTCATGACGAGGCGGAGCAGGCCGCGCTCGCGCGCGGAGAGAGGCTCGACCTCCGGCTCGATGGGCGACGTCTCGCGGCGTGGCGATGGAACAGTGGACCGCCGGTCCTCCTCGTTCACGGCTGGGGAAGCCGCGGGGCGCGTCTTTCCTCGTTCATCGAGCCGCTCGCTCGAGCCGGTTTCTCGACGATCGCCTTCGACGCGCCGGGACACGGCGACTCCGCCGGACGCCTCTCTTCGCTCCCGCAGTTCATCGCAGCCCTCGAGACCGTCGTCGAGCGCCTGGGCCCGCCCGCCGCGGTGGTCGCGCATTCGATGGGAAGCGCCGCCGCAGCGATCGCGATGAAGCGCGGGCTGCCGGCGAGGGCGGCCGTCTTCCTCGCCCCCGCGGCCGATCCCACCGCCTGGACGACGCGGTTCGCCTCGGTCGTCGGCGCGTCCGACGAAGTGATCGGCCGGATGACCGGCTCCTTCGAGCGGAAGTTCGGCTATCGCTGGACCGACTTCAACGTCCCGCGCGTTGCGGCGCCCTTCATGACCGTTCCGCTACTCGTGTTTCACGACGAGGACGACCCGGAGGTGCCGAAGACCGACGGAGAGGCGATCGTCCGGCAGTGGCCGGGCGCGAAGCTCGTCTCGACGCGCGGCCTCGGCCACAAGAAGATCGTGCACGATCCGGAGGTCGTTCGCCGCGCGGTGGAGTTCCTGGGAGAGCGCGTCGGGGCCGTTTTGAGCCCCGAGGCCGCGGCGGCGCCATCGGGCGTCGCCGGGCTTTCGGGTCGCGTCTAAGCGGCTCTTCTCTCTTCCGGTCCGGCTCGGTCCTCCCGCTAGAACGCCAGCCGCAGTCCGAACTGGAACCGGCGCGGCTCGCCCGCTCCCGAGC
>JBKPSZ010000346.1:0-7465 GCA_046735265.1 Acidobacteriota bacterium | reverse complement strand
GCGGCCGGGGCTCTGGAGAAGTGGATCGACTCCACTCCGGCGGAGCGAAGCCTCATGATCCTGAAGCTCGCGGACCGGATCGAGTCGAACGCCGAGGAGCTCGCGCGGCTCGAAGCGTCGAACGTCGGCAAGCCGATCGGCCTCGCGCGCTCGGAAATCCCGTTCCTCGTGGACAATCTCCGCTTCTTCGCCGGGGCGTGCCGGTGCCTCGAGGGAAAGGCGGCCGGGGAGTACCTGGCCGGCTACACGAGCATGATTCGCCGGGAGCCGGTCGGCGTCGTGGCCTCGATCGCGCCCTGGAACTACCCGCTCATGATGGCGATCTGGAAGATCGGGCCGGCGCTGGCGGCGGGAAACACCGTGATCCTGAAGCCCTCGGAGAACACGCCCCTGACGTCGCTGCGCTTGGCGGAGCTCGCGGCGGACCTCTTCCCGCCCGGCGTCTTCAACGTGATCACCGGCGACGGCGAGCCAGTCGGCGCGGGCCTGGTGAAGCACCCGAAAGTGAACATGGTTTCGCTCACGGGGGACGTCGCGACCGGGAAGGAGATCGCGCGCGCAGCCGCCGCGACGTTGAAGAAGGTGCACCTGGAGCTTGGCGGCAAGGCTCCGGTGGTGATTTTCGACGACGCGGACCCCGAGCTCGTCGTCAACGGCATCAAGGTCGCCGGTTTCGCGAACAGCGGCCAGGATTGCACGGCCGCTTGCCGCCTCTACGCTTCGAAGCGGATCTACGACCGGCTGCTCGCCGATCTGGTTCCGGCCGTCGAGTCGATCGCCGTCGGGGACATCGAGGAAGAGGCCACGGCGATGGGGCCGCTGGTTTCCGCCGAGCAGCGCCAGCGCGTCGCCGGGTTCGTCGACCGCGCCAAGGCCACGGGCCACGTCACGGTCGTGACGGGGGGCGGGAAGAGAGAGGGGCGCGGCTTCTGGTACAAGCCGACGATCGTCGCCGACACGGAGCAGAAGGACGAGATCGTTCAGAAGGAGGTCTTCGGGCCCGTCATCACGGTCACGCCGTTCTCCGACGACGAGCAGGCCATCACCTGGGCCAACGACGTGGACTATGGGCTTTCGGCGTCCGTCTGGACGACCAACGTCAACCGGGCTCTGAACGCCGCGCGCAAACTGCGTTTCGGCACAGTCTGGATCAACGACCACCTGCCTCTCGTGTCCGAGATGCCGCACGGCGGCTACAAGCAGTCGGGCTACGGCAAGGACATGTCGATGTACGCGCTCGACGACTACACGCAGGTCAAGCACGTCATGGCGCGCATCTCTCAGGCGGTGGGGGCGAGCTTCCTGCCGAGCGCCTAGCCGGGCCGCGACGATGGCGCCGGCCCTCCTGACGCGCCGGAGCCTCCTCGTCGGCGGGGCGGCCGCGTCGGTCGCCTCCGCTTTCGGGGCGTGCGCGGGCGCCTCGAGAGGCGCCGCGCGGCGGATCCCGCCGGCATCCCGGAAGCTCGCGCCCGTCCGGGTCTCCGAGGACCGCGTGATCCGCACGGTCGTCGGGCTGCGGCCGTTCCGGCCGCCCGGGTTCGTCCTCGAGGCGCGGCGCTACGGAGAGAAGACCGTCATCCACAACTACGGCCACGGAGGCGGAGGCGTGACGCTCTCCTGGGGGACCGCGCTCCTCGCGGCGGACGAGGCCCTGGCGACGGGGCAACGACGGGCCGCCGTCCTCGGTTGTGGCGCGGTGGGTCTCGCTTCCGCGCGCGTCCTGCAGGACCGGGGGTTCGAGGTCGCCATCTACGCGCGAGCGCTTCCGCCCGACACGACCTCCAACGTCGCCGGCGCGGAGTGGTGGCCCTACTATGTGGTGGACGAGGACCGCCGCACCGCCCGCTTCGACGCGCAGTTCGAGCGCGCGGCGCGGCTGTCGTTTCGATACTTCCAGAACCTGGTGGGAGGTCGCTTTGGAGTCCGGTGGCTGGAAGGCTACGAGCTCCACGACACGCCGCCTCACGCGGCGATCCCGTCGATCGAAGACTCGATCGCTTCGCTCGTTCCCCAGACGTCCCTTTCCGCCGACGAGAATCCGTTCCCGGTTCGCCGGGTCGAGCGGTTTCACACGATGCACGTCGAGACCTCGGCCTACCTCTTCGCCCTCATGGAAGACTTCCGGCTGGCCGGCGGCCGCATCGTCGTGCGGCAGCTCGCAGACGTCTCCGAAGTGCTCGCCTTGGAGGAGCCGGTCGTCGTCAACTGCACGGGGCTCGGCTCCCGGGAGCTCTTCGGCGACGCCGAGCTCACCCCCGTCAAGGGGCAGCTTTCCGTTCTGGTTCCCCAGCCGGAGGTGGACTACATGACTTTCGGCCCGGGCCGGCTCTACATGATGCCTCGCCGCGACGGGATCCTGCTCGGCGGAACCGCCGAGAGAGGCGTCGAAACGCTCGAGCCAAATGAAGAGGAGACGCGCCGGATCCTCGAGGGGGAGAGGCGCCTCTTCGACGGCTTGCGCTGACGGCGAGACGTCAGTCGGAGCGCAACGCGCGCACCGGATCGATGCGCGTCGCCCGCAGCGCGGGCACCGCGCTCGCGAGAAATGCCGTGCCCGCGAGGAGAACCGTCGCGACGGCGAGCGTCGCGGCGTCTTGCGCGGCCACGCCCACGAGAAGACCGGTCAAGAGGCGCGCGAGGGCGAGCGCCGCGACTCCCCCTGCCACGAGGCCTCCGGCGACGGGAACGAGCGCCTGGCGAAGCAGGAGCCGGAGGATCCGACTGCGGCCGGCACCCAGAGAGAGTCGCACCCCGATCTCCCGGGTGCCCTCGACGACCCCGAAGGAAGTCACCGAGTAGATTCCGGCGAGAGCGAGCGCCAAGGCCGCCGCGCCGAAGAACTCGAGGAGCATCGCCTGGAAACGCCGGTCTCCGAGGGAGGCGTCGAGGGCGTCCTCCATCGGCCGGATGCCCGCAGCCGCGACGTCCCGGTCGAGGGTCTGGATCTCCTTCCGAACGGCCGGCACGAGAAGGCGCGGATCATCGCTCGTCCGAAGCGCCACGCAGAAGATGTTCGCGAGCCACACGGACACGTCCGGGGGAGTCTGGGAGAAGGGGACGTAGACGTCGGCCGAGCCCTCCGCGTCGAGACCCGTGTGCTTGACGTCGCCGACGACGCCGACGATCTCGACGGTGCGCCATGCCTCAGTGTCGTCGATCCGCAAGCGCGCGCCGAGGGGGCTTGCGTCGCCGAATCGCTGCCGGGCGAGTGTTTCGCTCACCAGCGCGACCGGGACGCTTCGCGCGGAGTCGCGCTCGTCGAATTCCCGGCCGGACCGCAGCGGCACCCCGAGCGTTCGAAAGTACCCGGGCCCGGCGGCGCGGTAGTTGGCGAGCGGCGCCTTCCGGCGGTCGAGGTCGGCGCTTCCCTCGATCAGGAAGGAGATGCTCGCTCGCCAGTTCGTCAGGGGATTGAGCGAGGCGGCCGCGACGCCCTCGACACCGGGCAGGGCCGCCAGGCGCTCCGTAACGCGCTCGGAGTACCGGTGGATCGATTCCGGCGTGCCATAGCGGCTCTTCGGGAGCGAGAGCTGAACGGCCAGGAGGTTCTTCGCCTCGAATCCGGGATGCGCCGACTGCAGCCGGTGCAGCGTTCGCAGGAGGAGCCCCGCGCCGACGAGGAGGACCAGCGACAGCCCGACTTCCGCCGCTACGAGCGCGGCTCGCGCGCGCGAGCTCCCGCGGCCGCCCGAAGTTCCGCGGCCCGATCCGCGCAGTCCTTCGGCGAGACCTCGTCCGCTCCCCTGGAGGGCCGGAGCCAGTCCGATGGCGATCCCGGCCGCGAGGGAGAGCGCGAGGTTGAAAGCGAGGACGGGGAAGTCGATGCCGATCTCCGCTGCCCGCGGGAGCGTCGCGGGGCCCAGGGCGAGCAGCGCGCGGATTCCGAGATGCGCCAGCAGGAGCCCGAGAGCGCCTCCGGCGAGCGCGAGGACGACCGCTTCGGCCAGCAACCGGCGGACGATGTCGGCGCGGCGCGCTCCGAGGGCGGAGCGCAGCGCGAGCTCGCCCCGGCGGGCGAGAATGCGCGAGAGCAGGAGATTGGCCAGGTTGGCGCAGGCGATGAGCAGCACGACGCCGACGGCGGCCTGGAGCACGAGCAGAATGCGCCGGTAGCCGCCGACGACTTGATCGGCGAGCGGCGAAACGCGGATGCCCTCACGGTTCGCGTTGACGTCGGGATAGTCGGCTTTGAGTCCCGCGGCGAGCGCGTTCAAGTCTTCGGAGGCCTTCGACAGCGGCGTTCCCGGCCGCAGGCGTCCGATCAAGCGCAGGAATCCGGAGGCGCGGGACGCGCGCCGCGGGTCGGTCTCGTAGGCCACGGGCGCGGCGAGATCCGCCCCGGAGGCGAGGAAAGGGAACTCTCGCGGCAGGACTCCGATCACGGTGAAGGGCTCGCCGTTGATCGTGACGACGCGGCCGAGGACGGCGGGGTCGGCGCCGAATCTCGACGTCCAGAGTGCGTGACCGAGCAGGGCGACCCGCGGAGCGCCGGGGCGCTCCTCCTCGGGCTGGGGCGTCCGACCGAGCGCCGCGTGAACGCCCACGAGCTCGAAGAATCCGCTCGACGTCCACTGGGCTCGCAGCGCCACGGGCTCCTCGACGCCCGTCAGGTTGGCGCTTCCGCCGGCCCAGGCGGCGAGCGCGTCGAGGCTCCGGGTGTTCGCTTTCAGGTCCAGGAAGTCGGCGATCGAGAAGGGCTGGCGGTCGCTTCCCGGCTCGCGCGAGTGGATGACGACGAGTCGGCCGGCGTCGCGGAAGGGGAGTCGGGAGAGAAGCACCGCGTGAACGACCGTGAACATCGCGGTATTGGCGCCGATGGCGACGGCGAGGGTCGAGACGACGGCCGTCGCGAACGCCGGGCGTCGGATCAGAGCGCGCAGCGACGAGCGAAGATCCCGGAGAAGCGCAAACAGCATGGCGGTGGCCTCCCGCGGTAACGGTAGGCGCGCCGCCGCATATCATCAATTATGAAGTTTCGTGATAGTTCTATCAGTACTGATGTAGTCTGGACGCTCATGGACCTGCGCCACCTCCAGACTTTTCAGGCGGTCCTCCGGGAGGGAAGCTTTCGAGGAGCCGCGAGCGCCTTGCGGCTCGCTCAGCCCACGGTGACCCTGCACATCCAGGAGCTCGAGGCGGAGCTCGGCCTCGAGCTGTTCGACCGCCGCGGCCGGCGTCGCGAGCGGACTCCCGCCGGAGACCTGTTCGCTTCGCGGGCTCTGCCGATCCTGGACGCCGTGGAAGCCCTCGCGCGGAGCGCCGCGGAGCTTCGCGACGGGCGCGGCGGCTTCCTCCGCATCGCTTCGATCGAGCCGGCCGCGAGCCGGCGCCTCGCCCCGCTTCTCGCACGCCTGCGCGCCCGCCGGCCGGCGCTGCGCGTGAAGCTCGAAGTCGGCGGGACGGGCGGGGTGAGCCGCGCCGTGGCGGACGGGCTCGTGGACCTCGGCCTGTGCTCGGCGCCTCCAACGGAGCTCGGCTTGCGATTCGAGCCGATCTTCTCCGAAGAGATGGCCCTCCTGCTGCCGAAACGTCACGCGCTCGCGCGCGCGAGACGCCTGCGGGCCCGGGACCTCGAGGGACAGCCGGTGCTCCTCACCGAACAGGGCTGCTCCTATCGGCAGGCCGTCGAATCCGCCCTTCAGCGGCGTGGCGTCGAAATCGACTGGGCGCTCGAATGCGGGAGCACCGAAACGCTCCGATCCTCCGTGCAGCACGGGCTGGGGCTGGCGATCCTGCCGCGTCTGGCCGTTTCGCCGCCGCCCCGGGGCACCGTCGCGCGGCGATTCGACGATCTGAAGCTCGCGCTTCCGGTCGGACTCGCGACGCGGCCCGGAACGCCCCCGGCGCCTCCCGCGCTTGCGACCCTGATCTCAGAGCTGCGGCGCGAGCCTTCCGGGAGAGTGAGCCGCGCCTCCTGATGCCTCGGAGGCGGGCCGCTCGGGGCGGCGGCGCCCCGTAGCCCTTCGCGAAAAGAGAGCGAGGCACCCGCGGTCAGGAAGCGGGGACTCATCGCTTCATCGATTCACCAGTGGCCGTCGCGCCAGTACCAACTCTTCGAGTGGTGAACCCAGCGGCCGTCGTGCAGGACGGCGCCGGATTGCGGCCGCCTCTCCCAGCGTCCGCTGGTCCAGACGTACGCCGAGCCGCTCCAGCGATGGTAGCCGTGAATCCAGACGAAATCCGGACCCGGGGCGATGCCGACCGTTTCGACCACGGCGGGCGGGGGCGCGGCGACAGGCCGCCGAGATCCGTGCAGAAGCCGGTCCGCGAGTGCCGCGATGTCGCCGGCGGGACAGCTCGTTTTCCGCCCGATCTAAGGCGTCGGAGTCCGGGTGCTCGTTCGCGTCGAAGTCGGCGTTGAGGTTCGCGTCGGGATCTTCGTGTTCTTCCGAGGAGGCGTCTTCGTCGGCGCCGGCGTGACCGTCCGCGTTGCGGTTCCCGTGGGCGTTCTCGTGGCGGTCGACGTCGCGGTGCGAGTCGGGGTACGGGTCGCCGTGGCTGTGGCCGGCGGCGAAGTCGCTGTGGCAGTCGCCGTCGCCGTCTGAGTTCGCGTCGGCGTCGAGCTCGCGGTCGCCGTCGGGGGGATGGGTGTCGGGGTCCGAGTCGTGGTCGGAATCGCCGTGAGTGTGGCGGTGGGAGGAGGCGGCGTCGGGGTCGGAGTCGCGGGCGGTGGTGTGAAAGTAGCCGTCGGAGGAGGCGGTGTCGAGGTCGGAGTCGCGGGCGGTGGTGTGAAGGTAGCCGTCGGAGGAGGCGGCGTCGAGGTCGGAGTCGGGAGCGGTGGTGTGAAAGTAGCCGTCGGAGGAGGCGGCGTCGAGGTCGGAATCTCGGTCGGTATGGAGGTGGCCGTCGGAGGGGGCGCCGTCGCGGTCGGAGTCACGGTCGGAGTCACGGTCGGAGTGGAGGTGGCGGTCGGAGGAATCGCCGTCGCGGTCTCAATGGGAGTCGGGGTGGAACTCGGCGGCGCTGTCTCGGTCGGAGTCGGAGTCGCTGTATCCGGCGGGGGAGCGACGGTGCTCGTCGGCGTCGGCGTGTCCGTCGGCGCGGGTGTCTCGGACGGGGACGGCGTCGACGTCTCGGAGGGCGTCGGGGTCACCGTGACGGTCGCGGTCGGCGTTACGGTGCCGGTCGGAGTTGGCGTCTCCGTGTCGGTGGGAGACGGCGTGACTCCGGGGGTCGGCGAACCGGTCGCGGTTGGCGTTTGTGTCGCGGTCGGAGTGGACGAGGTTGTTGCCGTCGCGGTCGGCATCGCTGCCGGACCCCCCGTGAACTCAAGATCGAAGACCTGAGTCTCGCCGGCCGACAAGCTCGTCGTGAAGACGAGCTTTCCGTTCGAGAGCGTCGTCGGAATCGAGGCGCCCGAGACGAGCTCGGTGAGCGAACCGTTGGGAAGCCCAAGATCGTCGAGATCGAGAGTGATCGTCGGCGCACCGCCGACTCCCGTGTGCATGGCCGAGAGATACAGGTG
>JBKPSZ010000345.1:0-3918 GCA_046735265.1 Acidobacteriota bacterium | reverse complement strand
AGATCGAGCAGATTCCGGAAGAGGAGTTCCCCGCCCCCGGGCCGCCGCCGCCGACCCCCCTGCGGACCGACGACCCGCGTCCCGGGGAGGGCCGGGCGGCTCTCGGGGCGAACGCTCCGAAGCGGTTCGAGGGCTTCGGCGTCGTTCCGAGGGTGGTCGGAGGCGAATGATGGAAGCGGTGCGCTCGATCGCCGCCGACGTCGTCGCCCGTCGCCGCTCGGCGGTCGAAGTCACGCGGGACGCTCTCGAGCGGCTCGAGCGGGTCGACCCCCTCCTCGGCGCTTTCCTCGAGGTGTCCGGCGAAAAGGCGCTCGAGGAAGCGGCGGCGGTGGATGCGCGAGTCTCCGCGGGGGAGGCGCCGCCCCTCGCGGGCGTCCCTCTCGCCGTCAAGGACAATATCTGGGTCGCGGGGCGCCAGGCGACCTGTGCCTCCCGGATCCTCGAGCGATTCCGGCCCCCGGCCGATTCGACCGCCATCGAGCGGCTGCGGCGAGGGGGCGCCGTCTTCGTCGGAAAGACGAACCTGGACGAGTTCGCGATGGGTTCCTCGACGGAGAACAGCTCCCGGCACGTCACCCGCAATCCCTGGGACCGCCAGCGCATCCCGGGTGGTTCCTCGGGGGGCAGCGCCTCCGCCGTAGCGGCCCGGATCGTGCCGGGAGCCCTCGGATCCGACACGGGTGGGTCGATCCGGCAGCCGGGCGCCTGCTGTGGCGTCGTCGGCATGAAGCC
Source organism: Acidobacteriota bacterium (assembly GCA_046735265.1). Classification (GTDB taxonomy): domain Bacteria; phylum Acidobacteriota; class Thermoanaerobaculia; order UBA5066; family Gp7-AA6; genus DATBFU01. The sequence goes on along the minus strand of JBKPSZ010000345.1, from coordinate 3,186 downwards.
TTCCTACGGCCGGATTTCGCGCTACGGGCTCGTCGCGTTCGGATCCTCGCTCGATCAGATCGGGCCTTTGACGCGCGACGTCTCCGACGCGGCCCTCCTCTATGGCGTCATGGCCGGCGCGGACCCGCGCGACTCGACCTCGGCACCCCGGCCGGTCGAGGATCCGAACGAGACGCTCGAGGGCGGAATCGCCGGGATGCGCGTGGGTTTTCTGGCGGAGGCGGAGTCGGAGGGGCTCGATCCCCGCGTCGCAGAGAATCTGGAAGCCTGCCGGCGCGCCTTCGAGCGAGCCGGAGCCCGGGTCGTTTCGGCGTCCGTGCCCCGCGCGACCGCGGCGATCGCGATCTACTACGTCGTCGCCTCGGCGGAAGCGTCCTCCAACCTCGCCCGGTACGACGGCGTCCGCTACGGTCCGCGCCGGTCGAACGCGGACATCGAATCGCTCTACGTCGAGACTCGGACCCAGGGTTTCGGTCCCGAAGTGAAACGCCGAATCCTCCTCGGCACCTTCGCCCTTTCGGCCGGTTACTACGAGGCCTACTACGGCCGCGCGATGCGGGCCCGATCCCTTCTCGAGCACGACTTCGATCGGGCCTTCCGGACCGCCGACGTGATCGTGTGCCCGTCGATCCCGGCTCCGGCCTTCCGACTGGGGGAGAAGATGGACGATCCCCTCCAGATGTACCTGTCCGACGTCTTCACCGTACCCGCCTCTCTCGCGGGACTCCCGGCCGTCTCGGTTCCCTCGGGGCTCTCGTCCGAGGGTCTCCCCCTGGGCCTGCAGGTCCTGGCTCCCCGCTTCGAGGAGGCCCGGATGTTCGCGGCCGCCCGCGCGTTCGAGCGCGAGATCGGCTTCTCGACGGAGGTTCCAGCCGGAATCCGGTCCCTCGAGACCTAGGCATGCCGATTCCCCGGGCCCTTCTCTTTGCCGCGGTCCTGCCGGCGGCCGCCGCGCTGGCGGCCGAGAAGACCGTCATCGTCTCGCCGGAGGTCCGCGTCACCGTGACCGACGGAAGCGAGATCTTCCTTTCGGCGCGCCCGCTGGCGAACGAGGGCGTGGAGGCGTTCGTCAAGCGCCTGACCGACGATCCGCGGGCGCGCAAGGAGATCCTGGGCAAAGACTCGGCGCGCGGCTCCCTGCGCCGGGACGTCTTCTATCGCGTCCCGTACCTGCTCCTGTCACCGAGCTACCGGAAGATCGCGATCGAGGCGGTCTTCCCGGAGGATTCCGCCGACTCCTCCGGCTGGACGCACCGCGTCGCCGCGATCTCGGGGCGTCCGGAGACCCTCTGGCGGATCGCCGAGTGGTTCACGGGCGACGGCCGTCGCTACCGCGAGATCCGGGACGCCGGCCGGATCGCCTCTCTCGAGACGGAGAAGGGGCAGGTCATTCGGATCCCGACCGCCCTGCTCCTACCGGTCTTCCGGACCGCGGCGGCCGCGCAGTCGCCCCCGCCGGTTCCGCTCGAGTTCGCGGCGGACGGTCAGGGCCGCTACGGACTGTACCGGCTCCAGAAGGGAGAAGCGCTCTACTCCGCGGTGGTCGTCCGATTCACGGGGCGAGTCCACGCCGAGGACGTCAACGACAAGGCGTCGCAGATCGCCCGCCGCAGCGGGATCGAGGACGTGCGGGCGATCCCGGTGGGCTATCCGGTCAAGATCCCGATCGAGGACCTCGCCCCCGAGTTCCGTCCGCCCGGGGACCCCGAGCGCGTCGAGGAGGAGAACGCGCGCCTGGAGGCGGCGCAGTTCGCCAACCGCGTCCGCGCGATCGATCTCTCCGGGGTCACCGTCGTGCTCGACGCGGGCCACGGCGGGCGTGACACCGGCGCGATCGTCGAGGGAGTTCAGGAGGCGCGGCAGGTGTACGACCTCGCGTGCCGGGTCGAGGCGCTGCTGACGCGGCACACGAAAGCGCGCGTCGTGCGGACGGTCAAGGGACAGAAGTCGTGCTCGCGCTCCCGACCGGAAGGGGACTCGGATTGGCAGACGGCGCGCGTGTTGACGACGCCTCCCTACGACCTGGAGGACGCGATCGCCGGCGTCAACTTCCGATGGTACCTCGCCAACTCGGTCTTTCGCCGCGTGTCGCGGGAGGGAGGATCTGAGGAGCGCACGGTCTTCGTCTCGATTCACGCCGACTCGCTCCACCCGGCGGTGAGGGGATTGATGGTCTACGTCCCGGGCGAGAAGTTCCTCCGCGGCACCTACGGGAAATCGGGCGCTCCCTACGACTCGCGGCGCGAAGTCCGGGAAGAGCCGCGCGTGTCGTTCACCCGGCGCGAGCGTATCCAGGCGGAAGGCATGTCGCGGGACCTGGCGGAACGGATCGTGGGAGCGTTCCGGGCCACGCATCTGCCGCTCCACGACTTCCAGCCGGTGCGCCAGAACGTGATCCGCTCGGGGCGGGAGTGGGTGCCGGCGATCCTCCGCTACAACCGGATCCCGGCGCGCGTGCTCGTGGAGGTCTGCAATCTGAACAACCCGGACGATCGGAAGCTCCTGATCGGCGCGACATTCCGCGACCGAGTGGCACGCGCTCTCGTCTCGGGGCTCGTCGAGTTCTACGGCGGCCGCGGGCGGGACGTGCTGACGACAGCGGGATCGCCGCGTCCGGCCGAGGCGCCCGAGGAGTCGAAGCGCTCCCGCGACTCGAGCCGCTGACGCGCTCCGCAGCGCCTCACCCGGCCGGAGTCGGCCGCGGCGGGGGCGGAGGGCCGTTGATGTAGGCCACCCAGGCGGGGTCGTTGGCGATCGGGAGGTATGCCGGATCCGCGCGCAGTCTCTCGCGGTCCGGCCGCTCGTCCTCGGGGGACAGGCTCTCGAGCGCCTTGACGGCGCCGGAGGCGTCTCCCATCCGCGCCCGCACCCGCGCCTCGAGCTCCGCTCCGCGCGCGCCTCCGCCCAGCATCTCGCGCGCTCGTCGCAGCGCCTCGAGAGCGGCGGCGGGGGAGCCGAGGTTCGCTTCGACCGCGGCGACGACGCCCAGGGTGTCGGGATCGGGACCGGTCGCCGAGAGATACCGGTCGAGCAGAGCCTTCGCCTCGGCGTTCCGGCCTTCGGCGAGGGCGAGCAGCGCGAGCTCCCGCGCCGCTCCCGGCGCCGGCTGACGCGCTTCGAGGGCCGCCGCGAACTCGCGCCGCGCGGTCGCGACGTCGCCGCGGTCGGCCGCGGCGAGCCCACGCT
>JBKPSZ010000344.1:0-4469 GCA_046735265.1 Acidobacteriota bacterium | reverse complement strand
GGTCGAAGACGTTCGGCTCGACTTCTATCTGGGTGTGAAGGTCGCGAACCAGGACGCGCTTCCGGTTTGGAAACCGGGGGACGAGTTCGAAGCTGCCCGTAAGAAAGCCCTGGCCGAGCTTCAGACGAAGTGAGAGCCCCGGTTTGAAAACTCTGCCGGACGGTCGCGCAGCGACCGCCTGCCGGCCAGCCTTCGAGCGGCCCGTCAGAAAGCCTTGGCCGAGCTTCAGTCGATGTGAGAGCCCCGGTTTGAAAACTCTGCCGGCCGGTCGCAGAGTGACCGTTCTGCCGGCCAGCCTTCGAGGCTGCGCGAAAGAAGGCGCTGACCGCCGCCGAGCCGAGGTGAGCGCTCGGGCGAAGGGTTCTCACGGGCGGGTCGCGACGCGAGCGACCGCCGAGAAATTACCGGCGACGCCTCGAACCTCGGTTCGAACGCCCGGTCCCCGCGGCACCTGCCTTGCAGGAATTCGGGTCGCCGCGCGGCGGGAGCCGGGCGGCCTTCGAATGATCGGAGGTGCTCCGTGAACCGGATCGGACGGGTGTTTCTTTCGCTGTTCCTTTTCATGTCAGCCGCGGGCATCGCTTCGGCACAGGGCGCCCCCGGCTTCCGATTCGGGATCACCGGCGGCGCGGACTTCCCGCTCCAGGACCAGAGCGACGTCTACAAGACCGGCTGGAACGGCGGGCTCCTTTTCGCGATCAACTTCGGAGACACGCCGTTCGGCCTGAGGTTTCAGGCGACGTACGACGAGATGCACCTCAAGGAATTCGCGCTCTTTCCGAACGCGTCGGGCAAGACGCGGATTATCGCCGGCGTCGGCGACCTGGTCATCGGAGCGCGCCACGGCGCCGTGCAGCCGTACCTGATCGGCGGTGTCGGGGCATACGACCTTCGCTTCTCGGGACAGGACTTCTCCGACAACCCCTTCTCCGACTCCACGACGCGCTTCGGATGGAACGCCGGCGGAGGGCTGGCGTTTCCGCTGGGCAGCACCAGTCGGATGTTCGTCGAAGCGCGCTACACGAGCGTGTCGGTGGACAGCGACCGTTTCTCCAACAGCATCCACACCGGCGGCACCCGCTTCACGTTCCTCCCGGTGAATCTGGGCTTCGTCTTCTAGCTTTCGGAACCTTCGCGGCCTCGCCGGCGAGCCGCGCGTCTCCGCCGGAGCGGTTGTGTATCCTGCCCGGCATGATGAATCGACGCGCGTTTCTCGAGCAGTCTGCGGGCATCGCGGCGGGGTCGCTCGTCTCGGCGGCGCCGTCTCCGCCCGTCAAGCCCGCGACGCCGGCGGAGATGATCAAGCCCCGCGCGCTCTCGCCCGGCGATACCGTCGGCCTCATCACACCCTCCTCCTACGTCTTCGACCTCTGGCGGCTCGACCTGATCCCTCCCCGCCTCGAGCCGCTCGGCCTGAAGTGCAAGTTCGGGCGCAACGTGCGCGCGCGCCGCGGCTATCTGGCGGGAACCGAAGCGGAGCGGCTCGCCGACTTCCACGCGATGTTCGCCGACCCGGGCGTCGCGGCGGTCTTCTGCGTCGGGGGAGGATACGGAACGGAACGGCTTCTCGACCGGATCGACTACGAGCTCGTCCGGAAGAATCCGAAGATTCTTCTCGGCTATTCCGACATCACCGGACTCCACCTTGCGCTCGGCAAAAAGTCGCGGCTCGTCACGTTCCACGGCCCGGTCGCCCTGTCGAGCCTGCCGGAGTGGACGCTCGCCGGCCTGCGCAAGGCGCTCTTTTCGGCGGAACCGATCGGACCGGTCGAGAACCCGCCCGAAAAGGATTCGCTGTCGCCCGAGTTCCCGCGGCACACCGTTTCGCCCGGTCGGGCGCGCGGCCGGACGGTCGGCGGGAACCTGACGCTCGTCTCGACGACGATGGGAACGCCGTACGAGATCGACACGAAGGGAAAGATCCTCCTCCTCGAGGACACCGGCGAGGCGCCGTATCGGATCGACCGGATGCTCGTGCAGCTGAAGCTCGCGGGCAAGCTCGCCGACGCGGCCGGGATCGTCTGGGGCACCTGCACGGATTGCGAGCCTTCGAACTCGAGCTTCGAGATCAATCTGTCGATGTCGGAGCTTCTCGACGATCTCCTGGGCGATCTCGGCAAGCCGGTCCTGGCCGGTCTCGTCTTCGGCCACACGAAGGAGAAGGCGACGATCCCGCTCGGCGTCGAGGCGGAGCTCGACGCTGGCGCGCGAACCTTTTCGATCGTCGAACCGGCGACGATCCCGGCTTGAGACCGGCGCGAGGCGCAAAGTCCCGCGCCGGTCCGTCCCGGCCACTTCGATCGGCTGCCGTCGCCGTCTAGAAGTCGAACCGCGCCGACACCTGCAGCGTGCGCGGCGTTCCCGGGTTGTTCGCCACGTCGAATCCGGCGTTGGGCGTCTCGATGATCGGCCCGTCGGGATCGCGCCGGGGGACGCGGCCGAACGTCGTCTGGCTGACGAACTTGTTCCCCGTGTTCGTGCAGTTGAAGCAGTCGACCGCGAACGAGAGGTCTCCCGGTCCGATCCGGAAGGCCTTCTGAAACCGGATGTCGAACGTGTAGAAGCTCGGCTGGCGGAAGCTGTTCCTCTCGATGTGATCGCCGTTGGAGCAGTCGATGCCCGTCGACCCGACCGCAGTGCATCCGAGGGTGGGCCGGTCCGTGCCGCTCTGCCCGTCGTTGTTGAAGTCGAAGTTGGCGCGCGCGGTGTAGGGAAGGCCCGTCGTGAAACGGAGCGAGCCGGCGAGGCCGATTCCCCACCACGGGGTCTGCCAGACGGCATTCGTCGAGGCGCGCCAGCGCTGGTCCCGATCCGACCAGGCGAAGCTCGTGTCGAGATCGTTGAAGTCCTCCGCTTGGATGCCGGAGAAGTTGCGCTCGTTCGAATCGCTGTCCCGGTCCTTCGAGTAGGTCACGGAGGCGTTCGCGCTGAAGTTGCGGGAGAAGCGCTTGTTCAGCGAGAGGGCGATGGCGTAGTAGCGCGAGGTCGCGTCGGAAACGTACTCCGTGATCGTCGAGTAGAAGGGGTTCGGCCGCGTCGAGCTGTAGTGCGGGACGCCGTTGGCCGAGATCGTTCCGTCGTAGACGCGGTTGGCGTCGAGCAGGCGCTCGAGGTGGTAGCCCTTGGCGTAAGTCCCGTCGAGCGAGACCGTGATCTCCGGCAGGATCTCCCGCTCGATGCCGCCCGTGATCCGGTCGTCGTGCGGGTTCTCGAAGTTCGGATCGATCGCGAAGACGGGCAGGCCGGCGGCGCCGGAGGGGAGCCCCGACAGGTCCACGCGCTCGACACCCTCCGGAACCCAGAGGGCGCCCCAGGGCGGCGCGAGCGGATCGAAGCAGGAGCTGCCGCTGGAGGTGCGGCAGTCGGGATCCGTCGGATCGCGCCCTTCCGTGTTGGTCCGGGTCGTGAACTGGACTCCACGCAACCCGTTCGCGGTGAAGAGCTGGGCGAAGAGAATGCCCGGGGTGCGGCTCCAGTAGCGGCCCATCGCCAGCCGGACGGCCGTCTTCGGGTCGGGCGACCAGGAGACCGCGAGCCGCGGCGACCACTGGTTCTTCGCGTCCGGGATCTGGCCGTTCAAGTTGTACGAGCCGTTCGGATTGACGCTGTTCGTGTTCAGGATCGGATCGTTCGGGTTGTTCAGATACTCGTAACGCAGACCCAGGGTGACCGTCAGGCGCGGGTTGACGAACCACTGATCCTGAACGAAGCCCGCGAACTCCTTCTGGCTGAAAGCCGCGGTGCCGGCCTGATCCGCCGTCAAGCCTCCGAGACCCCCGAATTGACGGTACTGGAAATACTTCCCGGCGAGCAGGTCCGCGACGTTGTTGAAGACGAAGACGCCGCGCCAGTTGCCTTTGAAGATCTGATCGATCGAGGTGTCGTTGTAGTCGATACCCCCCTTGATCACGTGGTTCGAGAGGAGGTAGCTGAACGTGTCGGCGACCTGGTACCGCTTCGCGGTCGAGACGATCGGGAGGAAGCTCACTTCGCCGTAGCGCGCCGTGCCGAGCTGGATTTCGGGAAGGTTCAGACTCTTGTCCGCCCGCGGGACGTCCTCGTCCTTGTAGTTGAACGTGAGATCGTTCAGCGCGCTCGCGCTGAACTGTCCGGACCACGTGCCGACCGTCGAGAGGGACTTCATTCCCTCGATCCCGTTGTGCTGGATCGTGTCGTTGGGCGAGCTGTTCGTTCCGTTCTCTCCGTCGTATTTCGCGTAGTTCGCGCGCCCCATGAAGTGGTTCGCGCCGTTGATCTGCCAGTCCATGCGTCCGAAGACGACCCACCCGTCCTTCGACTGGACGTACTGGTCCGGGCTCGCCAGCACCGGGTAGGCGTTGAAGATGTCCTGGCTCAGAACGGTCGGATTGATCGTCTGAGCGATGTGCTGCTTCTGTCCGTCGTAGGACGCGAAGAAGAAGAGCTGGTCCTTGACCGCGGGCCCACCGAAGGAGCCTCCGTACTGCTTC
>JBKPSZ010000343.1:0-4964 GCA_046735265.1 Acidobacteriota bacterium | reverse complement strand
GAGGCGGGGGGGCCGCGGGCCGCACCGGAGGCGAGGGCCGACTCGCGGCGGCCGGGGGGGGAGGCGGCGGCGGCACGAGAGCGGGCGGCGGCGCGGGTCTCGGGATCTCCGACGGAGGGGCCGGAGGCGGAGGAGCGACGGGAGACACCGGGGCCGCCGCCGGGGCCGCGGCGACCGGTGGCGGCGAAACCGGCGGAGGGCTCGGAGGCGGAGGCGTCGCCGGCGTGCTACGTGCAGCCGTTCCGGGGCGGGAAACGGGCTCGGGTATCCAGAGTGAGGGAGGAGACAGCTCTTCCCAGGAGATGAATTCTTCCTCCGGGGCGATGTCTTCCACGACCGGCGGCGAGGACGCGAGGGGAGCCCAGGGCAGCGGAGCCGGAGCATCCGGCATCCGGGCTTCGGAGCTCGGAGCGCCGGGCGGCGGCGCCTGCGTCGCGGTGCCCGCCTCCTCCGGAAAGAAATCGGGCGGGGGCGGCGGCGCAATCGCCCTTCCGGCGGCGCGCGGGGGGATGCGGGACAACTTTTCCGCGAGGATCGCGTAACGCGGGGTGCGCCGCTCGCCGTAATACTTTTCGAGGGCCTGGAAGATGCGGACCTCGGGGGCGGCGCAGGGGATCACCTTGCGCCCGGTGACGAAGAAGAGCTCGTCCAGGATGCGGAGGTCCGACGGGTCGCGAAGCGCGATGCGGAGAAATCCTTCGCCGCGATCCCACGCGATCGCGCAGTGCCGGATCGCGAACTTGGCCGGGAGCGCGGCGATCGCCGCGGGCGGCACGTCGTCGAGAACGGCCCAGGGGACGTACTCGCAGTCGTGCTGCTCGGCGAGCGCCCGGCCGAGGTCGTCCTCGTGCACGGCCCCCCGCTCGAGAAGGAGCGTTCCGATCCGACCTCCCGCGAAGTGCTGGACCCCGAGGGCCCGGGCGAGGTGGTTCTCCGAGATGAGATCGGCTCGGACCAGGATCTGGCCCAGTCTGGTCATGCCTTCCCTTCGATTATCACGCAGCCTTCGCATTGCGCCGGTCGCGCGTCCGGTTTTTCGCGGCCGCCGCGCGGACCAGGCGCTCGGAGCACGGCCGCCGCCATGCGAATCCCGCCGCCGCGTCCGCCGCGGGCAGAAACGAAACGGCGGCGAGCAGCACCCCGGTCATCGCGTTCCCCTCGAACACCGCAGCCTATCCCGGCCGGACCGTGCCGGGCACGACGGCCGAGGTCCACCTCGGGGTGCTACAGTGTCAACGTGAAGAGGCTGTTCTTCGCCGCGGCGATTTTGTCCCTCGCCGCATCGGCAGTCGCCGGGCCGGCCTCCGGCGACACCACCGCCGAGAGCCGCAAGCTCTTCCTCCGGGCGCGCGCCGCCATGGGCGACGGGCGCTTTCAGGAGGCGCTCGAGCTCTATCGCCGCGTGATCGAGAAGCTGCCCGACGATCCGATCGCGCGATACGAGTATGCGCAGCTGCTCCGCGATTTGAACGTCCAGGACGAGGCGATTCGCCAGGCGAAGGAGACCGTCCGCCTCGATCCGAAGCTGCCCGAGGGGCACCGCCTTCTGGGCTCGCTCGAGCTCGCGGAATCGGAGAAGGATCCCACCCGGCTCGCGGACGCGATCGCCGAGCTCAAGGCGGCCGACGAGCTGTCTCCGGGCGACCCCGCGACCGCGGCCGCGCTCGCGCGGGCGCTGCTCGGCCAGGGCAAGCCCAAACAGGCGGCGCAGGTCCTCGACTCGGTCCCGCTGTCGCGCCGGCAGCCGTCGCTCATGCGCCTCGCCGCGGAGGCGAAGGCCAAGAGCGGAGAGACGTCGGAAGCGGAGCAGCTCTATCGGGCGCTCTACGAGCTGAACCCGACGGATCGCGAGGTCGCGGCCGCGCTGATCGAGCTCTACGAAGACTCCGATCGCATCGACGATGCCCTCCAGATCCTCGAGGCGCTCCGGCGCACCGATCCGGAAAACGGCGCGATCGAGGAGCGCATCACGCTCGATCTCGCCCGCGCGGGCCGGTTCGCCGACGCGGAGAAGCGGGCCCGGGATCTCGCGGCGAAGCGCCCGGAGAACCGCGCGATCCGCCGCCTGCTCGCGCAAGTCCTCTTCGAGAAGGGGGACGTCCCGGAAGGAGAGCGGATCCTCCGCGGCCTGCGGGAAGCCGATCCCGAAGACGAGACGACCTCGCGCGCGCTCGCGTCCGAGCTCATTCGCGAGAGGCGCTTCGACGAAGCCGGCGCGGTTCTCGACGATCTGCTGACTCGCGCGGGAAACGACCCTCGCAAACGTCCGTCGCGCCAGGCGACGCAGACCGAGCAGGGATTCCTCGCTTTCGCCCGGAAGGATTACGCAGGCGCGCGGAAACTGCTCGAGCCGATCGCGATCGCTGACGGCGAGGTCTCGACCCGGGCTCTCCGCATCCTGCTCGGGGCCTGCCGAGAGATGGAGGACGGCGCCGCGGGCCTCTCCTGGTCGCAGAAGGCGGCCGCGCTCGAGCCGACCGAAGCGGAGTGGGCGGCGGACGTGGCCGAGTTCACGCTGGAGACGGGCGATCGCAAGAAAGGCGAGGACATGCTCGCCGCCCTGGCGTCGTCCGAGGACCCGGAACGCGTCCTCGCAGCGGCCGACGCCTGGTCACGGCGCAAGGACTTCGCGGCCGCGGCCCGCGTGGCGAAGGCGGGAGCGCAGCGCTTTCCGGAGAACGCCGAGCTTCTCTTCCGGCTCGGGTCGAGCCTCGAGCGAGCGAGCGATTTCGACGGCGCGGAAGAGGCGTTCGAGAAGCTCCTGCAAATGCGACCGAACGATTCCGCGGCGCAGAACTATCTCGGCTACATGTGGGCCGACCGGGGAGTCCGGCTCGAGGAGGCCTACTCCCTGCTTCAGAAAGCCGTGACGCGAGAGCCGCGCAACGGGGCGTACCTCGATTCCCTCGGCTGGGCCTGCTTCCGCCTCGGCAAGCTCGACGCCGCGGAACGGAATCTCCTCGAAGCGCGGCGGCGCGAGCCCGACGACCCGACGATCGAGGAGCATCTCGGCGATCTCCAGGCCCGCCAGGGAAACGTGGACAAGGCGATCGCCCACTGGGAGCGCGCCCTGCAGTTGAAGCCGGATGAGCCCGAAAAGATCCGGGTGAAGCTCGCGCAGTCGCGAGCGCGGCTCTCCGGGCGCTGACCCCGGTCGGGGAGTCGTGAGCAGGGGCAGCGGCGCCCGGCGCTCCCCGGCGTCGAAGCGGGAAGCAGCGCTTCCCTCCATCGCCGGCTTCTTCTTTCTCATCCTCCTCGCCAACGGCTGCGCGTCGAGACGCGTCACGCCGGCGACCCCCGAAGAGACGGCGCGGACGTCGACCGCCTGGTCCGAGGCGATCGCGCGCGCGGACCTCGGGAGGGACGCGAACGTGCTGTACGACGCAACGATGTCTCAGGGAGTGGTCTCGCGCCACGGAACGCTCGCGGTGAAGCTGCGGGGACAGAACGTCGAGGGCTCGCTGTCCGGTCCTCTCGGCGTCCCGATCGCGACCTACGCCGACGGCGTCCTCCGAGGTGACAAGATCGAGCCGATTCGGATCGCGCCGCGCCAGCTCCGCGCGGTGCTCTCCGGAGTGTGGACGGCCGAACCCGAGGTGGCCGGCCGGCGCGGAACGGAGATGCTCCTCCGGTGGCCCGGGCCGGACGCCGCGGAGGGGCGGTTCGATGTCGCGGCGGGAGAGCTCGTCCGACTGACCGTGCGCCGTCCGGAGGGGGAGCTCGAAGCCGTCTACTCCGGCGCGAGGAACCCGTGGCCCGAGAACATCACGATCGAGGAGAAGCGCACGGGAAGCCGTTTGAGCCTGAAGCTCCTGTCCCGAGAGACGCCGTCTTGAGGGGAGGCCTCCTGCTTTCGACGCACGCTCCCGCGAAGGTGAACCGCGAGCTTCGCGTGGGTCCGAGGAGAGCGGACGGGTTCCACGACATCCGCTCCCGCTTCGCTTCTCTCGACCTGGGCGATCGGATCGAGGCGCGCGAGGCGGATCGGCTGGAGCTCGCCTGCCTTCCGCCCGACCTTCCGGCCGATCGGTCGAACCTCGTCTTTCGGGCCGCCGAGGCGCTGGCCAACCGGCTCGGCCGCGAGCCCGCAGCCCGGATCCGGCTGTCGAAATCGATTCCGACCGGCGCCGGGCTCGGCGGCGGCAGCTCCGACGCCGCCGCGACGCTGCGCCTGCTCGGACGGCTCTGGGGGAGCGAGCTGGCGGAGGAGGAGCTCGCGGGGATCGCCGCGTCGCTCGGCAGCGACGTCCCCTTCTTTCTTTCGGGCGGAGAGGCGGACGTCTCGGGCCGGGGCGAGAAAGTGTCGCCGCGCGAGGATGGACCGCTTCAGGAGCTGACTCTCGTGACGCCTCCCTTTGCGATCTCGACCGCCGAGGTCTATGCCGCCTTCGACCGGATCGGCGGAGCGGCGCCTCCACCCGGGCGCCTCGAGATCGAGACGAGCGGACGCTTCTTCGGTCCGAACGACCTCGAGCGCGCGGTCGTCGCGGTGCGCCCGGAGATGAGCGATTACCTCCGAACCGGGCGAGGCCTCGCGCGCGAGTGCGCGGTGACGGGATCGGGATCGACGGTCGTCCTCGTCGGCGCCGCGCCGGACGCGCGCTCCGAGATCGTACGCCGCCATCCGGGGGCGCGCGTGACGGTCGCGCACACGCTTTCGCGCGACGAATACCGGCGTCGTGTCGAGATCGCCGCCGCGCAGGAAGCTGCGAAGGCTTAGAATTCGAGAGGCACTGGGGCGTCGCCAAATCGGTAAGGCACCGGCCTTTGGAGCCGGCATTTCTAGGTTCGAGTCCTAGCGCCCCAGCCACAGCCTCCGTCATGGTTAGCTCAAGCGCCTGAGAAACCAGGCGCATTTCGATTCCTCCCAGGTCGTTCGCTGACAGTTCCGCCTCGGGTAGGCTTCGGCGAAGTACGCGATGGCTCACGCCGTCGTTCGCTCAACCCGCAGTCTCGTGTTACCC
>JBKPSZ010000342.1:0-3679 GCA_046735265.1 Acidobacteriota bacterium | reverse complement strand
GCTCCGAGCCGCACGTCTTCGCGATCGCCGAGAGCACTTCCGCCCGCTTCTCGTCGTCGGCCGCGTTGACGTTGAAGAACTCGGCGCGGCGTCCTACGGCGGCAATCTCGGCCACGATCCGGTCCACGTTGGCCTGCGTGGATTTGCGGTCGAGGTGCACGCCGAAGATGTTCCATCCCCCGCGGGCGAGCGCGAGCGAGCAGGCCTCCCCGAACCCCGAGGAAGCCCCCAGCACGAGGGCCCAGCGCGTCTGGATTCCTGCCGACAAAACGGCGCGAATGTTAGCACGCGGTCTTCCGCCCGACCGGGGACCCGGGCGTAGACTGCGCCCGGAGAAAACGCGATGAAACGAAGTGGTTTCCGGGCTCTTCCGCTCGTTCTGTTGGTGGTACCCGCCGCCGGACACGCGCGGGCCGCCGAAAACGAGACGGCGGCGGGCGCCGCCGTGCGGCAGGAGCTCGTCGTGACGAATCAGAACCTCGCCGTCGTGCTCGAGACGCGGCGGGCGGACCTTCCGTCGGGCGCCGTCTCTCTCTCCTGGACGAACCTGCCGGCCTCGGCGCGGACCGAGACTTGGAGCGTGACGAACGGGCGCGAGGCCGGCGTGCGCCTCCTCGGGCTCACGGCGCCCTTCCCGACCGGAAACCCGCTCTCGGACCTCGTCGGACGCCGGGTCCGCGTCGAGCGGCCGGGAGGCGGATCGGCGGAAGCGGAAGTCGTGTCGGTCGGGGGTGCCACGCCGGACCAGGTCCTCTTCCGCGAAGGCGCCGACCTCGTTTACGGAGAACCGGGCGCGCGCCTCGTCGTGCCCGGCGCGGGCGAAGACGCGACGCGGGCCGGGCGCGTCGTGCTGCGGCTCGAGAGCGGCCGGAGCGGCGCGCGCGAGATCGCCGCGCGGTATCTCGTCGGCGATATCGGGTGGCAGGCCAACTACGCGTTGACGCTCGCGGCGGACGAGAAGAGCGGACGGCTCGAAGGGTGGTTCACGGTGGACAACCGCGCCGGCGCGGCGTTCGCACCGACGCGGCTTCGTCTGCTCGCCGGGACGCTCAGGACCGCGGCGGCGCCGAAGCCGGCGTTCCGCGGCGCCGAGTCGATGGCGGTCGCCCAGAGCGTCGCGGTCTCCGAAGCCGCGTCGGAGTCGCGTGTGTACGAGATCCCCGGTCCGGCGCGTCTGCCGGAGGGACGCACGACCTTCTCCCTCGCCGCGGACGCCGAGGTTCCGATCGCGAAGAGCTACGTCGCGCGCGGAAGCTACTGGTTCGGCGAGCAAGCGGAGAGCCAGACGATCCCGGTCGGCGTGATCTACAAGGTCGGTGCGAAGAATCTCGCGGCGGCTCTGCCGGCGGGAGTGGTGCGCGTCTACACGGAAGGCGGCACCCTCTTCGGCGGCGAGGATTCGATCGCGCACACGCCGGAGAAGACCGACTTCGAGATCGAGACGTCGGAGGCTTTCGACCTGACGGCGAAGCGCCGCCAGACGAGCTTCACCCAGGTCGGGCCTCGCGAGACGGAGTCGGCCTGGGAAGTCACGCTCGCTTCGCGCAAGAAGGAGCCGGTCACGATCCTCGTCCGCGACACCTTCCCCGGCGACTGGAAGCTCGTCGAGTCGTCGGTGCCGGCGACGAAGACGAGCGCGCGGGTTCTCGAATTCGCCGTGCCGGTCCCCGCGGGCGCCGAAACGAAGCTCACGTACCGCGTGCGGGTGCGGGTCGGACGCTGACGCGCCCGTGAGCGCGCCCGGCCGCGGCCGCATGCCGGCGGGCGATCGATGGCTCGTTGCGGCCCTCGCCGCGCTGCTCGCCGCGGTCTGGCTCGAGGCGCCCCGCTCCCACCTGGCCGAGCCGGACGAGGCCCGCTACGCGGAGATCCCGCGCGAAATGCTCGCGGCCGGGGACTTCGTGACGCCGCGGTTGAACGGCGTTCCCTACTTCGAGAAGCCGCCGCTCCTCTACTGGGTCAACGCCGCTTCATTCGCGCTCTTCGGAACGACTCCCTTCGCCGCGCGACTCTCGACGCGGCTCGCGGGGACGGCGACGGCGCTCCTGCTCGCCTTCGCCGTGGGTCGGATGCGCGGCCGGCGGGAGGGACTCCTCGCCGCGATCTTCCTCGCGGCGGCGCCGTTCGGCTTCGCCGCCGCACGCATGAACCTGACCGACGGGATCCTGACCTTCTTCTTCGCAGCGACGCTCCTCGCGGCTCTCGCAACTCTCTCGCGAGCGGCGGCCGGCCGGCCGACCGCCGCCCTCGCCGCCCTGACCGGGGCCCTCGCCGCGGGAGGATTTCTCTCGAAGGGGTTGATCGCCCTGGCGCTTCCCGGAGGCATCCTGCTCTTCTGGGCGCTCGCCGCCGGCCGCGCGCGCGGCCTCGCGTCTCTCGTGGTGTCTCCCGCGGCGCCGGTGTTCCTCATCCTGACGATCCCCTGGCTCGTCCTCGCGGAAAAGGCGAACCCGGGATTCCTCCAGTTCTTCTTCGTGCACGAGCACTTCCAGCGCTTCGCGACTCCGGCGGCGAGCCGGCCGGGCCCGATCTACTACTTCGCCGCCCTTTTTCTCGCGGCCTTCCTTCCTGGACTCCCTTTCTTCTTTCGCGGCGCGCGCGAAGCCTTCCGCCGCGACCCGTTCTCTCTCTTCTTCGGGATCTGGTTCGCCGTCGTTCTCGTCTTCTTCTCCGTCTCGCGGAGCAAACTGCCTCCCTACATCTTCCCGGCCCTGCCGGCGGCCGCGGCCCTCGCCGCGCGCGGCTTCACGGTCTTCCGCGCGTCCCGCGCGCCGTGGCGCTGGCACGCCGCGATCGCCGCGGCGTTTCTCGCGGCGTGCGCGGCGATTCCGGACGTGCGACGGGCCGTGTCCGAAAGCGGAATCGTTCCGCTCGCGCTCGTCGGAGCTCTTGCGCTCGCCGCCGGCGCCGCCGCCGCGCTCGGCGTGCGCCGCGCCGAAACGGCAGCGGCCGCGATGGGATTCGGCTGGGCCGGCCTCTATCTCGTTCTCGCGCTCGCGTGGCCGAAGCTTCCCCTCGCGACGGACGTCGCCGCCCTCGCCGGCGCCGCCGGGTCCGCGTCGAAGGAGCGCGGCGCCGCTCGCATCGTCGGCTATCGCTGCTATCTCCAGGGCTTTCCGTGGAACCTGCGGGCAACGATCCCGGTCGCGGACTTCAAAGGGGAGCTCGAGGACTGGTGGCTTTCCGAAGGAGAGCGCCGCGAAGTCTTCTGGTCGCGCGGCCGTTTCCGGGAAGAGTGGAGCTCCGGGGGGCCTCTCGTGGCGCTCGTGCGCGAGCGCGACCGGAAGGACTTCGAGGGAATCGAGCCTCCCGCGCGCCTCCTCCTCTGCCGGGGAAAGTACTGCGTCGCGGCGAACTGGTGAGGGCCGCGGCGGAAAGATCGGAACGGGAAGCGGTCAGACCTCCGGGGCCGCCGCGGTGAACCGCGCCGGGCCGGCCTGAAGGCGGGGAGCGGTGCGGAAGAGGAGCGGGTTCACGGTGATCGAGAGCAGGGCGCCCGCCAGGATCAGGCTGGCTCCGTCCTCGGGAAGCAGTTTCAGTTTCACGCCGAGCGCCGCCAGGATGAAGGAGAACTCGCCGATCTGCGCGAGCGCGGCGGAGATCGTCAGCGCCGTCGGTAGAGTCCGGCGCAGAGTCAGCACGATTCCGAGGGCGGCGAGCGACTTGCCCACCAGAATGA
>JBKPSZ010000341.1:0-5888 GCA_046735265.1 Acidobacteriota bacterium | reverse complement strand
CTACTGGCACTTCGTGGACATCGTCTGGATCTTTCTCTTCCCGCTTCTCTACCTGCTCGGGAGACACACGCTGTGAGCGGCGACGGCTCGCGCGTCCATCCGACACTCGCCGCCTATCTCGGCGTCTTCGCCACGCTCATGGTCATGACGGGGCTCACGGTCTGGGCGGCCTTCCAGCATCTCGGCATTTGGAACACCCCGGTCGCGCTGACGATCGCGGTGACGAAGGCGCTTCTCGTCGCCCTGATCTTCATGCATCTGCGTTATTCCCCGAAGCTGACGGCCTTCGTCGTGATCGCGAGCGTTCTCTGGCTCGCGTTCCTGATTCTCATCACCCTCTCGGACTACGTTTCGCGCGCCTGGCTGCCGATCTATCCGCGCTAGTCCGCCGACGGCGGCCGAAGGCTCTGCCCCGATGCCCGATCGAAAGCCTCCGGGGAAGTGGGACTGGATGGCGAGCGTCGCCGCCCTGTTGCTCGTCGGCTACATGGCGTTCGCCCTCTACGCGCTTTTCTCCCCCTCGGACGACCCACAGCGGGGCATGGCGAACGGCTTCTCGTGCCTCGCGATCGTGATCTTCGTCTCGCTCGAAGCCCTGCTCTGGCTCGGCGTGTCTCGCGGCCGGCGCGGAGTCGTGCGAACGGTGTTCGCGATCGCCGCTCTGCCGGCCCTGGCCCTCGTCGCGAGGCTCGTCTATCTGCTCGCGCGCCTCGTCCGCGGAGGCCCCGGACCCTAGGCGGACGCGGCGCCGGTGGACCGTCGCGTCGTGATCGCGAGCACGACGCCCGCGAGGATGATCGCGCCGCCGGCGAGAACGCGCGCCGAGAGGCGCTCGCCGAGCACCGCGGCGCCGAGGAGGAGCGCGATGACCGTATCGGTCAGCGGGATCGTGCCGATGACGGCGACCGGCACCCGGGGAATGAGCCAGAACAGGCCGGCGAACGCGAGGGCCGTCCCGAAGAGCGCCAGATAACCGAGAGACGCGATGGCGCTCGCCGTCCATCGAAGCGGCGCCCCCCTCTCGAAGACGGCGGCCAGAATCGCGAGAAACATCGAGCCGACCAGCGTCTGACCCCAGACGTTCAGGTTCGGTGAGACCGCCGCGAAGTGACGCTTGTTCAAGACGTTCGCGATCGCGGACACGACCGCCGAACCGAGCACGCACAAACCGCCGAGGAAGAGCGCTCCCGGTTTCTCGCGCAGGGCCGCGAGGGCCTCGGGCCCCTGGATCACCGCGACGCCCGCGAGCCCGAGAACTGAAGCGGCGAGCGTGCGCGCCGTCAACGGCTCGCCCGGCAAGAGAAAGTGGCCGAAGACACCGACCCAGATCGGAAAGGTGCAGAAGAGGAGCGCCGCCAGGCTCGACGGGATCCACTGCGACGCCGTGAACACGAGGGCGTAAGCGACGCCGATCTGCAGAAACCCGCAGATGCCGATCCAGAGACGCTCGTCGCGGCCGACGGCGAGCCGCGACCCGCCGAGCGCGAAAGGGGCCATCAGGAGACACGCCAGACCCATGCGCATCGCGGCGAAGTGGAACGGCGGGAGGTCTCGCAAACCGATCTTGATGACGAGCCACGTCGATCCCCACACCGCGCAGCAGAGGAGATAGACGGTGAGCCGGCGACCGCGCGTCGTCATCGGGGCTGTCGCGCGCGCGGTCATCGCCGCGGATCGTAACCGAGAGCGGCGCCGCGTTCCCGCGAGTCCTCGCCTCGATACAATGTCGTTGCGTGAACGCGTCATGATCTTCGGCTCGACGCTCCTCCTCGCCGCGACCGTCGTTTCGGGTCTCGTGTTCGAAGACGCCAACGGAAACGGGCGCCGGGACGCCGGCGAGAAGGGTCTGCCCGGCGTGGTCGTCTCCGACGGCGTCGAAGTCGTCGAAACCGGACCGGACGGGTCCTACCGGCTGAACGCGACGGCGCGAAACGTCTTCGTGGTGACGCCGGGAGACCGCCGCGCGACCTCAGCCTGGCACTCGAAGACGGCGGCCGCGATCGACTTCGCCCTCGCACCGAACCCCGTGCCGGCGACGTGGCGCTTCGCGCACCTCTCCGACACGCACGTCGAGCCCGCGAACGTCGAGCGCATGCGAAAGGCCCTCGCCCTGGCGCAGAGCCGCCGGCCCGAGTTCGCGATCGTGACGGGCGATCTGAACCGGGACGCGCTCCGCGTCGACGAGGCGACGGCGCGTGCCCGCATGGAGCTCTACGCCGCCGAGGCGGCGAAATCGCCGATGCCGCTGCGATCGGCCCCGGGGAACCACGACATCTTCGGCATCGAGCGCCACTTGAGCCTGGTCTCCCCCAAGAACCCCTCCTACGGAAAGGCGATGTTCGAACAGCTCCTCGGGCCGCGCTACTTCGCCTTCGACCGCGGCCCGATCCACTTCGTGATCCTCGACACGCTCGGCATCGACGACCTCTGGTACTACGGCCTGCTCGAGGACGACGAGCTCGCCTGGCTGAAGCAGGACCTCGCGCACGTCAAGCCCGGCACGACCGTCGTGACCGCCGGCCATGTGCCCTTCCGGACCGGGAAATTCAGCGACGAGATGATCCCCGACGGGCCGGCCCGCACGCTCCAGACCGTCAACGGCGTGACGTTCTATCGGCACGTCGTTCGGAACGTCCCGGCGCTCGCCGAGATCCTGAAACCCTACCGGTGGACGCTCGCGCTGCAGGGGCACACGCACACGGGCGAACGGCTCCGGCTCTACGAGGGGGGCGAAACCCGCTTCCACACCGCGCCCGCCGTGGATCACCCCGCCGGCGAGGCGGTGCCTTCCGGCCTCTTCATCTACACCGTCCGCGGCTCGGAGATCGACGACGGCGAATACCTGCCGCTCGATCCGCCCTGACGGGGCGTGGATAGAATCCGCCCGTGTTCGAAGCGGTCGACCGATCCCAGCCGAAGCCGGATCTCTACCGGGACCTGGCCGGCGCGGTCGAGGCCCTCCTCGCCGGCGAGCCGGATGCTCTGGCCAATCTGGCCAACGCCGGAGCGTTGCTCAAGGACGCGCTCGACCGGGTCAACTGGTGCGGCTTTTACCTCCTGAAGGGGGGTGAGCTCGTGCTCGGCCCGTTCCAGGGGAAGACGGCCTGTGTCCGCATCCCGCTCGGGCGCGGGGTTTGCGGAACCGCCGCCGCGAAGCGGGAGACCGTCGTCGTCCCGGACGTGGACGCCTTCCCCGGTCACATCGCGTGCGACTTCGCCTCGCGGTCGGAGATCGTCGTACCGATCCTCGAGGGGGAGCGGCTGCGCGGTGTCCTCGACGTCGACTCCCCGGAGGTCGGCCGATTCGACGACGAAGATCGCGCGGGCCTGGAGAACTTCGTCCGTGCCCTGACGGCCCGCGTGGACTGGGACAGCCTCGCCGCGCCACGCCCGTGACCGCGGCCCGCCCGGATCGATGAGACGCTTCGGCGGACGGATCACCTGGCTCGGCCACGCCGCGTTCCTCCTCGAATCCCCCGGCGGCGCGCGCCTCGCGGTGGACCCCTGGATCGCCAACAATCCCCGGTTCCCGCGCGGATTCGACTACGGCCGCCTCGACGCCGTCGTCGCGACCCACGGGCACTTCGACCACTTCGGAGACGACGGGATCGACCTCGCAAAGCGAAGCGGGGCGACGGTCGTCGGCATCTTCGAGCTCACGCTCCACTGCGAGGCGGCGGGCGCGCCGAAGGTCTCCGGAATGAACAAGGGGGGCACCCAAACGGTCGCCGGCGTCCGCGTCCGGATGACTCACGCGGTTCACTCCTCGGGGACGTCCGGGGCGGGAGGCGATCGCAACTTTCCCGGCGATCCGTGCGGCTACGTCTTCACCTTCGAGGACGGATTCCGCGTCTACCACGCCGGCGACACGGACGTTTTCTCCGACATGGCGATCCTGCGGGAGCTCGATCCGCCGGACGTGGTGTTGCTGCCCGTCGGCGGCTTCTACACGATGGACCCCGCGGCCGCCGCCGTCGCCTGCCGACTGCTCGCCGCCCCGCGAGTCATTCCCATACACTGGGGCACGTTCCCGGCGCTGTCCGGGAATCCCGGCGCGCTCCGGCGGGAGCTCGCCGCCCGGGGCGTCCCGACGGAGGTGATCGAGCTCGAGCCCGGGGAATCGTGGCCTTAGCCCGAGGCGCCGACAGACGGCTTCACGCCGAGGCGTTTCACCTTCCTGGGTAGGGGCGGCCCTCGCGGCCGCCCGCAACACCGGCCCGGGCGCACGCCGCGTCGCTACTCCGATCACCGCGGGCGGCGACGAGCCCCACCCCTGCATCCGGAGAGGCGACTCGTCCGCAGCGGCGACTCACTGCAGCGGCAGCCTTCCCGCGAAACCCTCTTCGTACCCGTGGAAGTAGTCGAGCGACGGCTCCGGATACTTCCAGCAGTAGTAGCCGGCGCCCGAGTCGAAGTCGACGAGCCAGAGGCCCTTGATCTCGACGCCGAGATCTGTCATCTCCTTCGCCCATTCGGAGAGGATTGTCTGACGCTCCTCCTCCGACGCCTCGTTTCCCTCGCCGAGGCTTGCGTAACGGTTTACCGCTTCGGACGTGCGCTCCCGGACCCGCGGGAGAAGCGCGCGGGCTTCTCCCAGGGTGAAGATCCGTCGCGAGCCGCCCGAGGACTCCGGGTTCTCCTCTTCGGCGCGCACCGTCGCGATGAGCTTCGCCACCGCGTCCGCGTCTTCCCCTGACGCCGCGCGCCGGTATTCCTCGAGGGCTTCGAGCGCCTGGAGCGGCTCGCCCGCCTTGAGGAGAAGGAGGCCCCGCTCCCGCATCACGGATGGGTCGCTCGGATCGAGAGCCTCGGCGCAGTCCACGACGCCGAGCGCCTCCTCGTACCGGTGACGCCGCTCGAAGGAGCGGCGCAGGTTGGACAGGACGCGACGCAGGATCGAGACGGGACGATCGGGCGCGAAGGCGTCCGGCGAGAGCGCGATCTCCGTGCCGAAGATCTCCGAGACGCGCCGGCCGAGCTCTTCGGCGTCGCAGACGACCCCGCCATGAAAGGGATCGAGGTAGAGGCCGTCGGGAAGCCCGTCGCCGCCGAGCACGAAGTGTCCCGGCAACCCCACCCCCTCGAGCTCCACGCCCGAACGCCGTCCCACCTCCTGCACGAGGATCGAAAGGGTGATCGGCATGCCGCGTCGGACCGTCAGGGCGTGGACGACGGAGCAGTTCGGCGGCTCGTCGTAGGATTCCGAATCCCCCGCGAAGCCTTCCTCCTCGAAGAGGATCTCCCGGAGCGCTTCGAGGGGGGCCGTCCCGGCGGCGCGGCGAGCAGCCACCCGATTCGCGAGACCCGCCACTCGCTCCCGCGCCTTCTCGACGTCGGCGTGAGGGTCGATCAGGCGCGACACCAGAAGCGCGCCCTCGAAGACGTCGATCGGGCTCGACCGGCCGAGCCGGCCGAAAGCCTCGACGGTCTCCTGTGGAACTTCCGTCCGCGGCACGCCTCCATCATATTTCCGCGTCCGGGGAAGGGGCGGTATTCTCGCGCCGCGCATGAGCGAAACTCCGAGCACGCTCGCGAGCGTCATCGACGGCCTCTCCCCGGCCGAACGGGAGAGCCTGGTCGCCACGCGGCGCGATCTCCATCGGCACCCGGAGCTCGCCTTCGAGGAGCGTCGCACGGCCGGAGTCGTCGTCGATCGCCTGCGGCGACTGAACCTCGAGCCGCGTCCCGGCGTGGGCAGGACCGGCGTCACGGCGGATCCGGGAGACGGATCGGCCCACCGCATCCTCCTCCGCGCCGACATGGACGCGCTCCCGCTTTCGGAAGCGACGGCCGCGGACTATGCCTCGAGCGAACCGGGGAAGATGCACGCCTGCGGGCACGACGGCCACGTCGCGATCCTCCTTTCGGCGGCCGAGCGTCTCGTCCGC
>JBKPSZ010000340.1:0-4254 GCA_046735265.1 Acidobacteriota bacterium | reverse complement strand
TTCGTCGGTCATCCCGAGGAGCCTTCGATGAGGGATCCCGAGCTATTCGAGCCTTCGACCGGCGCTGGTCTGCCGAGTTCGGGATCCCTCGCTATCGCTCGGGATGACCGGCGCCCGCGGGCGGCCACAAGGGCCGCCCCTACATTGGCCGTGGCGGATGTTCCACTCCGGCGTCGTTCTCACGCCCTCCGGGTGTAGGGGCGGGGCTTGTCCCCGCCCGCGGTGATGTCGCCACGGCGTAAGCGCTTACTAGGGCGGAAGGCCGACGCGCCGAACGAGATCCTGGAACCGCGGATCGGACCGGAGAGGATCGAACATGGGCTCGACCTTCAGCGCCGTGATCCAGGGATCTCGTTCCTCGTCCGCCTTCTCGAGCCACGCGAACGCCTCGCCTCTCTCGCCGAGGCCGGAGAACACGAGAGCCACGGCCGCGGGAGGCACGTAATTCTCGCTCGAGGTCGCTTGCAACTTCTCGATGACTTCGAGGGCCGCCGGGCGTCGGCCGGCCACGGCGTAGGCGTAGCCGAGCGTCCCGTTCTGCACGCCGCCTTCGCCCGAAAGCTCGACGGCCCTCTCGAGCTCGGCGATCGCCTCTGCGTGCCGCCCCTTCGCCAGCAGCGCCATCCCGAGCCCCCAATGCCCCCGCGCGAAGCGCGAGTCCATGTCGAGGACGCGGCGAAACCAGGGGAGGGCCTCGTCGTCGCGGCGCGCGTAGTGAAGGATGATTCCAACGCCCAAGATCCCCTCGAGGGAGACGGGGTCGAGCTGATGCGCGTGCCGGATCGCCTGGATCGCTTCCTCGAACCGTCCCATCCGCACGAGAAAGATCGCGTAATTGCGTTGCACTCCGGCGGAGCTCGGGTCGAGCTCGAGCGCGCGCCGAAACTGACTCTCCGCCTTCGCCCAGTCTCGATCGAAAATGAAGCTGGCCCAGCCCAGGGTGGAGTAGGGCTCCCCGAGCGTCCCATCGAGCTCCAGGGCCCGCATCGCCGCCGCCCTCGCGGCCGGGAACCCCTCTTTGGGAGGAAGAACGTAGTAGGCGGAGCTCGAAAGCCGCACGTAGGCGTTCGCGATGCCGGCATACGCAAGGGCGTAGTCCGGCTGCTTCGCGGTCGCCTGCCGGAAGAGCTCCAGGGCCTTGCGCGTGTCGGGAGACGTGGCCTTCGACATGTGGTACTGGGCCTGCAAGTAGGCTTCGTAGGCGTCCGGGACGACGGCGGCCTTGCCGGTGAGACGCGATCGTTCCTGCGACGTTAGCCGGACTCCGATCTCGTCGGCGATCGCCTGCGCGACCTCCCCCTGAAGCGCGAGGACATCCTTCAAGTCGCGCTCGAACGAGTCGGCCCAGAGATGTCGATCCTTCGCCGCGTCGATCAGCTGGGCCGTGATCTTCACCCGCGACCCGCTGCGCATCACCGAGCCCTCGACGATGGCGCCGACGCCGAGCTCGCTCGCGATGTCGGGCAGCGACTTCGACGATCCCTTGTACCGGACGACGGACGTCCGCGAGGTCACGCGCAGCGCGGAGATCTTCGCCAGCGCCGTGATGAGCTCCTCCGTCATACCTTCGGCGAAATACTCCTGCTGCGGATCGCCCGAGAGATTCGTGAGGGGCAGCACGGCGATCGACTCGATCCGACTGGCGGAGGACGCGCGCTCTCGTCTCCAGATCAGAAGGGCCGCCGCCAGCGCGGCCAGGACGACGACGCCTACGAGCCAGCGGCGCGACGGGCGGGGAGCTCGCGCTTTCGGCGCCGCCTCCGAGATGCCGGTACTCGGCACTTCCTTCAAGGCGAAGGCGAGGTCTCGCGCCGACTGGAACCGCTCGTCGGGGCTTTTCTCGAGACAGCGAGCGATGATCCGGCTCAAAGGCGCCGACGAAATCCCGGAGCCCGGCGGCAGCTCCGGCGCATCCCGCAGGATCGCGGACGAAACCTCGGCCGCGGAGCGCCCCGCAAAGGCCCGGCGCCCTGAGGTCATCTCGTACAGCACGCAGCCGAAGGCGAAAATGTCGCTGCGCGCGTCGGCCGCTTCGCCGTGAACCTGCTCGGGAGACATGTAGCCCACGGTTCCCATCACGATCCCGGGCTCGGTGGCCGGAGGGGCCGAGGTCGGGATCGACGTCTCCATGCCGGGAGACGCCGGCTCATCGGCTCGCGCGATGCCGAAATCGAGGATCTTCACGCGGCCGTCCGAGACCAGAAAGACGTTCTCGGGTTTCAGGTCGCGGTGCACGACGCCCTTCGCATGCGCCGCGGCCAGGCCCTCCGCCATCGCGGCTCCGATCTCGATCACCTTGCGCGCCGACAGCGTCTCCCGCGCCAGGCGCTGCCGCAGCGTCTCGCCGGTCAGAAGCTCGGTGACGGCATAGCGGACGCCTCCGCTCTCGCCGAAATCGTGAAGGGCGAGGATGTTGGGATGCGAGAGAGCGGCCACGATGCGCGCCTCTCGCTCGAAACGCGCGAGAGCCTCCGGAGAGGCCGCCAGGCGTTCCGGCAGCACCTTGACGGCCACTTCACGATCGAGCCGCGTGTCCCGCGCCCGGTAGACCTCGCCCATGCCGCCCGCGCCGATGGGGGAGAGGATCTCGTAGGGGCCCAGGCGGGAACCGGGTGTAAGGGCCATGGAGTCGTGAGGATTCTAGTCGGTGTCCGCGACGCGATTCGCCCTCCGGACGTAGGGAGGGGCTCGCCCGCGAACGATTCGTCGGTCATCCCGAGCCTTGTCGCTGACGATACGATCGCGCGGCTCAGGGCCTGCCGAGTTCGGGATCCCTCGCTATCGCTCGGGATGACCGGCGCAACCGGGCGGCCGCAAGGGCCGCCCCGACATTCACCGCGGTGGACGTTCCGCCCTCCGGATGTAGGGGCGGGGCTCGTCCCCGCCCGCGGTGATCGAGGGATCGACGCTGCGTTTGCCGAGCCGCGGGAGCGGGCGGCCGCAAGGGCCGCCCCTACATTGCCGGCTCTCCTCGAGGGGACAGACGACGAGCCGGCGCGGAGATCAGGGGAACCCTGGGCACGCCCGCGCCGCACAGATAAACGGGAAACTCCTTGACGCCGTCGATGCCGAGCAGCTTTTCGATACGCGAGTCCTGAAGCGCGGCTGTCACAAAGGGACCGAGGCCCAGGGAAGTCGCCAGCAGGCAGAACGTCTGTCCGAGGTGGCCTGCGTCCAACCAGAGGATGCGGTAGGCATTTTCGAACGGATATTTCCAGAGGAGCCGATCGAAGACGGCCGTCATGATGCACACGAAAGACGCGCGCGACATATAGCTCTGGCCTGAGGCCAGTTCGACGACCTCCTTTCGAAGATCTCCCGATCGCAGCCGTCGCAGCTCATCCGAGCGGACGTCGTAGTGATACAGCCCCGGTCTCAAGTGCGCCACGTTCCACGCCAGGACGTAGCACTCGATCGGATGGCGCGCGCCCGCCGACGGACTCGTCTTGGTCGGCAGTCGGCCGAGCACACCGGCATCGGGCTCGCCCGTCATCCCCCAGGTCCCGCGCACGATCTCCGCGAGCGCTTCGATAGGAACCGGGGCGCGCGCGAATTCGCGAACGGTCCGTCGCGCATGGAGAACGCGTCCCAACGCGGACGCATCCGGCGAAAAGAGCGCGCGAGGCAGTTGCCTCCGAGCCGCCCGACGGTACCGTTTGAACTTGGCCGGCTGCCGCTCCTCGGCGAGCCGCGCCTTCAGGTACGACTCCGTGGCCGCCGAGCTCCTCAAGTATCGAGCATCTCTCGCGGTCACGTGATAGTGGACGGACGCGACGTTCTCTCTCCAGGCATCGATATGAGAAATCCGCCGCGCCGCCTCGGCGGCCGGGAGCAGGAACCCGTGTCGCCGAAGGCGGCGGATTGCGTTCACGACGGATCGACGCTCGTATGCCTCGAACCTGCTGGCGACCTGCTCCTCGCGCGCAGGTTTCTCGAAGCGATCGAGCAGATCGATGACCGCACTCGATCCGGACACACCCTTCCTGTTCTCGAGGTTCTGGACGACGAATCGCTTCCCCCTCCAGAAGACCAGGAGATTGGGGTTTCGACGAAGCACTACTTGCGGCGCTTGCGAGTGCCTGCCTTTTTCGCCTTCGAGGGGCTCACTTCGGTCGCCTCCCAGGTGCCACGGAAGAAGGGGGGCTTTGGGTACGGTCCGGGTACGGGCAGAAGAACGATATCCAGGAGGAGCCTCTTAGGGGTCGATCGAGGGGGAGCTTTCCTTCTGCTTTTGCGCGATGACTTCTTTGGCAC
>JBKPSZ010000339.1:0-4128 GCA_046735265.1 Acidobacteriota bacterium | reverse complement strand
GCTCAAGCTCGGCGACCTCGCCCAGTCGCTGAACGGCATCGCCGTGCAGGCCATGAAGGAGCAGAAGCTCGACCAGAGGTACGGGCTCGACGTCGAGTACGTGCGGTACCCGACCCTCGACGGACTGTTCACCGCCATCCGCGGCAAGGACGTGGACGTGGGCTTCGGCGGCTGGACCGCGTTCGCGCAGTTCCGCAGCCAGGGCGTACCGGTGACCGCGATCTACTCGGTCGGCCGCGGCGCCACGCTCGACGTGATCGTGCCCCAGGGCTCGCCGATCCGAACGCTCGCCGACCTCAAGGGCAAGAAGGTCGGTTCCTACGCGGGGGCGGCGGGGACCGCCACCGTGCTCTTCCGCACGCTGACCGCGAAGTACTACGGCTATGACCCCGGCAAGACCGGACACCTGCAGTACGCCGCGCCCGGCCTGCTCACGAGCCTCATCGACAAAGGCGAGCTCGACGCCGCGCTCAACTTCGACCCGCTCGCCGCCAAGGCGGTGACGTCGGGGAGATTCCGCTCGGTCGCCAGCCTCGGCGAGGTCTACAAGCAGCACGTGGGCGAGGACTTCCTGTGGATCGTCTACGGTACCAACGACGACGTGATCAAGCGCTCGCCCGACGCGCTCACCGCCTTCAATCGGGCATGGATCGACGCGGTCAGGCACGTGCAGGCGCATCCCGAGATCTTCGAGAGCTTCGGCAAGAGCCTCGGATTCGACACGCCCGAGGGCGTGTCGCTCCTGCGCGAGCGCGTGCTCCGGGACTACATCCTGCGCTGGGACCAGAAGTTCATCGACTCGCTGTCGACGTTCGGCCGGATGGCCAACGAGGTCATGGGCAAGGGATTCCTCGACAGCATCCCACCCGAGGCGTTCACCACCCGCTTCGTTCCGCGCTGAGTCCGGCGTCGCGCGTGGACACCGCCGGTCGTGGCCATCGTGCTATCTTCACGACGGAGCGTCCCCGGATGCGGTGTCCGCGCTGCCAGCACCAGAGCAACGAGTCCGCCCGATTCTGTGCACGGTACCGCGCACCGCTCGGTGGCGAAGTCGGCCCGACGGCGATCCCGCGCGACCCGCGGGCTCGACGTGCGTGCCAGGCCGCGCTCGCGGCGCGCGACGCCCTGCGCGGCTATGCCGAGACGCTCCGCCCCCGCGGCATCGAGCTCGCCGTACGCGTTCAGGCAGATGCTCACGGCTGACGTCGCCTATCGCTCACGGCTCGGCGAGCGGCGAGCCCAGCTCCACGCCGCGGTGGCCGCGGCGCTGGAGAAGCTTCATGTCGATCGCCTCGGCGAGCATGCCTCGCTGATCGCCCACCACTGGGAGGCTTCGGGCAGGCGATTCGAAGCCGGCCGCTGGACGCGCCGCGCAGCCCCGAACGTCGCGAACATCAAGATCGGCCCGCACCGGCGGCGGCGCCGATCGTGAGTCGCCGGCTCAGGATCGGCATCGACACGGGCGGCACCTTCACCGACGTGGTGGCCGTCGACGAGGCCACCGGCGAGATCTTCACGACGAAGACGCCGTCCACACCAGCCGACCCCTCGCTCGGTGTGCTGGATGGCATCCGCAAGATCCTGCGCCTCATCGAGCAGGTCGCGTCGGCTCCCGCCGTCGCGCCCGCTGTCGCCGCCGTCTCCCACGGGACCACCGTCGCTACGAACGCGCTCCTCCAGGATCGCTTTCCCGGCCTGGGACTCGTCACCACGCTGGGCTTCCGCCATGTCCTCGAGATCGCGCGCCAAGCCGTGCCGCGCGGCTACGGCAACTCCTATTTCTGGGTGAAGCCCGAGCGCATCGTTCCTCTCCATCTGGTCCACGAGGTTCCCGAGCGGCTGAATTTCCGCGGCGACGTGCTGCGTCCATTCGACGAAGCCGCCGCCGTCGCGGCGGCGCGCTGGTTCCGGGATCACGGCATCGATTCCATCGGCGTCAGCTTCATCCATGCCTACGCGAATCCCGAGCACGAGCGGCGCATGCGCGCCATTCTCGAGCGCGAGCATCCCGGCGCACACGTGTCGATCTCATCCGACGTGCTGCCCGAGTACCGCGAGTACGAGCGCACGGTGACGACGCTCGTGGACGCGTTCGTGAAATCGCGCGTGGCCGCCTACGTGGGAGCCATCCAGGCGCGCCTCGACACCGAGCTCGGGACCGGAGTGCCGTTCTACGTGATGAAATCGAACGGTGGGGTGATCTCGGCGCGAGAAGTTGCCGCCCAGCCGATCACCACGATCCTGAGCGGGCCTGCGGCGGGGGCGCTCGGGGCGAGCATACTCGCCGGGGTGGCGGGCTTCGACCGGGTGCTCACCGCGGATGCCGGCGGCACGAGCACCGACGTCTGCCTCGTCGAGCACGGGCTCCCTGGTCTCACGACCGACGGCGCGGTGGGGCGCTTCCCGGTCAAGGTGCCGATGATCGACATCGTCACCGTGGGCGCGGGCGGCGGCAGCATCGCGTGGATCGCACCGGACGGCGGGCTCAAGGTGGGCCCGCGCAGCGCCGGCGCCGATCCGGGCCCCCTCTGCTATGGACGCGGTGGCGCCGAGCCCACGACGACCGACGCGCATCTCGTGCTCGGTCGCATCCCACCGCGGCTGCTCGGCGGCGAGATCCCGCTCAGCGTCGAGCGCGCGCGGGACGGGATCGCCGCCCTCGCGGCGCGGCTCGGCCTTCCGCCCACGCGCGCCGCCGAGGGCATTCTGGAGATCGCGGCGTGGAACCAGGCCAACGCCATCCAGCAGGTATCGGTCAAGCGCGGGCTCGATCCGCGCGACTACACACTCGTGGCCTTCGGCGGATCCGGCCCGCTCCTGGCCGGACGACTCCTGGATCTCCTGCATCTGCGCGCCGCGCTGATACCGCTGTCCCCCGGAAACGTGTCGGCGCTCGGGCTGCTCACGGTCGATCTGAAGAACGACTACGTGCAGACGTTCGTACAGCGCCATGACCGCCTCGACCATGCGGCCGTGAACGCGCACCTGGCACGCCTCGAGGCGCTGGCGCGGGCGGCCCTCGCATCCGAGGGCTTCTCCGAGCACGAGATGCGCATCGAGCGCAGCGCCGATCTGCGCTATTTCGGACAGGCCTGGGAAGTCGCGGTCGAGCTGCCGGCGGGCACGATCGACGAGCAGTCGGCGGCCGTCGCGACGGACCGTTTTCACGAGGCCCACGAGCAGCGCTACGGCTACAGCTATCGCCGGGTGACGGGACACGGGAGGACGGACCGCCAGGCGGTGGAATGGGTGAATCTGAGAGTGACCGGCATCGGACCGATCGCGCGGCCCAAGCTGCGCGAGCGGCCGCCGGGCGACGGGCGGCCGGCGCGGGCCCTCAGCGGAACACGCCCGGTCGTGTTTTCCGAGGAGACCGTCGAATGTCCGGTCTACGCGCGGGCGCTCCTGGCGCCGGGTGACACGTTGAGCGGGCCGGCCGTCATCGAGGAGTACGGCGCGACCACGGTCGTCTATCCCGGCCAGCGTGTCGAGACGGATCGCTTCGGCAACCTGATCCTCACGCGGGGAGCCGCGTAGTGGGGCACGGCACGCAGACCAGGCCCGTGGTCGATCCGATCGTCATCCAGATCGTCGAGGGCACGCTCGCCTCCGTGGAAGCCGAGGTCGAGGCCGCGATCGAGCGCACGTCGCGCTCGCCGATGATCCGCGAGGCGCGCGACTTTCGCGCGGGGATCCACGACCGCCGATGCCGCAAGCTCACCGGCCGCTCGTACTCGGCGCTCGTGCAGCCGATCGTGCGCGACTTCCCGCTCGAAACGATGCGGCCGGGCGACGTCTTCTTCCACAACGACGTCTACGGCTCCGAGGGCGGGATCGGTCATCTGCCCGATCTCTGCGTGACCGTGCCGGTGTTCGCCGACGGCATCGTGGTCGCGTTCGTGCAGGCCTTCGGCCATCACGACGACATCGGCGGCGCGGTGCCCGGCTCGATGCCCTCGCACGCGACGAGCGCCTACCAGGAAGGCCTCATCGTCCCGCCCGTCCGGATCTACCAGGCCGGGGTGCCGAACGAGGATCTCATCAAGGTGATGGTGCGAAACTCGCGACTGCCGGACAGCCTGCGCGGCGATCTCGACAGCGAGGTCGCGGCGTGCCGGATGGGGGCCG
>JBKPSZ010000338.1:0-5986 GCA_046735265.1 Acidobacteriota bacterium | reverse complement strand
AAGCGCGTCACCGTGTTGGCGA
This sequence comes from Acidobacteriota bacterium, assembly GCA_046735265.1. Classification (GTDB taxonomy): domain Bacteria; phylum Acidobacteriota; class Thermoanaerobaculia; order UBA5066; family Gp7-AA6; genus DATBFU01. The sequence continues at coordinate 5,964 of JBKPSZ010000338.1, read as the reverse complement.
AGCGGCCCGGCTGCGAGACCCAGGTTCCTCCGAGCTTCCGCGGATCGATGACGGAATGGGTGTGTCCGGTCAGGAGCAGGTCGATCCCGGGAACGCCCGTCGCGATCGCGTACGCCTGGTTCTCGTCGCCGGAGCCTCGGTCCTCTCCGGTGTCGAGGCTCCGCTCGAACCCCTCGTGAACCAGGACGACGACCAGGTCGCAGCGCTCCTTGCCCCGCAGGACGGGGACGTACCGCCCCGCCGCCTCGACCGAGTCCGTGAAGCGAAGCCCGGCGACGCGGCCCGCGGACTCCCAGGAGGGCACGAGCTTCGTCGTGAGCCCGAGGATCCCGACGCGCACGCCGTCGACGGACGCGACCCGGTAAGGGGGAAAGGCCGGTTCGCCGCTCCCCTCCTCCACGATGTTCGCCGACAGGAACGGGAACCGCGCCTGCCCGCGGGAGCGGGCGAGGCGCTCGCGCCCGAAGTCGAACTCGTGATTGCCGACCGCCATGGCGTCGTAGCCGACGCGATTCATGGCGTTCACGATGGGATCGGGGGCGGCGGGCCCGGCCTCGAAGGCGATCGCCTGCTCGGGCATGCCCTGGATCGTGTCGCCGGAATCGAGCAGGAGAACCGGACGTCCTTCGGCTCGGACCGAGCGGACCGTGGCGGCGACCCGCGCGAGCCCGTCTCCGAAGTCGCGATCCGCGAGCGAGTCGGTCGGATGGACGTGCCCATGCAGGTCCGACGTGTGGAGGATGGTCAGTGACCGGGAGGCCCGGGCGCCCTCCGGCGCGCGCGCGGCCGCGAACGACGCTCCGAGAAGTACGGCTCCGACGAGACGGAGCGCGGCGAAACTCGATCGGATGAGCGCTTCCTCCGGCGCGGCAGCTTAGCCGAAATAGAATGCCGCGGCGTGAAACCGCGCGCGACGAAGAGAACGGCCTCCCCTCCGCGCCGCCGCCCCCGCGAGACCTTCGAGGAGAAGAGGGTTCGCGCGCGGAAGGTCCTCCGGCGGCTCGCGAAGGCATACCCCGACGCGCGCTGCGCGCTCGACTTCGGAAGCTCGCTCGAGCTTCTCGTCGCGACGGTGCTCTCGGCACAGTGCACCGACGTTCGCGTGAACATGGTGACCCCGGCCCTCTTCCGCAAGTACCGCACCGCCGCCGACTACGCGCGCGCGAAGCCGGGCGAGCTCGAGGAAGACATCCGCACGACCGGCTTCTTCAACGCCAAGGCGCGCAGCCTCCGCCGGGCCGGCGCCGCGATCGCCGCCGAGCACGGAGGACGGGTGCCCGACACGATGGAGGCGCTCCTCGAGCTTCCCGGCGTCGGCCGCAAGACCGCCAACGTGATTCTCGGAAACGCCTTCGGCAAGGACGAAGGCTTCGTCGTGGATACGCACGTGGGCCGGCTGGCGCGCCGCCTCGACTGGACGCGCGAGACCGATCCGGTCAAAGTCGAGGAGGACTTGAACGCCCTCGTTCCGAAGGGGCAGCGGACCATGGCCGCGCACCGGCTCATCTTTCACGGCCGCCGGATCTGTCACGCGCGAAAGCCGCAGTGCCCGGAGTGCCCCGTCCTGCCGCTCTGTCCGCGAATCGGCGTCTCTTGAGGATCTACCTTTCCGGAGCCATCGAGCACAGCTCCGATGGAGGGCGGGCCTGGCGCCGCCGGCTGGCCTCGCAGCTCGAGCGGCTCGGCCACGACTTCTACGACCCGGCGTCCGACGAGAAGAAGGACCTCGACCCCGAGGAGCTCCGCGACTTCCGCCGCTGGAAGCTCGAGGACCCCGAACGCTTCCGCCGGACGGTGCGGAAGATCGTGGCCTGGGATCTCGCGAAGATCGAGCGGGAGTCCGATGCGCTGGTGGCGTTCTGGGACGACGCGGCGGCGCGCGGCGGGGGAACGGCCGCCGAGATCACGCTCGCTTACCGACTCGGAAAACCCGTGTATCTCGTGCTCGGCATGCCCCGGAACGAGTCCTCCGGCTGGGTGCTCGCCTGCGCGGAGCGGGTGTTCGCGAACTTCGCGGAGCTGGAGCGATTTCTCGAGCGAGGATCCATGTAAGATCCGCCCCCCATGGCGCTCGTCAAGACCCAGCTCGGCTGGATCGAGGTGATCTGCGGGAGCATGTTCTCGGGCAAGAGCGAGGAGCTGATCCGCCGGATTCGCCGGGCCCTGATCGCGAAACAGCGAGTGCAGGTCTTCAAACCCGCGATCGACAACCGATTCGGTGAAGAGGAGATCGTCTCGCACAGCGAGATGCGGCTCCCTTCGCTCGCGGTTTCCTCGAGCGCGGAGCTGATGGCGAAAGTGGACCACAAGAGCGAGGTGATCGGCATCGACGAGGCTCAATTCTTCGATCCGGGGCTCGTCGAGGCCTGCCAGCGCCTCGCCGATCAGGGCAAGCGCGTCATCGTCGCCGGTCTCGACAAGGACTTCCGCGGAACCCCGTTCGAGCCGATCCCGTCGCTCATGGCGATCGCCGAGGACGTCACGAAGACGCTCGCGATCTGCATGCGCTGCGGCGCGCCGGCCAACAACACACAGCGTCTCGTGGACAGCTCCGAACGGGTCGTCGTGGGCGCGCAGGGGGTCTACGAGGCCCGCTGCCGGCGCTGTTTCGAGCCGCCCGCCTAGCGCGGCGCCGCCTGAAGAAACCTCGAAATCCGGGGAAATCCGCCGAATCCGCAGTTTTCCGAAGAGGCGGCGGAAAACCCTGTCGAAATGGCTGTGGAAAGAGCCTCAAAAACGCGCATGCAAGCGGTCCGCGAGCGGTTTGCACCGACTCCTGTGCGCTCCGAGAAGATGTAGTCCCATGAGGGGTTTAGCTGCTTGCGCCGGAGTTTCGCTTTTCGGAACCGGAACGTCGGCGCGTCACCGCCGCGATTTCCACACGGGCAACCGCCTCGGCGCTCAGCACTTAAGCCTTCGTTAACCGCCGGGGCGGTACTCTCCGAACACGGACTTCAGGGCCTTGACGATCTCTCCCAGCGTCGCGCTCGACTCGATCGCCTCGACGATCGAGGGCATGACGTTCCGGTCCTCGGAGGCGTCTGCCCGCACCCTTTCGAGAGCCGCGGCGCACTTGCCGGGATCGCGCGACGCCCGGAAAGCGGCGAGGCGCTCCATCTGGTCGCGCTCGATCGCGGGATCGACGGTCAAAAGCGGCGGCGGCGCGCTCTCCGCCTCCTCGTAGGCGTTGACGCCCACGACGACGCGGCGCCCTTCCTCGATCTCCTTCTGCGCCGCGTAGGCGGACTCCTCGATCTCGCGGGCGACGAACCCGTTCTCGATTGCAGCCACCGCGCCGCCCATCTCGTCGATCCGGCCGATGAGCTCCTTCGCTCGGTCCCGGACTTCCCGCGTCCACTCCTCCACGAGCGCCGACCCGCCGAGCGGATCCACGACGTCAGCGACACCCGTCTCGGCCGCGATGACCTGCTGCGTGCGGAGGGCCAGGCGCGCCGACTTCTCCGTCGGCAGAGCGAGCGCCTCGTCGAAGGCGTTGGTGTGGAGCGATTGCGTTCCGCCGAGAACGGCCGACAGGGCCTGCAGGGCGACGCGCACCGCGTTGACGTCGTTCTGCTGGGCCGTCAGGGTCGACCCGGCGGTCTGCGTATGAAAACGGAGGCGCCAGGAGCGCGGGTCGCGCGCTCCGAAGCGATCCCGCGCGATTTCGGCCCAGAGCGAGCGCGCGGCGCGGAACTTGGCGACTTCCTCGAAGAAGTTCGAATGGGCGTTGAAGAAGAAAGAGAGGCGCGGCGCGAAGTCGTCGATCGCGAGCCCGCGGGAGATTGCGGCGTCCACGTAGGCGATCGCGTTGGCGAGCGTGAAGGCGACTTCCTGGACCGCCGTCGCTCCCGCCTCCCGGATGTGGTACCCCGAGATGGAGATGGTGTTCCACCGCGGGACTTCCTGGCCGCAGAACTGAAAGATGTCGGTGGTGATCTTGAGCGATTCCCGCGGCGGGAAGATGTAGGTCCCCCGCGCCGTGTACTCCTTGAGCAGATCGTTCTGGACCGTCCCCGAGATCTTCGTCCAGGCGACGCCGCGCTCGCGCGCCGCGGCGAGGAGCAGAGCGAGGAGGATCGCGGCGGTCGAGTTGATCGTCATCGAGATCGAGACGTCCGCAAGGGGAAGTGCTTCGGTCAGGATCCGCATGTCCTCGATCGACGCGATCGCGACCCCGACCTTGCCGACCTCGCCCCGGGCCATGGGGTCGTCCGAGTCGTAGCCCATCTGTGTCGGAAGGTCGAAAGCGACGGAAAGCCCGGTCTGCCCCTGCGAGAGCAGGTATCGGAACCGCCGGTTGGACTCGCGGGCGCTGCCGTAGCCGGCGTACTGGCGCATCGTCCAGTAGCGGCCGCGATACCCCTCATCCGAGATCCCGCGCGTGAACGGGTACGTGCCGGGGGCGGGTTCGCCGAAGTAGGGAGCGACCGGAAGTCCCGAGGTCGTCGTCGCGGGGGGCGCCGGACGCCCCGGCGCGCGCGCCGCCCGGGGCTCCTTCTCCTTGGCGGGCACGGACCGATTCTGGCACAGCCGGCTCCGGGCGCGCCCGGGCGACCGGGTCCCGCTGTCCAAGCAGGCTACAATAGTGGGACAGGCAAGAAATTGACGGCGAGACTGACCGGAAGGCTGGAGGTCTTCGGCTTCGCCGACCTCCTGCAATGGATGGAGTTGAACCGCCGGACCGGGCGGTTGACTCTGGAGCACGGGCGAGACCGCCGGGTCCTCGACTGGAGGGAGGGCCAGATCGTCTACGTCTCGGGCTCGCAACCCCGCCACCGGCTCGGGGTGCACCTGCTGCGGAGCGGGGCCCTCCCCGCGGCGACTCTCTATGAGCTTCTCGCCCGCAATTTCACGAGCCAGGAGAACCTGACGCGTCTCATCCTGGACGCGGGTTACGACACGCTCGACGGGCTCTCGCTCCGTGTCGAGGAGCTCGCCCGCAAGCTGCTCTTCGAGACTTTCGAGTGGCGGGAGGCCCGCTTCGAGTACGACCCGGACTTCCGCGTGCAGCCGATCCTCCGGATCGGTCTCTCGCTTCGAGGCCAGGCGCTGGCGTTCGAAGGCGTCAAGGCCCTGGACGACAACACCCGGCGACGCCGCCGGGCGACGGGCACTGCGGTGCCGGATCCGCCCGTTCTCGCCTTCGACCCGTCCGAAACGGACGACCGCTACTGGGAAATCCTCGAGCGGCTCGGAGCGCCGATCGAGCCCGAGCCGGCGCGCGCCGCCCACCGCCAGTTCCAGGAGTTCACGCAGCGCCTCCGCCAGCGCGTCGCCCGTCACGTCGTGATGCACCCGGTCCACGAGGACACGGCCGAGCTCCTGCAGCAGATCCTCCGCAAGTCTCCGGTGGACGTTTCCGCCGTCATTCCGGTGGCGGCCCTCGACCCCTACCTGACCCTCGACCTGCTGATCCTCGCCAACGCGCTTTCGGTGGATCGCGACAACTCGGTCGGCGCGGCTCCCGACGTGATCCAGCGGGTCGGGACCCGAGCGATCACGGTGCTCATCGACCGGCTGTCCGGGCCCGACATGGCGCGAATCGCTGCGGATGACAAGCCGGCTCGGGTCCTGAGGCGCGCGTCCGTGGCCGCCGCGGTGGCCGCGGGCCGTTTCGCGGAGCGCTTCTCGATCACGCGGGAGCGCGGCTACACGCTCGGGCTGCTGCACACGATCGCGTACGCGGAGCTCCTCGAAGCGCTGAGGGACATCGAGTTCCCCTCTGGCCCCTTCCGGGCGACCGCGCTCGAGGTCTACCGGCCGGCGCTCGGCGCGGCACTCTCCGAGAGCTGGGGCCTCCCCCTCGACTTCGAGTCGGTCATCTGCGACGACGGCGCCGAGCCTTCGGCCGCTGCCGCGCTCGTGCGAGCCGCTCGAGGAGCGGTTCCGTCTTGCGCCATCGGATCGGTCGCCCCCGAGACGGTCGAGCCGATGTGGACCGACGAGATCGCCCAGGAAGTCAAC
>JBKPSZ010000337.1:0-7256 GCA_046735265.1 Acidobacteriota bacterium | reverse complement strand
GACTTAGAAGGTCTCGTGGGCTCGGAGATGTGTATAAGAGACAGGGCTATTTCTGGTTCTTCGACCAGAACAACGTCGAGGTCGTCATCAAGGTCTTGAACGCCTGCTCGTTTGCCAGCCGCTTCTGGGTCTTCGCCGCGGGGCTGACGAACGTCGAAGTCACGACGACGGTGACCGACACGCAGACCGGGGAGCGGAAGACCTACCGGAACGCTCTCAACACGCCGTTCGCGCCGCTCCAGGACACGAACGCTTTCGCAACCTGTCCGTGAGTTACGTCGCAGATCCGGCGGCGGGCGCGGCCGCCGCCGTCAACGCCTCGCGCGGCCGGTCGGGAGAGGCGGCGGCCGCCGGCCGCTCCCATTTTCCGTACACGTAGTTGCCGCAGCAGCGGGCGCAGATGGGGAGCGGCTCGCGGGCGAGCTTCGCGCGGAATTTCTGCGCCTTCTCTCCTGTCCAGATCTCGTGGAAGGACTGCCGCCGCACGTTGCCGATGAAGTAGTCGGGGAAGTCGCCGCAGAAGCAGACCTCGCCGTCGGGCTCGACCTGCGCGAAGTACCACGCCACCGGGCAGAGGTTGTGGCCGAAGGTCTGTCCGAAGTCCGAGAAATATTGGGGCACCCGTTGCGCGGGGACGTCCGGGACGAAGGAGACCCAGGGGCGGCCGAGGCTCGAATCGAAGAGTCGGCGGCGATGAATTCCCTTGAGCAACTTCACGAGCTCCGAGAGCTGCTGGCCGCGAGTCGCGGGGATCGAGGCGGCGTCGAAGTCGAACCCCTTCCAGGACTCGGCGCGGATCCCGAATTCCTCCTTCATGACCCGCTCGTAGTCGGCGCCGACTTCCTTCGGGATGTACCAGCGCAGACCCACGTTGATCGTGTCGAGCGGCAGCTCGCGGAGCGCCTCGACTGCGGGTCCGATGGCGTCGAGGTTCAGCTCCGTGATCGGCAGGATCGCGATCTGCATCGGCGTCGAGCGGCCAAGTTTGCGGCGCCACGCCGCCACCGCCTCGACTCCCGCAGCCGCCTTCTGGAAGCTGTCGGCTTTACCCCGGATGCGGTTGTGTACGTCGGGCGGGCCGTCGATCGACACCGCGATCGAGTCGATGCCGGCTTCGACGAGCTCCCTCGCATAGGGCTCGAGGCGGCCGCCGTTGGTGATCACCGTGCAGGTCAGGTCGCGGCGCTTGATCTCGCGCACGAGCGGCAGGATTTCGGGATAGAGGAGGGGCTCGCCGCCGAAGAGCGAGACGATCGGCTTCCAGGCGGCGACCTCGTCGAGCAGCTTGACGTAGTCGGCGAGCGCGAGCTGGCGGGAGAGACCGATGAGCTCCCGGATCCGGTCTCGCTCCTTCTCTCCGTCGGTCGCGGAGGCGGAGTAACCGTCGGCGCGATAGATGCCGGTGTCCCCCCACTGCCCGCACATCTTGCAGCGCAGATTGCAGAGGTTCGTCACGCGCAGCTGCAGGAACGTCGGCATCGGGAGGTTGTCGGATCGCGGCGACGACAGGTGCGCCAGGACGTCCCGGCGGCCGCGCGCCATTCGGCCGAGGTGCCGCCGCGCGAAGCCGACGAGCTGGAGGCCGCGGCGAAGGCTCATGGCTAGAAAGAACCGAAGCCCAATTCTATTCGAGGCGCGGTGGGCCGGGAGGAACGCTTCCGGACGAGCTCACCCCTTGGTGTAGAGGTCCATCACGGCCTGGATCGCGCGGCGGCAGACAGCGCAGAAGCCGACGTCGTCGCGGGTGAACATGATGCAGTCGATTTGAGGCCGGAAGTAGCCCTTCGCTTCGTACATCGCGCCCTCGAACGCGCCGACCTTTCCGGCATGCGGATCGGCGCCCAGGAGCCTCGACTCCTCCGTTTTCTCCTCCGAGAAGAGAACATCCATCTGCTCCTCCGGTCCGTTCGCGGCCCGGATCTTCCGGCGACGGCCCTGGAAATCGCGCGCCATCGCCTCGAACTTTTCCTTCGGCCACGGCGTCGGCAGTGGAGTTCCGTTCGCGACGAGATCCTTCCACTTGAGCTTGTCGGGATCGAGCAGGGCGGTGACGTTCGACTCCCAGGGCTCGATCTTCGGTCCCGATGCCGGCTCGTAGGCGACGGCCGAGGTGTAGTACTCGTCGGCGAGCGCCGCGAAATGGTGGCCGAACTCGTGGACGAACACGTAGGGCGCCCACAGGCTGTCGGCGGCCACCGTCGAATACTGCCCGAAGATCCCTCCCCCGCCGTACGTCCGGGAGTTCGTCAGGATCTCGACGAATTCGTAGGGCGCGAAGGAGGCGACGTCGCGAAAGGAACGGTTCTCGAAGGTCAGCACGTAGCGCTCGGACCCGAAGGCGTCGTAGGTCGCGCCGACGCGCGAGCGCCGGTGAATCCCGCTCGAAGGACGCGAGATGCCCGACTCTTCGGTCGGCGGGCAGAGGCCCCACACGTTGAAGTCGGAGCGCCTCTCCTTGAACGGAGAGACGGCGAAGAGGAGCTCGGTCAGACGCCGGGCGTCTTTCTCGAATTTGGCGCGCTCGGCGGCCGTATAGCCGTCGCCGAGGATCAGGAAGTCGATCTTCTCCGCCGGCGGACCGTGCCTCTCGATCTCGAGGAGCGGTCCTGGCGACGGAGGCTTCGACGGGTCCACGAACATGCCGGCGGGGTCCACGAGCGTGGACCAGATTTCCCGGAAGGCGTTGTTCGAGTCGCGCTTCTTGACCAGGATCTGAACAGGAGCGGACGGCGCTGGGAAGCGCAGCGACTCGGAGAAAGTCCGAAACCGCTCCTTCGCCTCCCCCGTCGTCTCCCACTCGCCGAAGACCGACGCGAATCCGCGCGAATAAATTACGCGGTTCGATTTGCGGTCCACCACTTCGAAGAAGTATTTGCCGAGGTTCGTGTCGTCGAGCGCGCGGGCCGGATTTCCCGGCCATTCGAGGGGCTCGAGCACGACGCGGTCGAGGGCGAATCGCTCCTCGGTCGCGTTGCCCGTGTGGTCGTAGTCGACGCGCATCGTTCGGGGAGCGGCGGAGGCGGCGACGGCGGTCGCGAGGAACATCACGAAGACGAAGGCCTCTCGTTTGATCATTTGGATCGCATATCCTAAGCGTCCGCGACATGGAGGAGCAATGATTCACGAAAACATTCTCGGCACGATCGGAAACACGCCGGTCGTCAAGATCCATCGGATGGCGCCGTCGGGCGTCGAAATGTACGTCAAGTGCGAGGCCTTCAACCCGCTCTCTTCGGTCAAGGACCGCCTCGCGATCGCCATCATCGAGGATGCCGAGCGCCGGGGGACGCTGAAGCCAGGCCAGACCGTCGTCGAGGCGACCTCGGGCAATACGGGGATCGCGCTCGCGATGGTGTGCGCGGTCAAGGGATATCCGTTCGTCGCGGTGATGTCGGACAGCTTCTCGGTCGAGCGCCGCAAGCTGATGAAGTTCCTCGGAGCGAAAGTTGTTCTCTGGCCCGCCGCCGAGCGCGGCTCCGGGATGGTCAAGAAGACCGAGGAGCTCGCGAAGAAGAACGGCTGGTTTCTCGCGCGGCAGTTCGAGAACGAAGCAAACCCCGAATACCACCGCAACACGACCGGTCCCGAGATCCTGCGCGACTTCGTCGGGCGGCGGCTCGACTGGTGGGTCACCGGATACGGCACCGGCGGCACGCTGACCGGAGCCGGCGACATGATTCGCAGGGCGCGGCCCGACACGAAGATCGCCGTCGTCGAGCCGGAGGGCGCGGCGCTCCTCGCCGGCAAGCCCTGGCAGCCGCACAAGATCCAGGGGTGGACTCCCGATTTCATCCCGGCCGTCCTGAACCGCAAGGGATTCGACGAGCTCGTGACGGTCACCGACATCGAAGCGCGCGACGCCGCGAAGGACCTCGCGCAGAAGGAAGGCATCTTCTGCGGGATCTCTTCGGGCGGGACCTTCGCCGGCGCGCGAAAGATCGCCGAGAAGTCGGCGAAGGGAAGCGTGATCCTCGCGATGCTGCCCGATACCGGCGAGCGCTATCTCTCGACGATCCTCTTCGAGGGGATCAGCGAGACGAGCGACGAGGTGCCGGGGGTCTGAACAGGCACCGGCCTGGATCTAGCGCGGCGAGCCGAATGCTCGCCGCGCCGTCGAGAGAATCCCCCGGGGATCGGCGATATCAACGAGCCAATTTTCGAGGGGAGGAATTCATGCGATCGCGCGCCTTGTAAACCTCCCCCATTCCCCCGGCGCCGATCGCAGCCAGGATCTCGTAGGGTCCGAGCCGGTGTCCGGGAGAAAGGATCACGGCTGTTCGGAAATTCTAATCCCCTCCCAGAGAGCGACCTACGGCGAGCCGGGCTCGCCGGACATAAGCTCTCTTCGAACGGAGGAGACCATGCCCTCGGACCTGGAATCGGCCTGCGCGCTACTGACGAACATGGACGGGGAGACGCGCAAGCGCGTCGCCGAGGAGGCGGCGAAGCCGCTGTCGCCCGATCAGCGCCTCGAGCTCGCCCGGAGGATCGCCTTCCCGGACCCGGGGGCGAAAGTGCGCGACGTGATCTGGATCATGGTGATCGCGGCGTTTTCTCTCGTTCTCGTCGGGTCCTTCGCCACCATAGCGATCGCGATGTTCCGCGGGGTCCCGAAGGATGCCGCGGCGACGCCGGAGCTCGTGCTCTCCATGTTCACGAGCGTGATCGGATTCCTGGCGGGCCTCTTCGTCCCGAGCCCGATCGGCCGCGGAATCCGGTAAGCGGGGGCGCCTTCCGCCCGCCGCGCTCCTAGCCGGCCGCCCGCTCCTTCTGCGGTCGGACCGCCGGCATCGTGAACCGTTCCATCGCCTCGGCCGGTACGAGCCCCGACTCGAGCCACACGTGCTCCCCTTCGAGGACCCGCCGGGCGGTCCGGTACTTCAAGACGTCGTCGTTCGAACGCAGATCGCGGAAGAATCCCGCGATCCGCCGTCGCGTCATCCGGCAGAAGACGTCCGCGAGCTCGACGGCGTGTTCCGCTTCGGGACGTCCGGCCTTGCGGATCTGCTGGGCGCGGCTGACGGCGGCCGACATGGCGTAGAGGTCGGCCCCGATGTCCACGGCCCGGAAGAGCAGCGCCTGCCGCTTCTCGAGCTTCGGACCGTAGCGCGCCATCATGTGGAAGAGCGCCCGCGCGAGATGCCGCGTCGTGCGTTCGAGGTAGCGGACGTGGCCGGCGAGCGGCCCGAACTCGGAGAACCTCGGCGCGCGGCCCCAGCCGATCCAGCGCGACGGATACCACTTCGCGTAGAAGCCGACGAAGCGCGGCGCGACGCGACGGATCTTCTCGGATCTCGACACTTTCGGATTGAAGAGGTCCCCCGCGACCGCGAGGTGCCGGTCGAGCGCTTCGCGGGCGATGAAGAGACGCATGATCTCCGAGGAGCCCTCGAAGATCAGGTTGATGCGGAAGTCGCGCATCATGCGTTCGACCGGGATCGGCTTCTCGCCGCGCGCGCGCAGGGAGTCGGCCGTCTCGTAGCCGCGCCCTCCCCGGATCTGCATGGTGCGGTCGATGAGCTTCCACCCCTCCTCGGAGTTCCACATCTTGGCGACCGCGGCCTCCAGGCGGATGTCCCGGTCACCCATGTCGGCCATGGCCGAGGAGAGGTCGGACACGGCCTCGATCGCGAACGTCGTCGCCGCCATTTCGGCCAGGAGCTGCGCGATCGCGTCGTGTTTGCCGATCGGCTGCCCCCACTGCACGCGCTCGTTCGACCAGACCCGGCAGATCTCGAGACATCTCTTCGCGAACGCCGCGCACGAGGCGGGCAGCGTCAGGCGGCCGGTGTTCAGAGTGACCAGGGCGAGCTTCAGTCCCCGTCCTTCCCCGAGAAGGAGGTTTTCCTTCGGGACGCGGACGTTCTTGAAACGGATGACGCCGTTCTCGATTGCCTTCAGGCCCATGAAGTGGCAGCGGATCACGACCTCGACGCCGGGCCAGTCCTTCTCGACGATGAACGCGGAGATCTTCTTCGTGTCGGGGTGGCGCGCCATCACGACGAAAAGATCGGCGACCGTGCCGTTGGTGCACCAGAGCTTCTCGCCGTTCAAGACGTAGTCGCCCTCGGGGGTGCGCGTCGCCGAGGTCGAGAGGTTCGCCGGATCCGACCCGACGTGGGGCTCCGTCAGTGCGAAGGCGGAAATCGCGCCTTTCGCGAGCCGCGGGAAGTACTTCTTTTTCTGCTCGGGGGTGCCGAAGACCTTCAGGGGTTGCGGAACTCCGATCGACTGATGCGCGGACAGGAGGACGACGAGGTTCCCGTCCCAGCTCGAGATCAGCTTCATGACCTCGCTGTATTCCCGCTGGGAGAGGCCGAGGCCGCCGTACTCCCGCGGCACCTTCATTCCGAAGGCGCCGAGCTCCGCGAGCCGCTGGACGACTTGTGGCGGCACCTTCCCCTCGCGGTCGATCGCGTCGGCGTCTACCTCTTCCGCGAGGAACCGCGCCATGGCGTCGTAGAAGGCGCGGAACTCCGGCCTCTCGGGCGGCATTTCCGGGAAGGCATGCACGAGATTGAGGCGGAAGTTGCCGAGGAAGAGCTCCTTTAAGAAGCTCGGGGACTTCCACTCCGACTCCCGGGCCTCCTCCGCGACCCGGCGGGCCTCCGCCTCGCTGACGGGCTTCTTCGCGTCTTCGCTCATGGAAACGACAACTTTATAACAGTGCGGGACATTTCGCCTCGGCCTCTGGATAATCCCCCCGGTTCAATGCAAAACAGGTACCTCCCCGAAGACGGTTCGCGCGCCCCCCGCGTTCGCGATCTCTTCTCGCGGATCGCGTGGCGCTACGACCTCGTCAACGACCTGATCAGTTTCGGGCTGCACCGCCGGTGGAAGCGGCGGACCGTGCGGCTCGCCCTCGCCGGCTCGCCCGCGAAGGGGCGGGTCCTCGACCTCTGCTGCGGCAGCGGCGATCTCGTCTTTCTCGAAGAAGACGCCGGCGCGCGCGACGTCGTGGGAGCCGACTTCACCTTATCGATGCTCGCGGTCGCGAGGCGCCGCACGCGCGACCGGCGAAACGCCAGCCGCTTCGTTCAGGCCGACGCCCTCGGACTCCCCTTTCCCGACGGAACGTTCGATGCGATCACGGTCGCTTACGGACTGCGCAACGTCGCGGATCTGCCCGCCGCCCTCGCGGAGATGCGGCGCGTTCTGGCGCCCGGCGGGAAGGTCGCCATCCTCGACTTCGGGAAACCGGACGGCCCAATCGCTTCGGCCCTCTACTCCGCCTACCTCGGCGTCGCGATGCCGCT
>JBKPSZ010000336.1:0-16596 GCA_046735265.1 Acidobacteriota bacterium | reverse complement strand
GGCCGCGGGTGCGGCTCGGGAAGGACTGCCGCGTCGGCGCCCATGCCCAGATCGAGGGACCGACCACCCTCGGAGAAGGGAACCGGATCTTTCCCTTCGCGTCGGTCGGCTTCGACCCTCAGGATCTCAAGTACGCGGGGGAGGAGAGTCGGCTCACCGTCGGCAACGGCAACGTGTTTCGCGAGTTCTGCACGATCCACCGGGGAACCGCGGGAGGGCGGGGCGAGACGACGATCGGCGACGGAAATCTCTTCATGGCGTACGCGCACGTGGCGCACGACTGCCGCATCGGATCCAATTCCGTGCTGGCCAACTACGTCGGGCTCGCCGGCCACATCGACGTCGGGGACTGGGTCACGCTCGGGGCCTATGTCGGTTGCCACCAGTTCGTTCGTATCGGGGATCACGCTTACGTCGGAGCGTTCACCGTCATCCGTCAGGACGTTCTTCCCTTCTGCAAGACCGACGGGCGTGAGGCGAAGACGTACGGGCTGAACGCCATCGGCCTGAAGCGACGGGGGTTCTCGGCCGAGCAGCTGGAGGCGCTCGAGAGAGCCTACCGGCTCCTGATCCGCTCGAAGCTCAACACCTCTCAGGCGCTCGAAGCCATCGCGCGCGAGCTGCCGAATCAGCCGGACGTCGATTTCCTGGTGAGCTTCGTCTCGTCGAGCGAGAGGGGTTTTCACCGATGAGTCCCGTCCGCCTCGCCGTCGTCGGAATCGGCCACCTCGGGCGCCAGCACCTCCGCGTCGCGAAGACTCTCGAGGGAGTCGAGGTCGCAGGCGTCTACGACCGCATTCCGGAGCGAACCGACGGGGCGGCGCGCGAGTTCGGCGTTCCGGCGCTCGCGAACCTCGAGGCGGTCGCGGCGGCCTGCGATGCCGCGGTCGTCGCGACACCGACGGTCAGCCACCGCGAAGTGGCCGGCGCTCTCCTCGACCGCGGGCGGGACGTCCTCGTCGAGAAGCCGATCGCGGTCACCCGAGAAGAGGCGGAGGACCTGGTCGAGCGCGCGAGGCGAAGGGGCCGCGTCCTCCAGGTCGGCCACGTCGAACGCTACAACCCGGCCGTCGAAGCCGCGTTCGGCCTGTTGCAGGAACCGCGGTTCGTCGAGGCCCATCGTCTCTCGATGCCGACGGGGCGGAGCCTCGACGTGGACGTCGTGCGGGACGTCATGATCCATGACCTCCAGATCGCGGCCGAGCTCGTGGGACGGCCCGCCGTGGAGTTTCGTGCGGCCGGCCTTCCCGTCCTCACCCACTCGATCGACATCGCGAACGCCCGGATCGAGTTCGAGGGGGGATGCATCGCGAGTCTGACGGCTTCGCGCGTCTCTCTCGAGAAGGTGCGCAAGTTCCGGGTCTTCGCTCCGGCGATCTACGTCTCGATCGACATGCTCGCGCGGAAGACGACCGCGTATCGCCTGGAGAAGGGGGGACCCCGGGCGGAGGTTCGCCCCGTGACGGTCACGATCGAGGATCGCGAGCCGCTCGCGCGGGAGCTCGAGGACTTCGTCCGATGCGTCCGCGACCGGTCGCGGCCGCGGGTTTCGGGAGAGGCCGGGCGGGACGCCCTGGCCCTGGCCGATCGCGTCGTCCAGGCCATCGAAGAGCACCGCGCGAGCGTCGAAGGCGCGCCCTCTTGACGCCGCCGGGGCGGATCGGGCTCGTGGGCGGGAGCGGCGTCTACGATCTGGCTTCGATCGAGGCAGCGCGGGAGGAGGCGATCGAGACGCCGTTCGGCTCACCTTCGGCGCCTTACGTGACGGGGACGCTCGACGGGGTGCCCGTCGCGTTTCTTTCCCGCCACGGCCCGGGGCACCGGCTCCTGCCGTCCGAGATCAACTACCGGGCGAACCTCTTCGGATTCAAGCTCCTCGGATGCGACGTCGTCCTGTCGGCCTCCGCGGTCGGCAGCCTTCAGGAACGGCACGCGCCCCGTCACGCGGTCATCGCCGACCAATTCGTGGACCGGACGCGCCGGCGCATCGACACCTTCTTCGGCGACGGCGTCGCGGCCCACGCGACGTTCGCCGATCCGGTCTGCCCGGCCGCGGCCGCGGCCCTGGAGGCGTCGGCGCGCGAGAGCGGGTTGACGGTCTCCCGGGGCGGCGTCTACGTCTGCATCGAGGGACCGATCTTCTCGACCCGAGCCGAGTCGCGGCTCTATCGATCCTGGGGCGCGGACGTGATCGGGATGACCAACGCCACGGAGGCGAAGCTCGCCCGGGAAGCGGAGATGTGCTACGCGAGCCTCGGCCTCGTGACCGACTACGACGCCTGGCGGGAAGCGAGCGAGCCGGTGACGGTGGAGATGATCCTCGCCGTCCTGCGGGAGAACTCCGAGGCGGCGCGGCGGACGATGCGCGACGTCGTTCGCCGGATCGATCCCGACCGCGGCTGCGGCTGCCGCGGCGCCATGCGATTCGCGGTGCTCACGGACCGCGGGGCGATCGCCCCCGAGGCGCGACGCCGACTCGAACAGATCGTCGGGAGATACCTGTGACCCGAAATTCGCCTCCCGACGGGCGGGTCATCGTGACCGGATCGGTCGCCTTCGACTACCTGATGCGTTTTCCGGGCCGGTTCGTCGAGCACCTGATCCCCGACCGGCTGAAGCGCCTGTCGGTTTCCTTCCTCGTCGACCAGATGCGGCGCGTCCCCGGGGGTTGCGGCCCCAACATCGCCTACGGCCTGGCGCTCCTGGGCGAGCGGCCGTACCTGCTCGCCACGGCGGGGCACGACGCCGCCGAGTACCGCGACGCGCTCGCGGCCGCCGGCGTGGACGTCGCCGGCCTGGTCCTCGATCCCGAGCTCTTCACCGCGTCGTTCTTCGTGTCGACCGACGAGGACCAGAACCAGATCGCCTCGTTCTACACGGGGGCGATGGCCAGGGCCCGAGAACTGTCGATTCGGGAGCACGGCGGCGGCACGCCGGCGTCGCTCGTGATCGTCTCCCCGAACGATCCGGAGGCGATGAAGCGCTACGCCGACGAGTGCCGCCGCTTTGGGATCCCCTTTCTCTACGATCCGAGCCAGCAGGTGGCGCGCCTGACGGGGGAGGAGCTGCTCGAGGGGATGCAGGGCGCGGAGATCGTAATCGTCAACGACTACGAGCTCGG
Organism: Acidobacteriota bacterium; assembly: GCA_046735265.1. Taxonomy (GTDB): domain Bacteria; phylum Acidobacteriota; class Thermoanaerobaculia; order UBA5066; family Gp7-AA6; genus DATBFU01. Next base: position 13,475 of record JBKPSZ010000336.1, on the reverse strand, counting down.
CATCATCGCGCAGAAGACGGCGCTCGGCATCGAGGGGCTCGAGGAACGCGTGCCGGTTCTCGTGACGACGCACGGAGCCGACGGCTCGACGATCTCGGTGGACGCGGGGAGCGGAGGCCGCGTCCGACACGCCGTTCCGGCCGCGAAGCTCGAGCGCGAAGCGGAAGACCCGACGGGCGTCGGCGATGCCTATCGGGCCGGCCTCGTCCGGGGCATGCGCCTGGCGTTGCCGTGGGAAGTCGCCGGACGGATGGGTAGCATCGCCGCGGTCTTCGTCCTCGAGGCGATGGGTCCGCAGCCTCCCCGTTACTCGGCGGCGGACTTCCGCGCGCGTTACTCGCGAAACTTCGGCGCCGAACCGCTCCTCGACCGCCTCGCCTAGCCGCGGCAACGCGGCCTCCGCGGCACCTGCTAGAATTCGAAACCTCTTCGGAGAAGTCGATCCTTGAACCGCCGCCGGGCTCCCTTACGCGAGGCCGCCTCCGCGCCGAAGGCGTGGGAAGGGACTCTTCAAGCCCGGGGGTTGCGGTTCGGAATCGTCTGCGCCCGCTGGAACCCGACGGTCACCGAGGCGCTTCTCGCTTCGGCTCTCGAAGCGCTCCGTCGCCACGGAGCGCGCCCCTCCGACGTGACCGTCGTGCGCGTGCCCGGCGCGTTCGAGCTGCCCGCCGCCGCACGGATCCTGATCGACGCCCGCCGGTGCCGGGCCCTCGCGATCCTGGCGGCGATCGTGAAAGGGGAGACGTCGCACCACGAAGTCCTCGCGCACGCCGTGGCCGCGGCGCTCGCCGCGATGTCGGCCGAGTCCGGCTTGCCGATGGGCCTGGGCCTCCTGACCTGCGACACCATGGAGCAGGCGCGCGCGCGCGTCGGCAAGGGCGCGGAGGCGGTCGAGGCGGCGCTCGAGCTCGCGAACCTCTCCCGCGCGCTCCGGGTGCGGTGACATGGGGGCACGGCGCCGGGCGAGAGAGCTCGCCCTCCAGATGCTCTACGAGAACGACGTCGCGGGGACCGAGCCGGGCGAGATGTTCGCACGGGCGTCGGATCTCCAAAGCGCGCCGGAGTCGACGCGCCGTTTCGCCGAGCGCCTGGTGAGCGGCACTCTCGCTCACCGCGACGACCTCGACCGGATGATCTCGAAGCAGGCCGACCACTGGCGGATCACGCGGATGCCGGTCGTCGACCGAAACATCCTGCGGCTCGCGCTCTTCGAGCTGCTGCACGAGCCGGAGACCCCGCATCCGGTGGTCATCGACGAGGCGCTCGAGATCGCGAAGCGCTATTCGACTCCGCGCTCCTCCCAGTTCATCAACGGAATCCTGGACGGCGTGCTGAAGTCGCGCTCGGGAGGGGAGGCGTGAGACCCCGGGGAGCGCTCCGACTCGCCGCGGCTCTTCTCGCCGCGATGCTCCCGGCGGCCGCCGCTCCGGCGGCGGAGGAGCGTGCGGTCTATCTCGCCGAGGGAGAGGACGTCCGCCTGTTCGACCACTACGACAACGACGGCTATTCGCTCGAGGTGCGACCGGCCGCGGCCGGGTCGGTCTCCCTCACCGTGCGCGTGAGCGACTCGCCGCTCGCGAGCGCGGCGGTCTTTCCGACGGGGAATCCGCCCGAGGCACCCCTCCCGCAAGCGCCGGACCGGGACGCCTTTGCCGCGGCCGCGGTCGAGGGGAGCGCCCGCCAGGCCGAAGCGGTGTCCCGCCTTCTCGTCGCACTCGCCGCCCGGGTCCGCTACGACGCCGATCGCGCGCGGCCCCAGGATCCCTCCTTCGTATTCGCATCGGGCCGGGCCGACTGTGTCGGCTTCTCCGAGCTCGCGGTGGATCTTCTGCGTCGCTCCGGCATTCGCGCGCGAACGGTTCAGGGGATCGTCCGCACCGGTACGGCCGAGCCGGCGCACGATGCCCGGATCGGCGGCTCCTATCACCGCTGGATCGAGGTCTTCTATCCCGACCGCGGGTGGGTCTTCTCCGATCCGTCCGCGTCGATCAACGGCGTCGACGCGAGGTATCTCCCGTTCTCCCGCCGCTCCCTGCTGCGTCCCCGCGCGCTCACGCTCGTGTTCGTCGAGCAGTCGGGAGGCCTCTCGTACGGGCGCGTCGAAGCGGGGCCGTCGCGGCTGCGCGAGCGTCCGATCTCGGCGGGCGGTCGCTGACCCCGCTCTCTCGCGCGGCGCGGGCGGCGCGACTTTTGGGCGGCGCTCCGGGCTCCGGTAGGATTGCGCGTTCCATGGCCGAGAGATACGACCACGCCGCCGTCGAAGCGAAGTGGCAGCGCCGCTGGGAAGAGTCGGGGACCGCGCGCGTCGACACGAGCGCCGCGGGAGACAAGTTCTACATGTTGAACATGTTTCCGTACCCGTCGGCCAGCCGTCTGCACGTCGGCCACGGGCGCAACTACATCCTGGGCGACGCCCTCTACCGGTATCAGCGGATGCAGGGACGCCGCGTCTTGAACCCCATGGGATGGGACGCCTTCGGTCTGCCCGCGGAGAACGCCGCGATCGCGAGCGGGACCCCGCCGCGGGAGTACACGCTCGGCAACATCGCGCGGATGAAAGAGCAGCTCCGGGCGCTCGGCCTGCTCTACGACTGGTCCCGCGAGCTCGCGTCCTGCGACCCCGAATACTACCGATGGAACCAGTGGCTCTTCCTCCGGATGTGGGAGAAGGGTCTCGCCTACCGCAAACAGGCGCCCGTGAACTGGTGCCCGGGTTGCCGCACCGTGCTCGCCAACGAACAGGTGATCGACGGCCGGTGCGAGCGATCGGGGGACCCCGTCGAGATCCGCGATCTGACGCAGTGGTTCCTGCGGATCACCGACTACGCGGAACGCCTGCTCCGGGGGCTCGACGAGCTTCCGCACTGGCCGGAGCGCGTCAAGACGATGCAGCGAAACTGGATCGGACGCTCGGAAGGGGCCGAGGTCCAGTTTCGAATCGAGGGGATCGCGGATCCAGTCGTCGTCTTCACGACGCGGCCCGATACCCTCTTCGGCGCGACCTTTCTCGCGCTCGCCCCGGAGCATCCCGCCGTCCCCGCGATCGCCGAGCGGTCGCCGAAGGGCGGGGCCATCGCGGCGTTCGCCGAGCGCGTGCGCCGGGAATCGCGGCTCGAACGGGAGGCCGAAGGGGCGGAAAAGGAGGGCCTCGACACCGGCGTACGGGCGATCCATCCGGGGACGGGCGAGGCGATGCCGGTGTGGCTCGCCAATTTCGTGCTGCCCGAGTACGGCACCGGCGCCATCATGGGGGTTCCGGCCCACGACGAGCGCGACTACGAGTTCGCGCGCAAGTACGGTCTTCCGATCCGGTCCGTCTATCGCGGGGCCGACGGAAAGGACGACCCGGAGGCCGCCGACGGGCCCGTGCCGCACGGCGGGGTTCTCGTCCGCTCGGGCGATTGGGACGGCACGCCCGAAGGGGAGCCGGCGATCCGCCGTGCTATCGCGTGGATCGAGGAGAAGGGAGTCGGCCGCGGCAAGGTCGGCTGGCGTCTTCGCGACTGGTTGATCTCCCGCCAGCGCTATTGGGGCACGCCGATCCCGGCCATCCACTGCGAACGGGACGGCGTCGTTCCGGTGCCGGACCGCGACCTTCCGGTCGTCCTGCCGTCCGACGTCGCCTTTCGCGGCGCCGAGGGAAATCCCCTGGCGGCCTCGCCGTCCTTCGTCGAGACCCGATGCCCCGTCTGCGGCGGCCCCGCGCAGCGTGAGACGGACACCATGGACACCTTCGTCGACTCGTCCTGGTACTACCTGCGGTTCTTGAATCCGCGCGACGAGAAGCGCATGGTGGACCGGGACCGGTCGCGCGTCTGGATGCCGGTCGACCAGTACATCGGCGGCATCGAGCACGCGATCCTCCACCTCCTTTACGCGCGGTTCATCTGTCGCGTCCTGAAGGACCTCGGCCTCGTCGATCTCGAAGAGCCGTTCGAACGGCTCTTCAATCAGGGGATGATCACGAAGCGGAACCCGTCCACCGGCAAGATCGAGAAGATGTCGAAGTCCCGGGGCAACACCGTCTCCCCGGACGAGCTCATCGCTCGCCTCGGGGCGGACACGGTGCGCGTCTATACGCTCTTCATCGGTCCTCCGGAGAAGGAGTCGGAGTGGTCCGAGGACGGCGTCCTCGGGGCCTCTCGCTTCTTGAACCGCGTCCATGAGCTCGCTTCTCGCGTCGCGGAGCTCCCCCCCGAGACCGCGCCGGCCGCCCCCGGGGCCAGGCCCCTCGAGCGCCTGTCGCACCGCACGATCCAAAGGGTCACCGAAGACGCCGAGCGCTTCCACTTCCACACCGCCGTGGCGGCGCTGATGGAGTTCCAGCGCGGGATCGCCGAGGCGCTCGACGCGGGAGAGAGCCCGTCCCGGGTGCGTGCGGCGATGAAGATTCTCCTTCGCCTCTTGAATCCCCTCGCGCCGCACTTGAGCGAGGAGTGGTGGGAACGTCTCGGAGGGGAGCGATCCCTCCTGGAGACGCCCTGGCCGGAGTTCGATCCGGCGCTCGCGGAGAGCCCGAGGATCACGCTCGTCGTCCAGGTGAACGGACGCGTCCGGGGCCGCATCGAGCTCGAGCGGGGAGCCGCGGAGTCCGAAGCGGTCGAGCGCGCGCGGTCGGATGACCGGATCCGTCCCTGGCTGGAGGGCAAGGCGATCCGGCGCGCGGTTTACGTGCCGGATCGGTTGTTGAACCTGGTCCTCTAGTGAACCGGCGTCTGCTGCTCGCGCTCCCACTCCTCGCGTCGGCCTGCGGTTACAGCCTTGTCGGACGCGCCTCGACCCTGCCGCCGTCGATCAAAGTCATTCAGTTCCAGACCCTCACGAACCAGACGGCGCTCGTCGGCGTCGAGCAGCGCCTCTCCGGCGAGATCGCGAAGGAGCTCGCCGCCCGGGGGCGCTTCCGCGTCCAGACCGGAGCCGAAGGAGCGGACGCCGCCCTGACCGGAACGGTCCTGCGGTTCGACTTCTATCCTGTGGCCTTCGACGCGTCGGGGCAGGCGACGCAGTATCAGGTCGCCGTCACCGCCCGTGTCGCATTGCGGAGCCTGCCGGACGACAAGCCCGTCTGGGAGAACCCGGCGTACACCTTCCGAGAGAACTACAGCTTCGAAGGGCCGGGCTCCTACGTGGACCGTCAGAACCAGACCGTCGACAAAGTGGCGGAGAAATTCGCCCAGAGCCTGATCTCGAGCCTCCTCGAAGGCTTCTGAACGAAGAGGGCCGTCCCGGCGTCTTGTGCCGGGCTTAGCCCTTCGCCTTCCGGGCGAGGCGCGACTTGTAGCGGGCTGCCGCGTTCCGGTGGATCGTCCCTTTCTTGCGGGCGAGGTCGATCTCCGAGATGGTCGCGGGCAGCCGCTTCTCCTTCTCCTTGTCGGGCGTGTTGCGGTAGCTCTTGATCGCCGAACGCAGGCGGGTGCGAACGCCTCGGTTCCGCTTCTGTCGCCGCGCGGTCTGGCGCATCCGTTTCTCCGCCGACCTGATGTTTGCCATGAAGACCCTTCTCCTTCGCTTTCGTTATTGCGCGTCGATGCCGAGCGACTTCAAGCGCGCTTTGGCCAGCCGCGCCTCTTCCGACGCGGGGAATTCGTGGACGACGTACTGGAGCTGCACGACCGCTTCGGCCTTCTGCCCGAGCTCCTGGAGCGCATAGCCCTTCTTCAAAAGCGCGGCCGCGGCCTTGTCGCTCTTCGGCCACTGCTTGAGCAGCTTGTCGAAGTCCGCGACCGCCTCGGGATACTTTTTCTGGGCGTAATGGCATTCGCCGATCCAGTACTGCGCGTTGTCGGCGAGGTCGGTGCTCGGGTAGCTCTGGAGGTAGTCCTCGAACCCCTGGATGGCGAGCGCGTACCGCCCCTTCGTGTAGTCGGCGGAGGCCGTGTCGTACAGCTCGGCCGGGGGAGGCGCCGACCCGGCCGGGGGCGCGACAACCGAGGCGTCGGGACCGCCGCCGTTCGAGGCGGCCCCGGGGGCCGGAGGGGAGCCGCCGGCCATCGTCCGAAGGCGGGAGAGGTCCCCCTGGGTCTCGGCGATCTGCTGCGAGAGCTGGGAGAGACGCCGGTTCGTGTCTTCCAGTTTCGCCTCGAGCTGCTCCATCTTGGTCGTCAGCTCGCCGAGCTTGACGCCCATGTCCGCGTTCGACTTGAGGAGTTGCTGCGTCTGCTGCGAGACGCTCGAGTTCAGCTTCGCGACCTCTTCTTTGCTGGAGGATTTCTTCTCGAGCGCCTGGATCTCCTTCTCGATGTCGTTCATCTGCCGGTGGAGGCCGTCGATGTCGGTCGAGGACACGCAGCCGGCGCCGGCCAGGAGGACTCCGGGGAGCAGGCGAAGGAAGATTCGGGTCCGGGGGCTCGCCACGCTACTTGGCCGTGATCACGAGGTGGGCTCGCCGGTTCTTCGCCCAGCAGGACTCCGTCGCCTCGGTGCAGACCGGCCGCTCCTTGCCGTAGGAGACCGTCTTGACCCGCGCGGCATCGACACCCAGCGAGGCGAGGTAGTCCTTCGCGGCGTTGGCCCGCCGCTCGCCGAGCGCGAGGTTGTACTCGTTGGTGCCGCGCTCGTCGCAGTGCCCCTCGATCAGGATCTGCATCGTCGAGAACTTCTTCAGCCACTCGGCGTCGGTCGCGAGAGCCGAGCGCGCGTCGTCCCGCAGCTCGTACTTGTCGTAGTCGAAAAAGGCGTCCTGCAGATATCCGCGCTGGTTCAGCTCCTGGATCGACTGCGAGAGGACCTTCTGCGTGTCGTCGGTGATCGGCCCGGAGCCGACGGGAGGCGCTACGGGCGTCGCGGACGTCGGCGGCGCCCCCTCGGCGGGGCGCTTCTCCTGAACCGTCGTCGGAGGCTTCGGCTTGCAGGCGGTGGCGAGGCTCAGGGCCGCGATCGAGGCGATCGCCAGACAGGACAGGACCGGGAGTTTCCTCTTCATTACCTCTCTCCTTCGTCCTAGTAGCGCAAAGCTCGGGAACCGCGCGAGGCGCCGCGCGGAAAATACAAATATAGCAGACGACACGTTTTTTCGTGCGTCCGCGTCGCGGTTAGGGGAGCCAGACCGGTTGCGTGTTGTTGCCGGAGTCGGTCAGCAGCCGCTTGTTCTTGCCGTCCGCGGCGTCCATCGTGTACACCTGCGTCGAGCCGCCGCGTCGGGACTGGTAGACGATCTTGTCGCCGTCGGGGGACCACGCGGGGTGTCCGTTGGAGCCCTCCGACGTCAGCTGCACGGTTCGCCCCGTCGCGACGTCCATGACGCAGATGTTGAAGTCCCCTTCGTTGCGGCACGCGAACGCGATCCGCGCGCCGTCCGGGGACCAGGAGCCTTCGTCGTTCCAGTTTCCGGCGAACGTGAACTGGCGGGCGCCGGTGCCCTCCGCCTCCATCAGCCAGATCTGCGGAACGCCCGTCTGGTCCGACGTGTAGAGGATCTGGCGGCCCGTCGGGGACCACCGCGGCGCCGCTTCGAGCGAACGGGTGTTCGTCAAGCGCCGCAGGTTGCCTCCGCCGGCGCCGATGACGTAGATGTCGGTGTTTCCTCGCTGCGAGCCGGCGAACGCGATCTGACTCCCGTCGGGAGACAGCGACGGGGAGGCGTTCAACTCGATTCCCGTCGGGATCTCCTTCTTGTCGCTCCCGTCCACGTTCATCGAGTAGAGCTCGGGATAGAGGTGGACGTACGAGGTGTAGACGATCCGATGCGCGTTGCCGCTGGGCGAGATCGACAGCGACTTGTGCGCGGTCAGGGAGCGCACGTTTCGGCCGTCGAAGTCCATGGCGTAGATTTCCTTGTTCTTGTCGCGGTCGGACACGAACACGATCGCCGACAGATAGGAGCCGTCCTTTCCGGTGAAGTACTTGATCAGGTCATTGGCGAGCGTGTGCGCGATGCGCTCGACCCACGAGGCCCCTCCCGAGTAGCGGCGCCCGAGGATCATCTTCCGGGACTTCAGGTCCCAGACCCTCGCCTCGATCGCCACTTTGTCCCCCGACACCTCGGCTCGGGTGTCCACGAAGATCTCGGCGCCGCCCGAGAGCCACCGCTCCGCCGCCTCGGAAGCGCTCGGATCCCGCAACCCGGCGGGGTAGAGCGAAGGATCGGCGAGGACGAAGACCTCCGAGTACTCGATATCGGATCGGAGCGTGCCGGTGAACGCCCCGACGACGGAGGAGGTCAGGGCCGCGGTCCCGGTCGGGAGGAGCTCTGGAACCGCGAGCGCCAGACGGCGGACTTCGCCCTTCCGGATCGTGATCTCGAGCTCCTGGGGCGCCGGAGTGGGGGCGGGCCTCGTCTGCGCCGTCGCGGCCCCGGCCGCCGCGAATACGGCCAATGCGGCGAGCCGGCACACGAGATCCGGGAAGCGGAGTCCTCCGAGGCGCGCGGTCATTCGAAGTTGACCGTCAGTCCGACGTTCTGGCCGGTCCAGTCGGCCGGCAGCGGCGGAAACTGAGCCTCCAGGACGGCGCGAATCGCCATGCGGTCGGTGTATTGGAGGCCGCTCGAACGCACGAGCTCCGGATCCGAGACGCTGCCGTCGCGGTTGATTCGGAAGTGCACCCGCGGCGGAACGCGGCTCGTCGTCGCCGGGTGCCATGTCCGGTAGAGCGCGATCTGGATCGCTTCGATGTAGTAGTCGTACCGGAAGTCGGGTTGATCGAACTGCGCTCCGCCGACCTTGGCGGCGCCGCCCGATCCGGCGCCCGCGAGTCCCGACTCGGAGCCCTGTCCCTCGGCGGAGCTCGGCAGCGAGACGTCCGGGCCCCGCGGCGCGACCGCCGGCGCGGGGGCGGGCGTCGGCTTCTTTTTCTTCTCCTCCTTCGCCGGGAGGAGCACCGCCTTCTCCGACGGCGGCGGCGGAGCTTCCTCGGGAGGTTTCTCGATCTTGGGCTTCACCGGTTCCGGCGCTGCGGCGACCGACTTCGCGGGCTGGGCCGTGCGGATGCTGCCGGCCGAGAGAATGCGGACCGCCACGGAGCGGGGCGGAGTCAGGCTCAACGGCCTCGCGAGGCTCGAGGCGAAGAAGGCCCCGAGCAAGCCGAGATGGAGCGCCGCCGCGAGCGACGCTCCGGCCGCCCACGGAAAGGCTTCCTTCTCCTTTTCAGCGAGGACTTCTCCGACGGCGTCCATGGCGGTCGTGTCAGTTTCGGATGGGGACCGAAAATGAACAACGGAAAACGGACATGGGAAACCGGCTCCTCACTTCTTCTTCGACCCGCTCGTGTCCGTGATCATTCCCAGGTTCTCGATCCCCATGCGGTTCAGGATGTCCAGCGTCTCGACCACCGTGCCGTAGGAGAGGGCGCGGTCGGCCTTCAGGAAAACGGTGCGGTCCTTGCGCCCCTTCAGATACGTCCGCAGCCGTTCGCGCAGAAGCCCGCGCGCGACCGGCGTCTCGTTGATGTAGTACGCCCCCTCCCGCGTGATCGAGAGGATGATGGGGTCCTCGATCGACGTCGGCAGATTGGTCGTCGCCGTGCGGGGGAGGGCGACCGAGACTCCCTGATGGAGCATCGGTGCCGTCACCATGAAGATGATGAGGAGCACGAGCATGACGTCCACGAGCGGCGTCACGTTGATGTCCGCCAGGTGATCGTAAGGATCGCCGGTCTGCCGCTGGAAGGCCATCGACTCACGATCTCCGAGGGAGGTCTGGGGACGTCACGGCTGTTCTCGATCGGCTCGCTCCGGCCCTCGGCGGCCGGCTACGTGAAGTTCCTCTCAGCCAGGTTGATGAACTCGAGCGCGAAGTCCTCCATCCCCGCGCGCAGCATCCGCACTTTGCCCATGAAGTAGTTGTAGAAGACGAGCGCCGGAATCGCCGCGGCGAGGCCCGCGGCCGTGTTGATCAGCGCCTCGGAGATGCCGGGCGCCACGGCGACGATCGAAGTCGAGCCGGTGTTCCCGATCGCCCGGAAGGACTGCATGATTCCCCAGACCGTTCCGAAGAGACCGATGAAGGGGCAGGCCGAGGCGGTCGTCGCGAGGAAAGTCATGTAGCGGGTCAGCCGCGACACTTCCGCGGTGATCGCGCGCTCGATGGCCCGCTCGACCCCGGAGATGTTCTTGATGAGAAGTTTCCCGCCTCCGCCCGCCGTCAGGGCCGGATCTTCCGGGCGATTGGCCTTGACCTGCGCGTCGAGCTCCGCATACCCGGCTCGGAAGAGGGTCGTCAGAGGGGTATCGGGCAGCTGGCTCGCGATCCCGTTGACCTCGGAAAACCGCTTGGACTTGCGGAAGAACGAGACGAACTTCTCCGACTGGCGCGCCACCCGACGGAGCCGCAAGAACTTGGCAAAAATGATGACCCAGGAGATCAGGGAGAACAGGAAGAGGATCGCCAGGACGACTTTGGCCGTCGGCCCGGTGTCTCGAAAAAAGGCCAGAAGGGAGGTGCCGCCGGGGAGGTTTTCAGCGGTAACGGGCTGAAAAAGTGCCGCGAGCATCCGAAACGACCGTAACATACGTCGGGAGAGATTCAAAGGGAATGGCCGTTCACCTTCTGCACGTTTTCTCCGACGTGAGTCCACGCATCCGAAGCTTCCTCTTCGCAGCGATTTTCGCGGCGGCGGCGCTCCCCGCGGCCGGCCAGCCCTCCGAGATCCTGCCGGCGGACAAAGTCGTCGCCGGGATGAAGGGGTACGGGCTCTCCGACCTCGGCGACGGAAAAGGAATTCAGCGCTTCGACGTCGAGATCATCGGCACGATGAAGCGCTTCGCGCCCGGGCAGGACATGATTCTCGCCCGCGTCTCCGGCGCCGGTCTCGAGCGATCCGGGATCATCGCGGGCATGAGCGGGAGCCCGATCTACGTCGAAGACAAGCTCGTCGGAGCGCTCGCGTACGGCTGGCCCTTCTCGAAGGACGCGATCTGCGGGATCACGCCGATTCAGAGCATGCTCGACATCCGGAAGGCTCCGGCCGCCGCGCCGGTCCCGATCGCCGGCGCGACCGTCTCGACGGGCGGCCTGATCCAGGCGATGCGCGACCGCCACTTCGTGCCGGCGCTCGAGGCGCTCCTGGCGCCGTTCCGCCCGACGCAGGCGTCCGGCGCGATGGCGCCGCTTCCGATGCCCGTCTCCTTCTCGGGAGGTGCGAACGCGTCGGGGCTCGTGTCGCGCCTGATGGAAGCGGCCGGCTGGATGGCGACTCCCTCCGGCGGAGCCGCCGCGCCCGCCGCGCTGCCCGGAAGGCTCGAGCCGGGGTCGGCGATCTCGACGGTGCTCTTGACCGGCGACATGGATCTCGCCGCGACGGGAACGGTGACGTGGGTCGACGGGTCGAGCGTGCTCGCCTTCGGGCACCCGTTCCTCTCGATGGGGCCGGTGGACATGCCGATGGCGGAGGCGCAGGTCCTGACCATCCTGCCTTCGGTCTTCCGCTCCTTCAAATTCTCCGCGACCGGCAGCGTCCTGGGATCCGTCTCGCAGGATCGTTCCTCGGGGATCCTCGGCAACTTCGGGACGCGCGCGGCCATGGTGCCGGTTCGCGTTCGTCTCTCCTCCGAGGACATCCCGACGCAGACTTTCCACTTCGAGGTCGTGCACAACTCGATGCTGACCCCGATTCTGGCCGCAATGGCGATCGACAACGTCTTGACGACGATCGAGAAGCGGACGGGAGAGCGCACGCTCGTGTGGAAGTCCTCGATCCGGACTCCGGATCGGGTGATTCCGTGGGATACGGTCTTCACCGGGCTCGCCGCGCGCGAAGAGGCGGTCGCTTCGCTCGCGCTCCTCACGAATTACCTCATGGCGAACGAATTCCAGGATCTGACGATCACGGGTCTCGACGTGGACATTCGGCACTCCGACCGCCTTCAGAGCGCCCGCATCGTCAACGTCGAGGCGGATCGGGGCCGCGTGCGTCCAGGAGACACCGTCCCCATCAACGTGGATCTCGCGGACTTCCGGGGGAGCACGCGGCGCGCGACGCTCGCGGTTCGGATCCCTCCCGACACGCCGCCCGGACCGCTGACCGTCTTCATCGGGGATGGGGGAGCGGCGACCGCCTACGACCTGGCGATGTACCCGCCCGACCCGCGCTCTCTCTCCCAGGTGCTCGATTTCCTCGCGCGCGTGCGTCCGCCCAATTCTCTGAACCTCTTCCTCGACCGGCGCGCTCCGGGAGCGGTCGTCGGCGGCGAGCCCCTCGCCGCGCTGCCGCCCACCGTCGGCGCCGTCCTGCTCGACCGCGGTCCGGGATCGAGCGGCGCGCCCGATCTGTCCGCGGTGCGCCTCGAGGCCCAGTCCGTCGAGCAGCCGGTTCCCGTCTCGGGCTCCGTCCACCTGCGACTGGAAGTCCTGCAGAGACTCTTTTGAGGGTCGGTCGGGCGCGAGCGCTCTCGTTCTGGGCGGCGGCGGGAATTTGTCTCGCGGCGGCCGCGGCCGGCTCCGAAACCCGGATCTGGGTCTCCGATTCGGCCTCGGATTTCTCGGGCGGCGAGGCCCGGGGCGTCTCCGTCACCGGGGACGGCGGCCTCGTCCTCTCGCAGAACCTGCAGCCGGTGGCGGGAATCTCCGAGGCGGCGATCTACGCCGGCGCGGAAGCGAAGGACGGAACCGTCTATCTCGGCACCGGGGACTCGGGTCGGATCCTGCGGGTCTCCGGCAGCCGCGCCGAGACGGCGGCGACGCTTTCCGAGAAGGAGGTCACGGCCCTCGTGATCGGGCCGGACGGCGCCCTGTACGCCGGCGCGTCTCCGGGGGGAAAGGTCTACCGAATCGGACCGGGCGGAGGGAAGGCAGAGGTCTACTACGAGACCGGCGCGAAGTACGTCTGGGCGCTCGCGTTCTCCGGAGGGGCGCTCTACGCCGGCACCGGCCTTCCTGGCGAGATCCACCGCATCGCCTCGGCCCGGAAAGGGGAGCGCGTCTACGCGTCGTCCGACGGGCACGTCCGGTCGCTCTACAGCGACTCGCAGGGGCGCCTCTGGGCGGGAACAGCGGGCTCGGGTCTCCTGCTCCGCGTCGATCGGTCGGGATCGGTGGCGACGATTTACGACTCCTCGAAGATGGAGATTTCCTCGATCACTGCGAGCGCCGACGGTCGCATCTGGGCCGCCGCGGTTTCCGGCGACGGCGGCGCGGGCGGCGGTGAGTCGATCGCCGCCCCGGTCGCGCTGCCGACGGGCAAGCCGCCGCGGGCGGCGGGTGAAGACGACGACAAGGACAAGGCAGAAGTCACGGTCAGTGTGTCCTCCCCCCGCGTCGCCCCGTCGCGCTCGGGAGGCAAAGGCGCGTATTCCTCGGAAGTGATCGTCCTGCCCGAGGACGAGCCTCCCCGCTCGGTGTGGTCGAGCTCCGAGGAGCTCGTGTTCGCGCTCGAGCCGGCGGACGCGCGAGGGGAAGTGCTCGCCGCGACCGGCCCGAACGGGAAGCTTTATCGTGTCGGAAACGGGCATTGGTCGCTCGACCGAACGCTCGACGAGAAGCAGGTCACGGTTCTCGCCGGCAGCGCGATCGCCACGAACGGCTCGTGCGCCGTGTACAAGC
>JBKPSZ010000335.1:0-7471 GCA_046735265.1 Acidobacteriota bacterium | reverse complement strand
TGAACTACGAGCAGGTCATGCGGATCGGCGGCGGCGCCAACCACCAGAACTTCAACCAGAAGCGCTTCACGCTCCGCGAAGACTTCAGCCTGCTGAACATCAAGGGATTCGGCGACCACATCGTCAAGATGGGAGCCTATGGGAACTGGAATCACTACGACGTGCAGAAGTTCCAGAACGACAATCCCGAGTTCGACTTCACCTCGTCGATCAGTCCCGACTTCAGCTTCCCGTACCAGGCCTTCTTCGGCTTCGGGAACCCGGACCTTTCGACCCACAACAACCAGTACGGCGTGTACGTGCAGGACGACTGGACGGTCAACTCGCGGCTGACGGTCAACCTGGGAATCCGGTGGGACTACGAGACCGACGCTTTGAACAACCACTACGTCACGCCGCAGAACGTCGTGGACGAGCTCTCGGGCAAGGTGCCCGACGGCTACTTCACCGACGGAACCCAGCGCCCCAACTACTCGCACCAGTTCCAGCCGCGGATCGGGTTTTCGTACGACCTCTCGGGCAAGGGCACGACGATCCTCTTCGGCGGATGGGGTATCTACTTCGACCGCGACACCTACAACTACCTTCTCGACGAGAAGTACCGGCTCCAGTACACGCGGTTGCAGTTCCTGTTCTCGGCAGACGGCCAGCCGCGCAACGGCGTGCCGACGATCATGTGGGATCCGTCGTTCCTGTCGGTCGCGGGCCTGGAAGGGATCGTCGCGAGCGGCCAGGGACCGAAGCCGCAGGTGTTCCTCGTCAACAACAATACGAAGCCGCCCGTCTCGAATCAGTTCAGCGGCGGCATCCGGCAGCAGATCGGGCCCTGGGGAATCTCGCTCTCCTACGTCGGATCGCGCTCCCGCGACGGGTATACCTACATCTGGAACAACTTCCCCTGCTGCCAGCACCCGGCCCCCGACTTCGCGGAGATCCTGCTGTCCGACGCCTCCAAGCGCGGCTGGTACGACGCCCTGCTCGTCTCGGCCAACAAGCCGTACACCGCGTCGTCGCGCTGGGGCGTGAGCCTGGCGTACACGTACGGACACGCCACGGCGACGGGCGGCGATCTCTTCAGCCTCGATTACGTGAACGTCGCCGCTTACCCGCGCCACCGCGCCCAGTTCGACGAGCGGCACCGGATCGTCCTGTCCGGAATCGTCGGCCTCCCGTGGGACGTCCAGTTCTCGACGTTCTTGACGCTCGGGACGGGCACCGGCTTCAACATCATCAACGGAGACTTCTTCGGGCCGGGCCTCTCCCAGGTCCTAAACTACGACGGGTTTCTCAAGGGCACCTTCCCCTACCAGAGCTGGGACCTGCAGCTCCAGAAGGACGTCTACTTCACGAGCTACGTGCGTGTCGGGATCGTGGCTGCTGTCTTCAACGTCACGAATCACATGAACGTGAACCCGGCCTCGGTCGACGGGTTCATCCCGCAGAACGGAACGAATGCGAATTTCGGTACGGCGGGCGAGCTGCTGACCCCGCCTCGCCGGCTCCAGGTGGGTCTCAATTTCGGGTTCTAGAAAGCGTCGTTTCGGAGAGCGGGCGGGCGGGCGGCGGTCCGCTCTGCCCGTCTCTCTGCGGCGTGCGCGATTCGCGGCGGCGAGCGCCGTCCTGGCGCTCGGGCTTCTCGTCGCCTGCCGGCCCGCCCCGCAGGCCCCGGCGAAAGGGAGCATCGGGGCGCTCCCGGCCGCTCCGATCCATCCCGACGCGGAGGCGTTTCTCGACGACATCGAGCACCGCACGTTCCGCTGGTTTTGGGATCTCGCCGACGAGTGGACCGGTCTCGTGCCGGACCGCGCTCCGACTCCGTCATTCTCGAGCGTCGCCGCCGTCGGCTTCGGGTTGACCGCCTACACGATCGGCGCCGAGCGCGGCTGGGTGTCACGCCGGGACGCCGCCCGGAGGGCGTTCAAGACCCTCCGGTTCCTGGCCGACGCACCGCAGGGCGCGGTGCCACAGGGAATGACCGGCCACCACGGCCTCTACTACCACTTCCTCGACATGCGGACCGGCCGCCGCTTCAAAAAGGTGGAGCTCTCCACGATCGACACCGCGCTCCTCGCGGCCGGCGCGCTGTCGTGCCAGTCCTACTTCGACGGCTCCGATCCGGACGAGGCGCGGGTCCGCGAGATGGCCGACCGCCTCTACCGACGGATCGAGTGGGACTGGGCCTCGCCAAGGCCGCCGGGAATCGCCATGGGCTGGACTCCGGAGGAGGGGTTCCACTCGATGAACTGGCGCGGGTACGACGAGTCGACGATCCTCTTCGTGCTCGCGCTCGGCTCGCCGACGCACCCGGTCTCTTCCGCCGCTTGGGGTGAGTTCACGCGGACGTATCGCTGGGGAGCCTATCGGGGGCAGATGCACGTCAACTTCTCGCCCCTCTTCGGCCACCAGTACTCCCACGTCTGGATCGATTTTCGCGGGATCCGGGACCCATACATGCGCGAGAAAGGGATCGACTACTTCGAGAACTCGCGACGCGCCACGCTCGCGCAGCGGGACTACGCGATCGCCAACCCCATGGGTTGGGCGGGCTACGGCCCCGACGTCTGGGGTCTGACCGCCTGCGACGGTCCGCTCGACGGAACGGTGCCGATCGATGGCCGGGCGCGGGAATTCCATTCCTACTGGCCGCGAGGCGCCTCACTCACCGACGTTCGCGACGACGGCACGATCGCGCCGACCGCCGCGGCGGGCTCGATCCCCTTCGCGCCGGAGATCGCAATTCCCGCTCTGCGCGAAATGGCGCGCCGCTGGGGCGAACATCTTCTGAATGCCCACGGCTTTCTCGACGCATTCAATCCGACGCTGACCGATCGAGCCGCGCCCGTCCAATACGGAGCGGTCGTCCAGGGCGTCGGCTGGTTCGATACCGATCAGCTCGGGATCGACCAAGGACCCATCGTCGCCATGATCGAGAATTACCGGTCGGAGCTGATCTGGAAAACGATGCGTCGCAATCCGTACGTGGTCGCGGGCTTGAAGCGCGCGGGCTTCCAGGGCGGATGGCTCGGCTCGCACACGCCCTAGCCGCCGCGGCCGCTTCCGCGGCGCTCGCCGGCGCCTGCTCCCGCAGCGCGCGCGACGGCACCCAGCCGGTTCGCTTCTGGGGGCTCGGCCGCGAGGGAGAAGTCGTGCGCGAGCTCGTGCCCGAGTTCGAGCGCCGCAACCCCGGCATCCGCGTGACGGTCCAGCAGATCCCCTGGACCGCCGCGCACGAGAAGTTGCTGACCGCCTTCGTCGGCGGCGCGCCCCCCGACCTCGCCCAGCTCGGGAACACCTGGATCCCCGAGTTCGCGGCGATCGGAGCGCTGGTACCGCTCGACGATCGGATCGCGGCCTCGCGGGCGATTGCTCCGGAACGCTACTTCGAAGGGATCTGGCAGACCAACGTGATCGACGCGCGCGTCTACGGCATCCCCTGGTACGTCGACACACGGGTCCTGTTCTATCGCGCCGACATCCTCCGGCAGGCCGGCTACGCGCAGGCGCCGCGCACGTGGGCAGAGTGGCGGGAGGTCATGGAGAAGATCCGGAGTCGCCCGGGAGCCGCCTACTCCATCCTCCTGCCCACGAACGAGTGGGAACAGCTGACCATCCTCGGGCTCCAGCGGGACTCGCCGCTTCTGTCCGGCGGCGGGCGGCGCGGCGACTTTTCCGGCGCGCCGTTCCGCGAAGCGGCGGACTGGTACGTCGGCCTCTACCGCGACCGCCTCGCGCCGGTGGTGAGCTACACACAGGTCGGAAACCCGTATCAGGAGTTCACGCGCGGGTACTTCGCGATGTGGATCACCGGTCCATGGAACCTCGGCGAATTCCGCCGCCGTCTCTCTGCCGAGCAGCAGGACCTCTGGATGACCGCGCCGCTTCCGGCGCCGGACGCCTCGTCCGCCTGGCCGGGGGTCTCCTTCGCGGGGGGCTCCTCGCTCGCGATCTTCCGCGCCTCCCCGCGCGCGGAGGCCGCATGGCGCTTCGCCGAGTATCTGGCCGAACCGCAGGTTCAGTCGAAGTTCTACGCGCTCGCCGGGGACCTGCCCGCGCGGCGAGAAGCGTGGGACGCCCCCCCGCTCGCGGGAGACGCGAAGGCCGCCGCCTTTCGAACGCAGCTGACGCGCGTCGAGCCGCTGCCGCGGGTGCCCGAGTGGGAGCAAATCGCGCAGAAGATCCCGGAGGACCTCGAGGCCGCCATCCGCGGACGGCAGGCCGTCGCGGCGTCGCTCGCCGCGCTGGACGCCGACGTCGACCGGATCCTCGAGAAGCGCCGATGGCTCCTCGCGCGGGCAGAGGCGAAACGTGGCCGCTAGAGAGGGCCGGGGCCTCCCGCACGAGGCGCGCGCGGCATGGCTCTTCCTCGCGCCGGGTCTCGCCGCGGTCGCGATCCTGTTCCTCGTTCCGATCGCGGCCGCCTTTCTCCTGTCGCTGACCGACTTCGACATCTATGCGCTCGGAGACGCGCGAAATGTCCGCTTCGTCGGGTTGCGCAACTACGCGACGCTCCTCGCGGATCCCCTCCTCTGGAAGGCCCTGCGGAACACGGCCGTGTTCCTGTTCCTGGGGGGACCGCTGACGCTCGGCGTCGCGCTCGCGGCGGCCCTCCTGCTGCACTCCCCGCTCGCCCGTGCGAAGGGGTTCTTCCGGACCGTCTACTTCGCGCCTTACGTGACGACGCTCGTCGCCGTCGCCGTCGTATTTCGCTATCTCTACCACCCGCGCTTCGGGCTGATCGACCGTGGCCTCGCCCTGCTCGGGATCGCGCCCATCGACTGGTTGGGCGATCCGCGATGGGCGATGCCCGCGATCGTTCTGCTCGCCGTCTGGAAGAACTTCGGATACGCCACGATCCTCCTCGTCGCCGGGCTCCAGGCGATACCCGAATCGCTCTACGAAGCCGCCCGGATCGACGGCGCCGGCGCGTGGCAGACGTTCCGCCGCGTGACGCTCCCGATGCTCGCGCCCACCCTCGTGTTCCTCGGCGTCATCACGACGATCGGCTACTTCCAGTTCTTCGCGGAGCCCTACGTCATGACCGACGGGGGCAAGCCGCTGAACGCCACGCTGTCGGTCGGGCTCCTCATGTACAAGTCGGGATTCCGCTGGTGGAACATGGGGTACGCCGCGGCGGTGGCCTTCGTGCTCTTCACGCTGGTCCTCGCGATGACCGCCGTGCAGCTGGTACTCGCCCGGCGGCGGGACGCATGAGCCGGACTGCGCGCGGACTGGCGCGAAACGCCGCCCTCCTCGTCGGGGCGGCCCTCGCTCTGACGCCGCTCTTCTGGATGGTCTCCGCCTCGTTCATGCGCCCGGGGGAAGCGAGCGGGTTCCCGCCGCCCTGGCTCCCGTCGCGCCCGATTCTCGGAAACTACCGGGACCTCTTCACGCGGCTCTCCATCGGCCGCGCCCTCGCCAACAGCCTCATCCTCTCGGTCGGAGCGACGCTCGGCGTCCTTCTCGTGGACTCCATGGCGGGATACGCGTTCGCCAAGCTCCGCTTCCGCGGGCGCGACCGCCTCTTCGGGATCCTGCTCGCCGCGCTCGTGATCCCGGCGCCGGTGGCGATGCTGCCGCTCTTTCTCATGCTGCGGGCCGCGGGGCTCGTCAACACCTACGTCGGCGCAGCCCTGCCGAGCCTCGCCGGCATCATCGGGATCTTCCTCGTGCGGCAGTTCGCGCTTTCGATCCCGGACGAGCTCCTCGAGGCCGCGCGTCTGGAAGGAGCGAGCGAGGTCGCGATCTACCGGCGGATCGTGCTGCCCCTCCTGCGGCCGGTGCTGGCGACGCTTGCGATCATCACCTTCCTCGCCACCTGGAACGACTTCGTCTGGCCTCTCGTCATACTGACGGACGACTCGCGCTACACGCTGCCAGTCGCCCTGGCCGGCCTGGTCGGCGAGCACTCCGCGGACATCGAGCTCATGATGGCCGGCGCGGTGCTGACCGTGCTGCCGGTCCTGATCCTGTTCCTCCTGCTCCAGCGCCAGTACGTCAGCGGCATCATGATCGGGAGCGTCAAGGAATGAGATGGGCCGCGCGGATTGCCGCGATCGCATTTCTTCTCGCCGGCGCCGTGGTGGCGACGCCCCGCCGGAACCTGCTCGACGGAGCGGACCCCGCGGCCGGATGGGTCGCGGCTCCCTCCGAAGGCGTCGCGCTCACGCTCTCCTCGGAAGGGGCCCCACCCCACGCCGCGCTGCGGCTCGACTTCGACTTCCGCGGGCACGCCGGATGGGCGGCCGCGCGCCTGACTCGGACGATGCGCCTCCCGGAGAACTGGGCCTTCGAGCTGCGATTGCGCGGAGACGCCCCCGCCGAGACGCTCGAGTTCAAGCTCCTCGATGCGACCGGGCAGAACGTCTGGTGGTCGGTCCGGCGCGACTTCGGGTTCCCGCGCAACGGGACGACGCTGCGCATCCGGAAGCGGCAGGTCGCGTTCGCGTGGGGGCCGGCCGGCGGCGGCGAGATCCGCGAGCTCGGCGCGATCGAGGTCACGATCACGGCAGGAAGCGGCGGCAAGGGAACCGTCTGGCTCGAGGAGCTCGCCTTCGAGGAGCTGCCGCCGGCGTCCGCGTCTCCGCCGCCGGCGACCGCCCGTGCTTCCTCCTCCCGTGAGGGAAACGTTCCCGAGCGCGCGCTCGACCGCAATGCGAACACGTCCTGGGAGCCCGAGGCCCGGGACCCGAGCCCCGAGCTGGTGCTCGATCTCCACGGGCACCGCGAGCTCGGAGGGCTCACGGTCGATTGGGACGACCGGAGCTACCCGCGGCGCTATTTCGTGGAGCTCTCGGAGGACTCCCGCACCTGGACCGCGTCGCGCGAGGTTTCTCCTTCGAGCGGCGGCCGCGATTGGATCGATCTGCCCGACGCCGAGGCGGCCTTCGTGCGCCTGCGCCTGGAGTCCGGCGCTTCGGACCCTTCGGGCGCGTCGCTGCGAGAGATTCGCGTCGAGCCGCCCTCGTTCTCCGAGAGCCCGACCGCGTTCCTCGAGTCCGTGGCTCGGGACTCTCCGCGCGGGCTGTGGCCGCGCTCCTTCCGCGGCGAGCAGCTCTACTGGTCCCTCGTGGGCCTCGACGGCGGCATCGAGAACGGTCTTCTTTCCGAGGACGGCGCTCTCGAGACCGGGCGCGGCTCCTTCTCGCTCGAGCCGTTTCTGGAAGTCGACGGCCGCCTGCTCGGTTGGGCCGAGGCCGAGATCACGCACGCGCTCGCCGACGGGGACCTGCCGATCCCGACCGTGCGCCGGGCGTACCCGGGAGGGCTCGCCCTCGAGGTGACCGCGCTCTCCGACGGAGCGGCCGACGCCCCGAGGCTCTGGGCGCGTTACCGGCTCTCGAACTTCGCGGCGAAGCCCCGCCGCGCGGCGCTGCATCTGACGATTCGCCCGCTTCAGGTCAATCCGCCGTGGCAGTTCCTCTCGACCGAGGGCGGCTTCTCTCCGATCCGGCGGATCTCTCCGGAGAGGACC
>JBKPSZ010000334.1:0-7600 GCA_046735265.1 Acidobacteriota bacterium | reverse complement strand
CCGACGGCTCCGAGATCGCCTTCGACCTGCTCGGCGACATCTACGCGGTGCCCATGTCCGGCGGTGAGGCGCGCGCGCTCACGTCCGGGGTCGCCTGGGACATGCAGCCGCGCTACTCGCCCGACGGCAAGCGGATCGCCTTCACCTCCGACCGCGCGGGCGGCGACAACATCTGGGTGATGAATCACGACGGATCCGCTCCCACGCAGGTCACGAAGGAATCTTTCCGCCTTCTGAACAGCCCCGCCTGGTCCCCGGACGGCGACTTCATCGCCGCGCGCAAGCACTTCACCGGAACGCGCTCGCTCGGATCGGGAGAGATCTGGCTCTATCACCGGACCGGAGGCGAAGGCCTTCAGATGACCAAGAGGCAGAACGAACAGAAGGATCTCGGCGAGCCGGCCTTTTCGCCCGACGGGCGTTACCTCTACTACAGCCAGGACGTCACGGCCGGCCGGACCTTTCAGTACAACAAGGATCCAAACGACGAGATCTTCGCGATCCAGCGGCTCGACCGCGTCACCGGACGCACCGATCGATTCGTCTCGGCGCCGGGCGGCTCGATCCGGCCGACGCCCTCGCGCGACGGCAAACGCCTCGCCTTCGTGCGGCGCCAGCGCGGCAAGACCGTCCTCTTCGTCAAGGATCTGACGTCGGGCCACGAGCGCCCGGTGTACGACGGCCTCGAGCGGGACATGCAGGAGACGTGGTCGATTCACGGCGTGTACCCGTCGATGGCCTGGACGCCGGACAACCGCGCCGTCGTCCTCTGGGCGGCGGGAAGGATCCAGCGTGTGGACGTCGAGTCCGGATCGGCGGCGACGATCCCGTTTCACGTTTCGAGCACGCGCAAGATGGCCGAGGCGGTCCGGTTCCCCGTGGACGTCGCGCCGGCGCGGTTCCCGGTTCGAATGCTGCGCTGGGTCGAGGTCGCTCCTCGCGGCGACCAGGTCGCCTACGAGGCGCTCGGCCGCATCTGGGTGCGGGACCTGCCGGCCGGCACGCCGCGCCGTCTGACCTCACAGACGGACCACTTCGAGCTCTATCCCTCCTATTCGAGGGACGGCAAGTGGATCGTCTTCACGACCTGGGACGACGAGAAAGCGGGATCCGTCCGCGTCGTCCCCTCGCGCGGCGGCGAGGAGAAGGTGCTCACGCCCGAGCCCGGCCACTACCGCGAGCCCGCCTTCTCGCCTGACGGTTCGAAGGTCGTCTTCCGCAAGGACACCGGCGGAGGCCTCGTGACCACCGACTGGGGCCTCGAGCCGGGCCTCTACTCGATTCCGGCCGGCGGCGGAAAGCCGTCGCTCGTCACGCGGGACGGCGTCGCGCCGCAGTTCGGCGCGGCGAACGACCGCGTGTACTTCACGCGCTTCGACGGCGGCGACGACAAGGAAGAGCCGAAGAGGACGTTCGCGAGCGCCGCGCTCGACGGCGCCGACCTTCGCGAGCATCTCCAGAGCGCGGACGCGACGGAGTTCCGCATCTCGCCGGACGAGAAGTGGATCGCCTTTCGAGAGCGCTTCAACGCCTACGTCGCGCCGTTCGTCCGAACGGGGACGCGCGTGGACATCGGCCCGAAGTCGAAAGCGATACCCGTCGCGAAGGTCTCGAAAGACGCGGGCGAGTATCTGAGATGGTCGGGCGCCGGCCGGAGCCTCCACTGGGCGCTCGGGCACGAGCTCTTCACACGGAGCCTGACCGATTCCTTCGCGTTCCTGGCCGGGGCGCCGGAGAAGCTGCCGGACGTGCCGGAGAAGGGCACCGACATCGGGTTCGAAGCGTCGGGCGACCTTCCAAAGGGAACCGTCGCGCTGGTGGGCGGCCGCGTCGTCACGATGAAGGGAGACGAGATCTTCGAGAACGGGTCGGTCGTCGTCGAAGGGAATCGGATCCGGGCCGTCGGTCCCGCGGAGCAGGTTTCGGTTCCCGCCGGAGCGCGGGTCGTGGACGTGAAGGGCAAGACGGTTCTGCCGGGATTCATCGACGTCCACTGGCATGGGGCCATGGGCAACGATGGAATCGTGCCCCAGCAGAACTGGGACACCGACGCGACCCTCGCGTTCGGGGTCACGACGCTCCACGATCCTTCGCACGACACGGAAGAGATCTTCGCGGCGAGCGAGATGGCCCGGGCGGGTCTCCTGCGCGCGCCCCGCATCTATTCGACCGGCACGATCCTGTACGGCGCGGCGGGAGACTTCAAGGCCGAGATCGATAGCTTGGACGACGCGCGAGCGCACCTCAAGCGAATGAAGGCGGTCGGCGCGATCAGCGTGAAGAGCTACAACCAGCCGCGGCGCGAGCAGCGGCAGCAGATTCTCGCCGCCGCGCGCGAGACGCAGATGATGGTCGTTCCCGAGGGCGGCTCCCTCTTCGAGCTCAACATGACGATGGTCGTGGACGGCCACACGGGGGTCGAGCACTCGATCCCGGTCGCCCACGCCTACAAGGACGTCTTGGAGCTCTGGCCCGCCGACGGCGTCGGATACACGCCGACGCTGATCGTCGGATACGGCGGCCTCTTCGGAGAGACCTACTGGTACCAGCACACGAACGTCTGGGAGAACGAGAAGCTCTCGAAGTTCGTGCCTCCCTTCGTACTGGATCCGCGCTCCCGCCGCCGGCTCATGGCCCCCGAGGACGACTTCAACCACGTGAACAACGCGAAGATCGCCAAGCGGCTCTTCGACGCGGGCGTCTCGATCCAGGTCGGCGCGCACGGACAGCGCGAGGGGCTGGGGGCGCACTGGGAGATGTGGATGCTCGTCCAGGGAGGAATGACGCCGCGCGAGGCGCTCGCCTGCGCGACGCGCAACGGCGCCGCCTATCTCGGCATGGGAAAGGACCTGGGATCGCTCGAGGTCGGAAAGCTCGCGGACGTCGTGGTGATCGACGGCGATCCCACTGCGGACATCCGGCAGTCGGAGAAGGTGCGCTACACGATGGTCAACGGGCGCTTGTACGACGCGAACACGCTGGAAGAGGTCGGGAGCACCGCGAAGAGGCCGAAGTACTGGTGGCAGAGATAAGAGGCCGTCTTCGCGCGACCGAGGACTGGGGACGGAGGACAGAGGACTGTCCTGGCTTTAGCCGAAGGAGTCCTCAGTCCCGAGTCCGCGGTCCTCAGTCTGTAGAGATCTCCCTCACCCCTTCGACGAGTCGATCGATCTCTTCCTCGGTCGTGTAGCAGGCGCATCCGGAGCGCACGACTCCGTCGTCGGCGTGGCCGATGCGAGCGATGGCGGTCTTTGCGTAGAAATCGCCGCTCGAGGCGAAGACGCCCCGGCGCGCCAGCCCCCGCGCGACGTCCTCCGAGCGTTTCCCGGCGACCGCGAAGGAGACCGTGGGCGTTCGCGGCGAGCCGGGCGGAGGCCCGTAGAGCCTCACGCCGCCGACGGATGCGAGCCCGTTCCAGAGCCGGTCGAAGAGAAGGCGCCCCCGCTCTTCGAGGAGCACGAAGGCCTGCTCGAGAGCGGCGCGCCGCGGCAGTCCCGGAGCCGCTCCGATCGACGCGAGGAAGTCCACGGCCGCCGCCGCGCCGACGATCCCTTCGTGATTCAGCGTTCCCGTCTCGAGGTGCTCGGGCGGCTTCGAGTCGGCCGGCTCGACGCGGGGCGGATCGAGCGATTCGAGCCGGTCGAGGCGACCCCAGAGCACACCGATGTGCGGCCCGTAGAACTTGTACGCCGAGCAGGCGAGGAAGTCGCAGTCGAGCCGGCGCACGTCGGTCAAAACGTGAGGCGCCGCATGCACGGCATCGACGAAGAAGAGCGCGCCGACCGACCGGGCGAGCGCCGCGGCGCGCGAGAGGTCGTTGATCGTCCCGAGCGCGTTCGACGCGGCGCCGAGCGCGAGCAGTCGCGTGCGCGCCCCGACGGCCCGCTCGAGATCCGTCGTGTCGAGTGTCCCGTCCTCCGCCCGCATCCGGACCATCCGCACCGTCACGCCCCGCTCGCGCGCGAGCGCCCGCCACGGATCGATGTTGGCGTGGTGATCGAGCTCCGTGACCACGATCTCGTCGCCCGGGCCCCAGGCACGGCCGAGCGCCCGGGACAGGTGGAAGGTGAGGGTGGTCATGTTCGCGCCGAAGACGATCTCTTCGCGAGAACCGTTCACGAAGTCGGCGAACGCTTCGCGCGCCACGTCGATGGCCTCGTCGGTCTCCTCGCTCGACGGATAGAACCAGTGCGTGTTCGCGTTGTGCCGGAAGAGATAGTCCTCCATCGCCGCCGCGACCGACCGCGGCACCTGGGTTCCGCCTGGCCCGTCGAAGTAGGCGACCGGGAGGCCGTCCTGCCGGCGCTCGAGCGCCGGGAACGCGGCGCGAATCGCCGAAATGCTCCTTGTGCTACCGACCGCGGCCGGGCTCGCCATGGGCGGGGCAGGATACCGCAGGTTCCGGCGCCCGAGCCGAGCCGGAACCGGCTCCGTCAGCGGCGCGAGAACCGAGCGAGAAGACCCGCGGCCAGCGAAGGTCGCTCGGCTTCCGGTTTGGCGGCCGGGCTCTTCGGAGCCGAGGGGTGGGGACGGACGTTCGTGGGTTGCATTTCCTGTCGCAACGCGGCGTTGCCGGCGTCGTTGACCATCGCGACGAGCTCCTGGAGGCGCTTCACCACGCCCATCACTTCCGCGGGGCCGTCGGTCGAGCGGCAGGTGAAGGAAACCGAGGCCGCCGCCGGCTCCAGGCGGAAACGCGCGAGGTTCGGGCGCTCCTTCACGATCTGGCCGTAGCAGTCCACCCAGCGGCGATCGACGGGTCCGATCAGGGCCAGGACGTACCGCGAGAAGAGAGGCCCGGCCTTCTCGAAATTCATCTCGGACTGGTCGAGCGTCACGTCGTACTTTTTGACGTTGTCCATGCCGCGATCACTCCCGCTCGACCTCGAATAGCAAGCCGAAGACCAGCGCGTAAGTCTCTGGCGGATCGCCCTTTGTCTATCCAGTCTCTTCGCGAGGACAAAAAAATGTCCGCTGCGCATCCGGGCTTCGACCGATTTCCGTCGCGCTCGACGGCCGAGCGACCGAACTCGATCCGCCTCTAGACGGCCGGAATCTCCGCTTCGAAGTGACCCAGGATCCCAGACCACCCGGTCAGCGCGAAGCCCGCGTCGGTGATCTCCTGGTAGAGCACCTCGCCGTCGCGGCATTCGAAATGCGGTTCCATCCGGGGCAAGGCTGTCGAGAACGCGTCGCCGGGGCGGCGCCGCCACACCATCGTCGCGGTGCGGCGGCGGCTGCAGCCCGGGCAGGGCTTTTCGAGGACGAACGGAGGTGCGCCCATCGGCACGTCGTCGATCGCCACGCGCCGCGCCCGCCACTCCGAGATCCGGTGAACTTCGCCCATCGAAGTCAGTCTCGCCGGAGCCTGGGACAGAAGACGTCCGACCCCCGGCACGCGTGGTAGATTGCGCGGCCGCCCCATGACGCTCGCTCAAGCGATCCTTCTCGGAGCCGTCCAGGGGGCGACCGAGTTCATCCCCATCTCTTCGACGGCGCATCTGTACCTCGTCCAGGCGCTCCTCGGCTTGCGGAACGACTCGATCACGCTGGCGTTCGACCTGGTGCTCCACCTCGGCACGGTTCTGGCCTTGATCCTCGCGACCCGCCGCGAGCTCGCGGCGATCGTCTCGGAGACCTTCCTCTGGATCGGAAGGCGGCCGCCGCGCGATCGCGAGGCGCGCGCGCTCATCCCGCCGGTTCTCGTGGGCACGGTCCCGGGCGTGCTCGCCGGTCTCCTCCTTCTCAAGAAGTTCGAGAGCCTCCGCACGGTCGGCTTGATCGGCCTCTCCATGATCGTGGCCTGCGTCTACTTCCTCTTCGCGGAGGCGGTCGGACGCCGGAGGAACGGTGCCGCCGAGAAGAGCCTCGACCGCCTCGATCTCGCCGACGCGATCGCCATCGGTACCGCGCAGGCGGCGGCGGGGCTGATGGCCGGATTCTCCCGCTCGGGTTTCACGATCTCGACCGGCCGGGTTCGCGGTCTGTCGCGCGAGGACGCGGCGCGATTCTCGTTTCTCCTCGCTCTGCCGATCATCCTCGGGGCCGGGGCCAAGGCCGTCCTGGATCTCGCGCGACACCCCGAACCGCCGATTCCGGTCGCGGCGCTCGCCGCCGGATTCCTCGCCTCCGCGGCCGTCGGTTACGCCGCGGTGCGATTTCTTCTGGCGTACTTGAAGACCCGCACGCTCCGTCCGTTCGCGATCTACCTCGGAATCCTGGGAGCGTCGCTCCTCGTCTGGAGCCTCACGCGGGGTCTTCCGATCCTGGGCGGCTGACCGCCGCCGGCCAAGGAGGTCGTCTCATGGGATCTCGAGCGCGAAGGCCCGCCATCGTCGCCGCTTCGTGCCTCGCGCTCGCGGGGCTCGCGGCGGCGCCGACGACCCGGCCGGCGGACCTCATCCTGACCGGCGGTTTCGTCTACACGATGGATGCGACGCGTTCCGCGGCCGAAGCCGTGGCCGTGAGCGACGGGCGGATCGTCTACGTGGGAACCTCGTCGGGAGCCGAGGCGCTTCGAGGAAGCGCGACGCGGGTCGCGGACCTGTCGGGCCGCATGCTCCTGCCGGGATTCCACGACGCGCACGTCCATCCCGTGTCGGGCGGGATGGAGCTCGCGCAGTGCAACCTGAACGGCTTGAAGACGAAAGAGGAGATCTTCGCGGCGATTCGCCGCTACGCCGAAAGCCACCCGAAGGATCCCTGGATCCTGGGAGGCGGATGGGACCTGCCGATCTTTCCGGCGGCCAATCCCTCGCGGCAGGAGCTCGACGCGATCGTTTCCGATCGGCCGGCGCTGATTTCCGCGTCCGACGGGCACTCGACCTGGGCAAACACGAAGGCGCTCGAGCTCGCGCGCGTGACCCGCGAGACGCCGGACCCTCCCAACGGACGCATCGAGCGGGACTCGGCGGGCAATCCCTCCGGGACGTTGCGGGAGACCGCCGGCGGGCTCGTCGAGAAGATCGTCCCGGAGCCCACGGCCGCGGAGTACGACGACGGTTTGCGCCGCGGCCTCGAGATGGCGCGGCGTTTCGGAATCACGTCTCTCATCGAGGCGAACGCCGGACAGGAGATCCTGTCCGCCTACGGGCGCGCCGAGAAATCGGAAGGCGGCCTTCCCGCGCGCATTCTCGTATCGCTGTCGGTGAACACCTCGGAGGGGCCCGAGCAGGTCGCGGAGCTCTCGCAAAGGCGATCGGCGTTCACGCACGGCCGTCTGCGGGCGTCGGCCGCGAAGATCTTCGCCGACGGCGTCATCGAAGCGAACACCGCCGCGCTCCTCGAGCCCTATCTCGACAAGCCCGGCGACCGGGGGAAAGCGCGGCTCGAGCCCGAAGCCTTCGCAAAGCTCGCCACAGCCCTCGACCGGGAGAAGTTCCAGATCCACGTCCACGCGATCGGCGACCGCGCCGTCCGCATGTCGCTCGACGCCCTCGAGGCCGCACGGCGCGCCAACGGACCCCGGGACGCGCGGCCCCTTCTCGCGCACATTGAGCTCATCGATCCGCAGGACATCCCCCGCTTCCGCCGGCTCGGGGTCGTCGCGGACTTCCAGCCGCTCTGGGCGTGGGCCGATCCGTACATCGTGGAGCTGACG
>JBKPSZ010000333.1:0-5323 GCA_046735265.1 Acidobacteriota bacterium | reverse complement strand
GCACTGCTCGATGCGTTTGCGCGCCTGCACGACCGACAGGACCTCCGGCCCCCGCTCCGTGCGCCCCTTGCGCCGGATACCGGCGGTGTCCACAAGCCGGAATCGCCTCCCCTCCGCGTCGAGGTGCGCGTCCACGGCGTCCCGCGTCGTGCCGGCGACCTCCGAAACGATCGATCTCTCGGAACCGACGAGCGCGTTGACGAGCGACGACTTTCCGACGTTCGGACGGCCCACCACGGCGAGGGCGATCTCCGGCTCCGGCGCTTCCCCCGCGTCGGACGCCGCGTCGCCGCCCTCCCCCGGCATTCGCGATCCGATCGCGGCGAGCAGATCGTCCGCGCCGATGTTGTGCTCGGCCGAGACGCCGTACACCTCGGAGAATCCGAGCTCCCAGGCCTCGAGCTCCCCCGACTCCGACTCCTTTCGATCGATCTTGTTGGCGACGACGATCGTCTCGACGCCCGATTGGCGCGCCGCCTCCGCGGCGGCCCGGTCCGCCGGGACGATCCCGGCCGCTCCGTCCACGACGAGGAGCAGGAGGTTTGCGTTGCGGATCGCTTCGAGAGCCTTCCGCCGAACCGCCGAGGGGATCTCTTCGTGGCCGGAGGGGTCGAAGCCGCCGGTGTCGAGGAGCCGGAAGCTCCGGCCGTCCGGAAGGCTCGCTTCCTCATCGAGCACGTCCCGCGTCACGCCGGGCAGGTCGTGCACGAGGGAGCGGCGCCGCCGCAACAGGCGATTGAAGAGCGCCGACTTGCCGACGTTCGGGCGGCCGGCGATGACGACACGGAACGGGCCGGCTTTCACGCCGAGGTCTTGCGCACACCCCCGTCGAGGCGCAGCGAAAAGCGGGGATGCGTGAACGGATGCACGTCGGGGAAGCGCTGAAAGATCCAGCCGGCGAACAGAGGCTTGCCGCCGTCCATGACCCGGATGCGCGCGGCCGGATTCTCGGGCTCCACCCCGCTCGAGGTGATGACGTCCGACGTCATCGTGAACGCCGGGAGAAAGACGTCGGCCGTGACCGTCAGCGTGGAGTCGGGCACCGCCGCGGAGGCGGACCCGCCGAGCGGCACTTCGAGCTTCCCTTCCTTGCCGGTCGTCGAATCCTTCCAGAGGAGAACGATTCCCGAGTAGGCCTTCTCGACCGCTTCGGGAATCTCGAGACGGCTGGGGATCCGAGTCCCCTGTCCCCCGTTCCCGCCGACGCCTCCCCCGCCGGCTGCGGTGGTCTCGGAAGCCGCCGCGGCATCCGGCTCGTGAGAGACAGCCATCTGGATGTTCGGGTCGGGCCGCCCCTTCTCGCGACAGCCGCCTGCCGCGAGAAGCGCGACCCCGACGCCGAGGACCGCGCCCGCCCGGATCCGCCGGTTCATCGAGCGACCTTCCGAGGCCGGCGGCCGTAGGAGGACTCGGCGCGCGGCGAGCTCGCTTCCGCGAGTCGGAAGTCCAGGCGGCGGCGCACCTCGTCGATCGCGGTCAGCTTCACCCGAAGGGAATCGCCCAGGCGGAAGACCTTTCCGCTCGAGCGGCCCCGGAGGCGATGCTGCTTCTCTTCGTACACGAAGAAATCCTCTCCCAACGCGGAGATCGGCACCAGCCCTTCGACGAAGAAGTCCTTCAGCGTCACGAAGACGCCGAAGGCGGCGACGCCGGTCACGAAGGCGTCGAACTCCCGGCCGACCTTGTCCTTCATGAAGACGATCTTCTTCCAGAGGAGGCTCTCCCGCTCCGCCGCCTCCGCCCGGCGCTCGCGCTCCGACGACCAGACCGCGATCTCCGCGAGCCGCGCGTTGACGTCGTCGAAATCCTTGGCGGGAACCGGGCGCCGGTCCGCCAGCAGGCGCGACAGCTGCCGGTGGACGACGAGGTCCGGGTAGCGCCGGATCGGCGATGTGAAGTGGCAGTAGTACGGCGCCGCGAGCGCATAGTGGCCCCGGCACTCCTCACTGTAGAGCGCCTTCCGCTGCGACCGGAGGAGCAGATCGCGCAGCAGCCGCTCCTCGGGCTTTCCCTCGATCGCGTTCAGGATCTTCTGAAAAGCCGAGGGAGGCACTTCCGCGAGATCGCCCTTGAGCTCGTACCCGAACGACGCGAGCACGTCCCGCAGGTCGACCAGGCGGTCGGGATCGGGGCGGTCGTGGACGCGATAGATCGCCGGCTGCCGTGCGAAGTGGAGATGTTTCGCCACCGCTTCGTTCGCCGCCAGCATGAATTCCTCGATCAACTTGTGAGCGACGTTGCGCGACTCGGGCACGATGCCGACGACGAACCCTTCGTCGTCGAGAACGACGTCGGCGTCGGGCAGATCGAAGTCGATCGATCCCCGCGCTTCCCTCCGGCGGCGGAGCAGGGCCGCGAGCTCCGCCATCACGCGGAAGTCCTCGAGGTAGGGCCCGTAGCGGATCTCGTCGGCTGCAGTCGGCTTCGATTCGAGGAGACGCGCCACCTCCGTGTAGGTCATCCGATGTCCGCTGCGGATCACGCCCTTCACGAACTCGGCCTTCTCGACACGTCCGTTGCGGTCGATTTCGAGCACGGCCGAGAGAACAACGCGGTCCACCCGGGGGTTCAGCGAGCAGAGGCCGTTCGACAGGCGCTCGGGCAGCATGGGCAGCACGCGTCCTGGAAAGTAGACGCTCGTGCCCCGTGAGCGCGCTTCGTCGTCGAGCGCGGTGCCGACTTCGACGTAGCGAGAGACGTCCGCGATGTGGACACCGAGCCGGAAGCCGCCCGCGGTCTTCGCGGCCTGGACCGCGTCGTCGTAGTCCTTCGCGGTCTCGCCGTCGATCGTCACGATTCGCTCGCCGCGGAAGTCGCGCCGACCGAGGAGATCCTCTTCGCGGACTTCCTCCGGGAATGCCTCGGATTCCGCGACGACCGGCTCGGGGAAGCGGTGCGGCAGGTTGTGCGACCGCAGCACGATCTCGATGTCCACGCCCGGTTCCCCGAGGAATCCCAGGCGCTCTTCGACGACGCCGTGCGCGACCCGCCGGGCGTCCGGGAACGCGGTCAAGCGCGCCTCGACGATCTCGCCCTCCCGAGCGCCGCGGGTCTTGCCGTCGGCGATGCGGACGAGCGCGTCGATCCTCGGGTCGTAGGGAATCAGGACTTTCTTGCCTTCCGCCGTTTCGAATCGCCCGACGACCCGCTCCCGGGCGCGGTCGAGCACCTTGACGACGGTGCCGGAGATCTTGCCCGGGTCCCTTCCCCGGCCCCGGGCACGTGACCGTTCCTCGCGGGCGAGCACGGTGTCGCCGTCCATCGCGCCGTGCATTCCCGAGCGAGGAACGAAAAGATCCTCGCCGTCCTCGACGAGGACGAAGCCGAATCCCTCCGGACGGACCGTGATCCTCCCGGCAACCATGTTGGAGAACTCGATCGCCGAATACTTCTCGCCGCGCACCCGGGCGACCTCTCCCTTGCGCTCGAGAGCGTCGAGGCGGTCGCGGAGGGCGTCCTCCTCCTCCCCGGAGACCCCGAGCGCCTTCGCGATATCCCGGAAGGACAGGATGCGGGAGCCTTTTCGCCGAAGGAGCTGCAGGATTTCGGAATCGCGCGGCGGCACGCGGCGCAGTCTATCGCCGCAACCCGAAGCGCCCCGCCGCCGTATGAAGGGGAATGGCGAGACTCGCTCGGAGGCGTTGGACGTCCGCCGCCTGTCTCGCGCTCGCGGCCGCGAGCCTCCGCGGCGAGGAGCCGGCGGCGCGCGCCCTGCTCCGTGCCGCCGTCTCCGCGCAGGGATCACCGCGCGCCGTCGCGGCCATTCGCGGCGTCACGGCAGTCGCCGACTGCACCGGACCGAAGGGCGCGGTCTTCACGACGGAGGTGGTTTCCGAGAGACCCGACCGCACGCGATTCCGCCAGAACTTCGCGGGGGTCTGGACCGAGCTGACGGTCGTCGGGGACCGCGGCTGGACGCGCGACGAGAAGACCGGTCGGGCTCTCGCGATTCCGAAGGATCTCGTCGGGGTCGCGCGCGGCCATGAATTCCACTTCCTGTTCCTCGACCTCGATCGCCGAAATCGCGACGCACGTTCCGCCGGACGCGACACCGTACGCGGCCGGCCCTGCCTCGTCGTGGCGATGACCGATTCGTGGGGCCGCCCCGCGTCCGTCTGCATCGATGAGAAGACGAAGCTGCCCGCGAGGCTCTCCTACGAGCCCCCGGGGGGACCGAAGCCCGGCACGATTCACGTCTTCCCGACGGCGTGGCAGACTGTCGCGGGCGTGCGCTGGGTCTCCGCGTTCGAGCTGCGCCAGAACGACGAGGTCTTCACGTACCGATACACGTCGATCCGGCCGAACGCGGTGGATCCGAAGATCTTTGCGATCCCGCCCGGCGTCTGAGGAACTATATCTATTCTGATATAGTCCGCGGCGGCGGCATCAGAACGCCTCCGTGTCCGCCCGGCTCGCCAGGGTGTGCTCCGGGTTGGTGTACGTCTTCGACTGCCCCGTCGCCGTGTCGGTGACCGTGATCGTGTAGCCGACGTCGGAGAGCGCCCCGTAGAAGACCCAGAAGTGCCCGTTGACCGTGCGCCCGTCGAGGACTTTCACGACGAGCTCGATGTTCGAGGGCTGGAAAAACCAGAAGGCGCCGCTGTCGGCGGTCAGCGGCATGGGTATTCCGACACCCGATTGGCCGATGCTCGCCGCCGTCCAGCTCACGTCGACCCGAAAGCGAGATCCGCCCAAACACAGGCTCGCGCCGGAGAACGAGCAGGAATCCCCGGTGAGATCCTGCTGGTAGAGGCCGGCGCCGACCGTTCCCGCGAAGATCTCGGCCTGGCCGCTCTGGACGAGGCTCGTCACCATCTGTCCCCGGAGGCCGGCGGGCCACCAGTTGAGCCCGCCGTCGAGGCTCTGGAAGACGCCATCCGTCGTGCCGAGAAAGATCCCGTGATCCGTGACGGAGAAGCAGAGCGGGGCCGGCATTTCCGAAACGATCGTCTCCCAGGTCGCTCCCCCGTCCCGACTCCGAAGAAGAGAGCCTTTCGAGCCAGCGGCGATCGGGGACGATTCGGAAGCGACTCCCGCCCAGATCTGCCCGTCGCCGGCGAGGAGCGTGATCGGTCTCCCTTCCGAAGGGTAGACGCGGGACCAGGTCGAGCCGTCGTCCGAGGTCTTGAAAATACCGGCCGACGTCCCCGCGTAAACCGAAATGGGAGGGGGGCCGGAGAGTGTGAAACAGGTCACGGGACCGCCGTCGAGAGCGTTCCCGAGCCGGTTCCAGGTCGGATTGGCGTCCTGGAGTGAGGCCCGAAAGAGTCTTCCGCTCGCGGTCGCGGAGTACACGAAATCCGGCAGCTGGGAATAGGCAGCC
>JBKPSZ010000332.1:0-10360 GCA_046735265.1 Acidobacteriota bacterium | reverse complement strand
GTGGGCGCCGGGATGGATTCTCTCGGTGCGCGAGTCGAGCCTCATGGCGCGGCCCTTCGACGATCGGCGGAACGCTCTCCAGGGAGAGGCCGTCCGCGTCGCCGAGGCCGTGCATTTGGACGCCGGAGTCTGGCGGGGAGTTTTCTCCGCTTCGCGCAACGGCGTTCTCGCTTACCAATCGGCGCTATCGCAGGTGGGGACGCAGATGACCTGGTTCGACCGCTCCGGCAAGGCGCTCGAGACGGTCGGAGAGCGCCGGCCCGACTACTGGCCCCGCCTCTCTCCCGACGGCCGGCGAGTCGCCGTCGCGCAGGGCGATCCGAACGGCGACGTCTGGGTCTACGAGATCGGCCGGGGGACGCGAATCCGCTTGACGACCAACGCCATGATCGCTGGTAGTCCGGTCTGGTCGCCGGATGGATCGCAGATCGCCTACGTGTCTCAACAAGGTCCACCAAAGGGGTTCGGCTTCTACGTCGCGCCGTCGAACGGCGCGCCCCCTGTTCGAGAGGTGGGGAGCTTCTCCGAGCGCGTCGAGCCGACCGACTGGTCGCGGGACGGCAAATACATCCTTTATGGCAAAGGGAACCTCGGCGCCACCGACATCTGGGCGCTCCCCGTCGCGGAGCCCTCCAAGGCCTTTCCTCTGGTCCGGTCGGAGTGGCACGAGGGAAGCGGGCAGTTCTCGCCGGACGGCCGCTGGGTCGCGTACGTGTCGCTCGAGTCCGGCCGCGCCGAGATCTACGTGACTCCCTTTCCGTCCGGCGGCGCGCGCTGGCAGGTCTCGACGGAGGGAGGAAATCTTCCGCGCTGGCGTGGAGACGGGCGAGAGCTCTACTACCTTTCTCCCGACGACGAGATCATGGCGGCATCCGTGGGGGAGAGCAAGGACCGGTTCGAGGTCACGAAGGTGGTCACGCTCTTTCGCGGCGGGCTCTCCTTCTGGCGGACCGATCAGTATCCCTACGACGTCACCGCGGACGGCCAGCGTTTTCTCGTCGCCACGATCGGCGATGCGGGCGCTCCCCGCGTCTCGCTCGTCACCGACTGGACGGCGGCGCTGCGAAAATAGCTCCGGTCGGTGTGCGGCGGGCCGAGAACCTGGCGACGCTGCCGTGGGGCGTCGCTGGATTGCTCCTCGTGGCCGCTGGCCTCTGGGCGCTGATCGAAGACGTGCCGGTCTGGAACGCCGTCTGGTACTTACCGGCCTGGTACGGCTATCTGCTCCTCGTGGACGCCGCCATCTTCGCCGGCAGGGGACGCTCGTTCGTGAGCCATCGTCGTCGCGAGCTCGCCGGGATGCTCTTCTGGTCGCTCCCTTTCTGGTACTTCTTCGAGGCGTGCAACCTCGTCCTGCGCGACTGGTACTACGTCTTCGTCTTGAGGAGCCAGTGGGCGAGCGCGCTCATGGGGGTGCTCGCTTTCGCGACCGTGCTTCCGGCGTGCCTTTTTCACGCGGAGCTGCTCGACGCCTGGGGAATCTGGAAGGAGAGGTCTTGTCGGCCCCGGGTCGTCTCGCCCGCCCTGCGGCGCGCCGTCGGGGCAGGCGCCCTTTGCTGCCTCGTGCTTCCGCTCCTGGCGCCTCGAGTCGCCTTTCCGCTCATCTGGTTTGCCCCGATCGGCCTCGACGCGATCAACTATCGGAGTGGGTCCCCGTCTTTGCTGCGCGATCTCGAGCAGGGCCGATGCGGACGGATCTTGCGGCTTCTCGTCGGCGGCCTCTGGGCCGGCGCCATCTGGGAGCTCATCAATTCCCTTGCCCGCTGCAAGTGGATCTACACGGTCCCGGGCTTCGAGGGGTCGAAGCTCTTCGAGATGCCCGTCGCGGGTTTTCTGGGCTTTCCGATCCTCGCGATCGGCGCATTCGCCTTCTTCTCGTTCGTCGACAACCTTCGGGCGAGCGGCTGGAAACGCGCGCTGCCCATCGCCGCGCTCGTCTTCTGCGCCGCGGCCGACATCGTCGTGGAACCGCGGACTGCGCGGTCGCGCCGGCCTCTCCTGGCGGAGCTCGAGGGCCTGAATTCGACCGCCGTGGAGCGGCTCCGGTCTGCCGGAATCCCGACGCCGGAATGGCTTTCCCGGATGTCTCGGAAGGTCGGGATCGGCGTCTTGTCCGATCGGACAGGGCTGTCCGCAACCGAGCTGGCGCAGGCCGCGTCCCAGGCGGATCTGGCGATCCATAAGGGGATGGGTGCGCCGCGCGCGGCGCAGCTCAAGAGGGCCGGTGTCGGGAGCGTTGCCGAGCTGGCGTTGGAGGAGCCCAAAGCGCTGCGCGAACGGCTGACGGCGCTGGCAACGGAGCGCGGCGACGATCCTCCGCGAGCGGCCGAAGTCCGCATATGGGTCCTGGCAGCGCGGCGCTCGGACGGAAAGCCGGCCCGCTAGAGTCATAATTCGAGCAAGCGGCCTGAAATGACAATCGCGGCCGGCTCCCGGCTCGGTCCCTACGAGATTCTCGCTCCACTCGGAGCGGGAGGGATGGGAGAGGTCTATAAGGCTCGCGACACTCGTCTGGAACGTACGGTCGCGATCAAGGTGCTGCCATCCGACGTGTCTTCGTCTCCCGAGGTCCGGCAGCGCTTCGAGCGGGAGGCGCGAACGATCTCGCAACTCTCGCATCCGCACATCTGCGCGCTCTATGACGTCGGCCGCGAGGGGGAGACCGAGTACCTCGTCATGGAGCTCCTCGAAGGCGAGACGCTGTCGGATCGACTGGCGAAAGGAGCGCTCCCGCTCGATCAGACTCTTCGATACGGCCAGCAGATCGCCGACGCGCTCGACAAGGCGCACCGGCAGGGGATCGTGCACCGGGACCTGAAACCCGGCAACGTGATGCTGACGAAGTCGGGGGTGAAGCTGCTCGATTTCGGTCTGGCCAAGGCCATAGCGCCGGCGGCGACCCCGAGCAGCCTCACCTCGCTTCCGACACAGCAGGGACTCACCCAGGAGGGGACGATCCTCGGAACCTTCCAGTACATGGCGCCGGAGCAACTCGAGGGGAAGGAGACGGACGCGCGGACCGACATCTTCGCGCTGGGCGCGGTGCTCTACGAGATGGCGACGGGCAGGAAGGCCTTCTCCAGGACGAGCCAGGCGTCGCTGATCTCGGCCATCATGAAGGAAGAGCCGACGCCGATCTCACAGGTTCAGCCGATGGCGCCCCCGGCGCTCGACCGCGTCGTGCGTCGCTGCCTCGCGAAGGACCCGGATCGGCGCTGGCAGAGCGCCCGAGACGTGGCGCTCGAGCTCGAGGAGGTGCCTGAGAAGGGAGAAGCTCCGTCGGTGGAAGCCGCGCGGGCCAGGCCACGCGGTCGCGGAGCGGCGGGCTGGATCGCAGCGGCGCTCTTGCTGGCGCTCGTGGGTGTCGTCGTTCTCGAGCGGCGTTCACGCGTTTCGGCGCCCGCCGCGAAATTGCGTTTCGCGCTTCCGCCTCCCACGGGCGCGTCGATCCAGGGCATGCTCGCTCTGTCGCCCGACGGACGGTCGCTCGCCTTCGTTGCCACGACTCCCGATGGGCGCGACCTGCTCTTCCTCCGGCCGCTCGACGCGCTCGAGGCGCGCCCGCTCGACGGCACCGAAGAAGCCGCCTACCCCTTCTGGTCGCCGGACGGGCGCCGCCTCGCCTTCTTCGCGCGAGGGAAACTGAAGAGGATCGACCCTTCCGGAGGGCCGCCGCAACTCCTCTGTGATGCCGCCAGTCCCCGGGGCGGATCCTGGGGCTCCCGCGGCACGATCGTCTTCTCGGTCAATGCCGGAGGAGAAATTCACCGAGTACCGGAAGGCGGCGGACAGCCGGCGAATCTCTCGCACCTGGCGACGCGACCGGGACAGACTCATCGGTGGCCGAGCTTTCTGCCGGATGGACGACACTTTCTCTACTTCGTGCTGGGCGTGGATTCCGGCGGGCCTGGCATTCACGTGGCCTCGCTCGATTCGAGCGAGACGAAACGGCTGGTCTCCGCGGACGCGGGGGCGATCTATACGCCGCCGGGCTTCCTGCTGTACCTGAGCGGAGAGCGCCTGCTCGGCCGTCGGTTCGACGCCGACCGGCTGCTACTGACCGGCGAGGCGTTCCCCGTCCTCGACGACCTGAGGTGGGACAGCCTGGCGACCGGAAGGACGGCCCTCACCGCCTCCAACACCGGCCTGCTGGCATGCCAGACGGGGGGGGTGGAGACGAGTCGGCTGCTCTGGTACGACCGCTCGGGCCGGCAGCTCAAAGCGATCGGCCCGGACGGCGCCTTCTTTGAGCCCGCACTCTCGCCCGATGGCCGCTGGCTCGTCGTGTCCCGCATCAGCCCGGAGAAGTTTGCGAGCAACATCTGGACGATCGATCTCGAACGCGAAACGCTCGCGCGGCTCACTTCCAAATCGCCCATTGCCGCCACGCCCCTCTGGAGCCCCGACGGGCGCCGCATCGCATACGGCAGCTACGGCACCTCAGAAGTCCTCATCCAGAACGCTCGGGGCTCGGAGGAAGAGAAGGTCCTGTTCCGGACGCCGGCCTTCACACCGCTGGACGACTGGTCGCCGGACGGCCGCTACCTCTTCTACGAGACGATGGACTTTCGGAGGTTGCACGTGGACGTCTGGGTTCGCGACCTTCAGACCGGAGTGAGCCGTCCTCTGCTCCAGGCCGCGTTCAACCAGATGGGGGCACGCCTGTCTCCCGACGGCCGCTGGCTCGCCTATGAGTCGGAGGAGTCCGGCGTCTTCGAGATCTTCGTCCGAAGCTTCCCGGAACCGGGCGAGCGGCTGCAGGTCTCCAAGGGAGGAGGACAGCAGGCGAGATGGAGAGGAGATGGGAGAGAGCTCTTCTACGTCTCACCCGACCGGAAACTCATGTCGGTGGAGATCGGTGCGAAACCGGCGTTCGAAGCGGCGGCTCCGCGGGCTCTCTTCCAGACCAAGATCCTGCCCCTCGTGGAGGCTCGAAACCACTACGACGTCACCCGCGACGGTCAACGGTTCGTCGTCAACTCGCGCCGGCCGGAGGACGCCTCTCTGCCGATCACGATCTTGAGCGGTTGGATGCCGGAGAAGTCCGATTGAAAGGGTTCGAATGAGCCTGGGTTCGGGTTCGCGGCTCGGTCCGTACGAGATCCTGAGCTCGCTCGGCGCGGGCGGAATGGGAGAGGTCTATCGGGCGCGGGACACGCGGCTGGATCGGACGGTCGCGGTCAAGGTCCTGCCCTCGAAAGTCTCGGGGTCGCCCGAAGTCCGGCAGCGCTTCGAGCGGGAGGCGAGGACGATCTCGCAGCTCTCGCATCCTCACATCTGCGCGCTCTACGACGTCGGCCGCGAGGGGGAGACCGAGTACCTCGTCATGGAGCTCCTCGAGGGCGAGACGCTGTCGGATCGCCTGGCCAAGGGAGCGCTGCCGCTCGAGCAGACTCTTCGCTACGGCCAGCAGATCGCGGACGCGCTCGACAGGGCGCACCGGCAGGGGATCGTGCACCGGGACTTGAAGCCCGGCAACGTGATGCTGACGAAGTCGGGCGTCAAGCTCCTCGACTTCGGTCTCGCCAAGGCGATCGCGCCGGCGGCTACCGCGGGCAGCCTGACTTCGCTTCCGACACAGCAGGGACTCACCCAGGAAGGCACGATCCTCGGGACGTTCCAGTACATGGCGCCGGAGCAGCTCGAGGGGAAAGAAGCCGACGCGCGGACCGACATCTTCGCCTTCGGAGCGGTCCTCTACGAGATGACGACGGGGAAGAAGGCGTTTTCCGGTACCTCCCAGGCGTCGCTGATCTCCGCGATCATGAAGGAGGACCCGACGCCGATTGCGGCGATTCAGCCGACGTCGCCGCCGTCTCTCGATCGGGTGATCCGCACCTGCCTCGCCAAGGACCCCGAGGAACGCTGGCAGAGCGCGGCGGACATCAAACGGGAGCTGCGTTGGCTCGGAGAGGGATCGCAGCCGGGAGCGGCTGTGGTCGCCTCCGCGGCTCGCGCGACTCGGCTCCCGTGGACGATCGCCGGTCTCGCGGTCGCCGCGGCGGCGATTCTCGCCGCCCTCTCCCGTGGCCCGGCTCGCACCGAGGCAGGGCGGATGCAGTTCTCCATTGTGCCGCCCGAGGGCACGGTGCTCACGGAGTTCTTCGACCTTTCGCCGAACGGTGAGAGGCTCGCGTTCGTCGCGTTTGCGGGCGGCAGATCGCTGGTGCGCATCCGCGACCTCGCCTCCGACGAGGTCCGGGAGCTCGCCGGCACGGATTCCGCGGAGACGGTTCTCTGGTCACCGGATGGCCGTTCCCTCGGCTTCGTGGCGCGCGGCAAACTCCGGCGCATCGATCTCGCCACGGGCTCGATCGACATCCTGTGCGACGCCTCGGCCGGCCGCGGCGGGCACTGGGGACCCAAAGGCGAAATTCTCTTCCCGCAGAAGTCCGCGGGCGGGATTTACCGGGTCCCGGCGTCGGGCGGACCGCCTGTCGCCGCGACGGCGCTCGAGAAAGGCGACGTCATGCACCGCTGGCCGCAGTTCCTGCCCGATGGACGGCGGTTCCTCTATTTCGCCAAGACCAACAAAACCGAAACGACGGGGACGTATCTCGCCTCCCTCGGCGCGCCCGGGCGCAAGCTCCTGCTCCGGACCGGAGCGACGGGAGTCTTCGTACCGCCCGATTCTCTCCTTTTCGTGAGGGGCGGATCGCTCCTCGCGCAGCGCTTCGACCTGGACCGCGGAGAGCTGACCGGCGAGCCGGAGACGTTGACGCGTCCGGTCCTGCGGGGAGACCTGGGTTCGTTCCGGGACCTCTTCGCCGTCTCGGGCTCCCGAATCGTCGTCTTCCGACCCGGCGGCGCCGTGCGGCGGCTCACCTGGGTCGACCGCCGCGGCAACACCGTGAAGACCGTGGGGGCGCCTGGAGTGATCCTGAGCGTGAGCCTTTCTCCCGACGACCGCGAGGCCGCGTTCAGCGTTCGATCGATGGAGACCGGCGTCGACGTTGTCTGGCTCGCGAACCTCGAAAGCGACGTGACGACCCCCTTCGCCGAGTCCGCAGCTCTGCCGACCTGGGCGCCAGACGGCGGCTCCCTCTTCTACGGCTATCGAGGAACGTTGTACGAAATCCGTCGCAAAGCGAAGCGAGGCGAACCAAAGGAAGAGTCGATCGGTGTCGTCGACTATTTCGCCCAACCCCACAGTGCCTCCGCCGACGGCAGGTACCTGCTCTTCACGAGAATGGGAGCCAACACCGATGTCGGAGTTGCGGATCTCCGGAGTCATGGCAAGCCCCAGATGCTCGTTTCGAGCGAGTTCGTCGAGACCGCGCCGCATTTCTCACCGGACGGCCGCTGGTTCGTCTACAGCTCGGACGAGCTCGGTCAGTCCGAGATTTTCGTCCGGCGATTTCCGATGACCGAGGAGAAGTGGCGGATCTCGATGGCGGGCGGCCAGCAGCCGAGCTGGAGCGGGGATGGCAAAGAGATCTTTTTTCTCGGGCTCGACGACAAGCTCATGGCCGTGGCCGTGTCGGCAGGGTCTTCTTTCTCCCCCGGCGCTCCTCAACCACTCTTTGCGACCGGGCTGAAGCTCGATGTCGGCGGTAATCAGTACGCGCCGTCCGCCGATGGACAACACTTCCTGATGGCGATTCCGACCCAGAGCACCGACTCGCGTCTTTTTCGCGTGCTCTTGAACTGGCGGGCGGCAAAGTGACTCTCTCCGCCGGCTCCCGGCTGGGTCCTTACGAGATTCTGGCTCCGCTCGGGGCAGGAGGGATGGGGGAGGTTTATAGGGCGCGGGACACGCGGCTGGATCGGACCGTGGCGGTCAAGGTCCTGCCCTCGGCGATGTCTTCGTCTCCCGAGGTCCGGCAGCGCTTCGAGCGGGAAGCGAAGACGATCTCACAGCTCTCGCATCCACACATCTGCGCGCTCTACGACGTCGGGCGGGAAGGGGAGACCGAGTACCTGGTCATGGAACTTCTGGAGGGCGAGACGCTTTCGGATCGCCTGGCGAAGGGAGCGCTACCGCTCGATCAAACTCTTCGAAACGGCCAGCAGATCGCCGACGCGCTCGACAAGGCGCACCGGCAGGGGATCGTGCACCGGGACTTGAAACCCGGCAACGTGATGCTGACGAAGTCGGGCGTGAAGCTCCTCGACTTCGGTCTCGCCAAGGCGATCGCGCCGGTGGCGACGCCGGGCAGCCTGACTTCCCTTCCGACGCAGCAGGGTCTGACCCAGGAGGGGACGATCCTCGGAACCTTCCAGTACATGGCGCCCGAGCAGCTCGAGGGGAAGGACGCCGACGCGCGGACGGACATCTTCGCGCTGGGCGCGGTGCTCTACGAGATGGCGACGGGGAAGAAGGCCTTCTCGGGCGCCACCCAGGCGTCGCTCATCGGGGCGATCCTGCACACGGAGCCCGCCCCGATCTCCTCGATCCAGCCGTTGGTGCCGCCCGGTCTCGAGCGCGTGATCAAGACCTGTCTCGCCAAAGACCCGGAGGATCGCTGGCAATCGGCCCGCGACGTCGCGTCCGAGCTCAAGTGGACCGGGCAAAGCTCGGAAGCGGTCGCGCCGACGGCTTCGGCAGCGCGGCGACGAGGCGGCGGCCGGCTCGCGTGGGCGGTCGCTGCGCTCGCCATCCTTCTCGCCCTGGTTGCCGTCGCAGCGGCGATCCGGAACGCTCGTCGAGCTTCTCCGCTTCCCCTCATTCGGACGTCCATCGTCCTGCCGGAGTTGTCGGCACCTCGCGCGGCGACGCTCTCCCCCGACGGAACGAAGGTGGTGCTCGTGGCGCGGGATTCTTCGGGCCGGAGCATCCTCTGGATTCGGTCCCTGGATTCCCTCGCCGCGCAACCGCTTTCGGGGACGGAGAGCTCCGCATTTCCGTTCTGGTCGCCCGACAGCCGTTTCGTCGGGTTCTTCGCCGACGGCAAGTTGAAGAAGATCGCCGTCGAAGGGGGCCCCGCGCAGACGCTCTGCGACGCACCCTTGAGCCGCGGCGGGAGCTGGGGCCCGGACGGAACGATTCTCTTCTCGCCCGTCCCGGATGGCCCGCTCTATCGCGTGCCGGCCTCGGGAGGCGTCGCGGAAGCCGTGACACGGTTCGACCCGGCGCGAGGGGAGACGAGCCACCGCTGGCCCTTCTTCCTGCCGGACGGACGTCGATTTCTCTACCTGGTCGCGAGCTTCGGATCGGGGGAAGAGCGAGCGAAGATGGGCGTCTACTCCGGATCGCTCGACTCGAAGGAGGAGAAGTTCATCCTTCCTGCGAAGTCGACGATGGCCTACTCCCCGCCCGGGTATCTGCTCTTCCTGCGCGAGCGGACGCTGATGGCGCAGGCCTTCGACGAGAAGTCCCTGACCGTTCGCGGCGATGCGTTTCCCGTGGCGGACCGGATCCAGTACTTTCCGCAGACGGCCAACACGCTGTTCTCGGTCTCCAACACCGGACTGCTTCTCTATCAGTCCGGGTCGTCGCAGGTTCTCGCGCAGCTGACCTGGCTGGATCGAAGCGGACGGGAACTCGGCTCTCTCGGCGTTCCGGCCGATCTGGCGAATCCTCGCATCTCCCCCGACGGGAAGCGGGTCGCGGTGGACGTCATCGATCATCAGACGGGGAACATGGACATCTGGATCTACCCGTCCTCCGGCGGCGTGGCGACGCGCGTCACGTCGGATCCGGCCATCGACGGGGCTCCGGTCTGGTCGCCCGACGGGGATCGAATCGCGTTCATGTCTCTTCGAAAGGGACATCCCGACGTCTATCTCCGGAGCGCCTCCGGCGCGGGGAGCGAGGAGTGCATCCTTCAGTC
The DNA here is from genome assembly GCA_046735265.1 of Acidobacteriota bacterium. GTDB lineage: Bacteria > Acidobacteriota > Thermoanaerobaculia > UBA5066 > Gp7-AA6 > DATBFU01. The sequence goes on along the minus strand of JBKPSZ010000332.1, from coordinate 587 downwards.
GGATCGGGCCAAATACACGGCCGACTGGTCTCCGGACGGCCGATTCCTTCTCTTGCGCGTCATCGACGCGAAGTCGAACCTGGAGTTGTGGGGGCTGCCGGTCGCGGGCGACCGCAAGCCGTTCCCGTTTCTCAAGGCGGCCTTCGGCGTGAGCCACGGACAATTCTCGCCCGACGGGCACTGGGTGGCCTACGCCTCGAACGAGTCGGGAAAGTGGGAGGTCTTCGTCGCTCCATTCCCCGGCCCCGGAGGGAACTGGAAGGTCTCGGCGGCGGGAGGCTCCGAGCCTCGCTGGCGGCGGGATGGCCGCGAGCTCTTCTACCTCGCCCCCGACGGGAAGATCATGGCGGTCGAGGTCAAGACGAGCCCGACGTTCGAAGCCGGGACCGCGACGCCCCTCTTTCAGACGCGCCGGCGCGTGACCGTCTCCTCGACCGACATGTTCAGCTACGACGTCTCCGCCGACGGCCAACGGTTTCTCGTCAGCAACGACGTCGGAGAGGTGACTTCGTCACCCCTGACGATGGTTCTGAACTGGACCGCCGGTCTGAAGAAATAGATCCATCCCGCAGAGGGGGCTTTGATCC
>JBKPSZ010000331.1:0-5107 GCA_046735265.1 Acidobacteriota bacterium | reverse complement strand
CTCGAGCCCCTCCCCCTGCCCGGCCCGGTCTTCATCCACGAGGAGGCCTGCGGCCGGTATCCCGAACAGGGCGGATTCCCGCCGGACGTCCGCTCTCACGACCTGACCCTCGCGGCGTACGCGCGCGGGCGGGTACTGCGGGCGGAGGAGCACGTCGCCGGAGAGAGCGTCGAAGGCGCCCTGGCACGTCTTCTCTCGCGTGGCGATGTGGATTACGTGCACGTCCGCGACAGCGCGGCCGGCTGCTACGACTTCCGGATCGAGCGCGCCTAGGGCGCGCAGCGGAGTCGCGCCCGAAGGCGGAACGATCCGCCACGCCAATCGCGAAATCGTAAACGCGACGCTCCCGGCGAGTTCCCCGGTTCGTCGGGCGGCCCTTGTGACCGCCCGACACGCGGTCATCCCGAGCGATAGCGAGCGATCCAGAACTCGGAAGGCTCTGAGCCGAGGAATCGCCGGGATCCGCCGCGCAAAAGCTCGGGATCCCTCGTCGAGGACTCCTCGGGATGACCAGGCCTCAGCGCTTCGGCGACGCGATCGTGATCTTGAACCCGTCGGGGTCGGTGAGCGAAATGTCGCGCACGCCCCAGGGCTCGTCGGTCGGACCCTGGTCGAGCCGCCCGCCCTTCGCTTCGATCCTCTTCGCGAGGTCGTCGACGCTCTTCTTGGTCTCGCAGTAGATCCGGAAGCCTTCCCCCTTTTTCCGGTCGCGCCCCTTCTTCCAGTCGTCCTGACCGATCATGAACGAGACGTCTCCCGCCTTGAGCGAGACGCCGATGACCTTGCCCTCGTTCTCCCACTTCTCCTCGACGCCGAATCCGAGGACATCGCGGTACCACGAGAGGCTCCGGTCGAGGTCGTTCACCGTGAAGCTCGGCGAGGCCGAGCGCAAGGCGAGCGACTTGCCGTCGGTGCGGGGTTTCGCGGGTGCAATCTTCGCTCTGGGAGCAGCCTTCTTTGCGCGGGTCGTTTTTGCAGTCTTTCTCGACGCCATGTCTCAAACCTCCAGACGAGGGAGGCTATGACTGAGACACGACTCCGTCAACCCAGACCCGACGAGGCGGCGACGCTCTTGGGCCTCAACCCCCCCGTCCCGCGAGGCGCGCCTCTTCCCCCGCCGCTAGAATGCCCCGATGCCTCGACGCGGCGACCGATCCACGCGGCCCTCGGTCGAGCCGGCACGTCGAGCGCGCAAGAGCCTGGTCGAATCCTGTTCCCGGCTCATCCGATACCTCGAAAAGCGCAACGACGTCCTGCTGCTCACGACGAGCACCCGTTATCGGGAGCACACGTGGGACGTCCCGAAGTCCACGCAGCTCGCGCTCCGCATCCGTGACCGCCTCCGGGAGCAGGAGAAGCGCGTCAAGCTGCTCGACATCCCGAAGCTCAACATCTACACCTGTGAGGGGAACATCAGCGGGAAGAAAGGGAACAATTGCGGGGTGCGGGAGGCGAGGCTGCCCGACTCCTCCAAGAATCCGACGGGGCAGCATCGGTGCTGGGCCTCGATCAACAACGCCGACGACGAGCTCTGGGTCGTCAGTCGGGAGCTCTTTCGATCGCGAGTCGTCGTCTTCTTCGTCTCCGTTCGCTGGGGACAGACCAACAGCGTGTATCAACGGCTCTTCGAGCGCCTGAGCTGGATCGAGAATCGGTTCACCACCCTCGGGGAGAAGCCGATCCCCCAGCTCAAGAAGCTCGAGGCTGGAGTGGTCCTGTTCGGGCAGAACTGGAACGACGCGCAGGTCTTGAAGACCCAGCGGCAGAACTTCCGGTGGTTCGGCTGGAAGACGCCGACGCCGCTCAGCTTCTACTGGCAGTACACGCGCAACGCCTCCGACGAATCCCCCGAGTCCTACATCGGCGCGATTGAGGAGTTCGGAGCGTTGATGCGGACGGAGCTGGCACGATGAGCGCGTCGGGAAGCTCTCGATGACCGTTCGCATGAGGCTCGCCCGCGGTCTCGCGGCGGCCTCGATGCTCGCGGCCGGGCTCTCGCGCCTCTCCCCGACGCTCGCGTTCGCTCAGCCGTTCGATCCCCGCCTCTACTCCGAACTGAAGTGGCGCCTGATCGGCCCGTTCCGCGGCGGTCGGACGGTCGGGGCGGCCGGAGTCCCGGGCCGGCCGAATCTCTTCTACGTCGGCGTCAACAACGGCGGCGTCTGGAAGACGACCGACGCTGGCCGCACCTGGCAGCCCATTTTCGATGGACAACCCACGGGCTCGATCGGAGCGCTTGCGGTGGCGCCGTCCAACCCGGACACCCTCTACGTGGGGAGCGGAGAAGGCCTCCAGCGGCCGGACCTCTCCGTGGGTGACGGGATCTACAAATCGACCGACGGCGGACAGACCTGGGCGCATCTCGGGCTCGCCGACGGCCGGCAGATCGGCGCGATCCTCGTGGATCCGAAGGATCCCGATCGCCTCTTCGTCGCGGTTCTCGGCCATCCGTACGGCGCCAACGCGGAGCGCGGCGTCTTCCGCTCGATCGACGGCGGGAAGTCGTTCCAGAAGGTCCTCTACCGCGACGAGAACACCGGGGCGATCGACCTCGCGTTCGATCCGTCGAACGCGCAGACCGTCTACGCCGTCCTCTGGGCTGCGCGGCAGGGCCCGTGGGAGTACGAGAACGGTTACGACGGACCAGGCAGCGGGATCTTCCGCTCGACCGACGGCGGAACGACGTGGCAGCCGATCGGGGAGGGCCTGCCGACTCCGGCCGAGGGCCTCGGGCGGATCGGCATCGGCATCGCGCCGACCGATCCCACGCGCGTCTACGCCCTCGTCCAGGCGCCACCGAAGTCGGGCGGCCTCTATCGCTCCGACGATCGCGGCGCCCATTTCTCCCGCGTCAACGGCGACGAGCGCATCTGGGGGCGCGGCAACGACTTCGCCTGCGTGCGCGTGGACCCGCGAAACAAGGACGTGATCTACAGCGCCAACATCGCGCTCTATCGCTCGTCGGACGCGGGCGCGACCTTCACGGCGGTCAAGGGAGCGCCGGGCGGCGACGACTACCACACGATCTGGATCCATCCCGAGAACCCGGAGATCCTCCTGGCCGCCGTCGATCAGGGTGCGACCGTCTCGGTCAACGGCGGAAGGACCTGGAGCAGCTGGTACAACCAGCCCACCGGCCAGATGTTTCACGTCACCGCCGACAACCGATTCCCGTACTGGGTCTACGGCGGGCAGCAGGAGTCCGGCTCGGCCGGTGTCGCGTCCCGGGGCAACGACGGACAGATCACGTTCCGCGACTGGCACACCGTCGGGGTCGAAGAGTACGGTTACTGTGCGCCCGATCCGCTGAACCCGGGCATCGTCTACGGGGGGAAGGTCACCCGATACGACGAAAAGACCGGCAGGACCCAGGAAGTCGGTCCCGTGGTGCTGCGAACCGGGAAGTACCGTTTCGTGCGCACGGCGCCGATCCTCTTCTCCCCCGTCGATCCGCACACGCTGTACTTCGGACTAAACGTCCTGTTCCGGACCCGCGACGGCGGCCAGAGCTGGGACGTCATCAGCCCCGACCTCGCCCGCGAGGAGTCCGGAGTGCCGTCGAACCTCGGCATCTATTCCGAGAAGGCGAAGGGCAGCCACCGTGGCGTCATCTATTCGATCGGCCCATCGCCGATCGACGGCAACAGGATCTGGGCGGGCACCGACGACGGCGCGATCCAGGTGACGCGGGACGGCGGCAAGAGCTGGACGAACGTCACGCCGCCGGAGATGACTCCCTGGAGCAAGGTCACGCAGATCGACGCCTCCCACTTCGATGCCGGCACGGCGTACGCGTCGGTGTCGCGCTTCCGACTCGACGACCTCACGCCGTACATCTACCGCACGCGCGACGGCGGCAAGACCTGGCAGAAGATCGTTCAGGGACTGCCCGATGACGCCTCCGTCAACGTCGTGCGTGAAGACCCGGTGCGGCGGGGCCTCCTCTTCGCCGGAACGGAGCGAGCGGTCTGGGTCTCGTTCGACGACGGCGAGCACTGGCAGACGCTGCAGGGAAATCTGCCGGCGACCTCGATGCGCGATCTGATCGTGAAGGGAGACGACCTCGTCGTCGCCACGCACGGACGTTCCTTCTGGATCCTGGACGACATCACGCCGCTTCGACAGCTTTCGAGCGAGGTCGCCGCGGCGGACGGGCACCTGTTCGCGCCGCAGCGCGCCTGGCGGATCCGCCACAATCAGAACACCGATACACCGCTGCCGCCGGAGGAGCCAGCGGGGCAGAATCCTCCCGACGGGGCGATCCTCAACTATTGGCTCAAATCCGCGCCGGCGGGACCCGTGACGGTCGAGATCTCGGACGCCGCCGGCCGTCTCGTGCGCCGGTTCTCGAGCTCCGATCCGCCCGATCCCATCGATCCGAATTCGGTCGCCGTCCCGGCCTACTGGTTCCGGCCTCCGCGCACGCTCTCGGCGCAGGCCGGCATGCATCGTTTCGTCTGGGACCTGAGTGAACCGCCGTCCCCGTTTCTCCGACGCGAGCTCCCGATCGCCGCGATCGCCGGCGACACGCCTCTCTCGCCGCCAGGCCCGATCGTGGCGCCGGGGGCCTACACGGTCCGGCTCAGCGCCGGTTCGACGACGCGGACGCAGCCGCTCAAGGTCGAGATGGATCCGCGGGTGCCGGTGGCGTCCGAGGGCTTGAAGCGCCAGTACGACCTGGCTCGCGGAATCGTCGAAGAGGCGTATCGCAACGGCGTCGCGCTTCGAAAAGTGCGCGGCCTGCGGGCGCAGCTCGCGCGCCTGAAGGAGAGCGGCAAGGCCTCCGCCCTCCAGAAGGAGGTCGGCGCCCTGGACAAGAAAGCCGCCGAGATCGAGAGCGGAAAGGCGGCGGAGGGGGCGGGTCTCGAGGGAGAAGGGTTCGAGCCGTTGAACGGCCGCCTGACAACCGTCTACGGCATCGTCGAGCGAGCGGACGCCGCGCCGACGCCCCAGGCCGTGGCGGCCTTCGAGGAGACACGCCGAACCGTCGGCGCGATGATCGAGAGGTGGACACGGCTCGAGGCTCGCGAGCTTCCCGCGTTCAACGAGAAGCTCTCGAAGGCGGGATTGCCCGCGCTCTCCGACCTCGAGGCCGCCGGTGCCGCCC
>JBKPSZ010000330.1:0-11111 GCA_046735265.1 Acidobacteriota bacterium | reverse complement strand
GTCACGGATCGAGTCGAGGGACAAGAGGTAGGGGAGAGCAAGAACGGCTGCGGTCAGGAGAATCGGAAGTGCGGAAAGGACGACCAGGAGACGACGGATGAATGACATGGAAAGAACCCCCCGGGGCTGGCAACCTCCGTGGAACGTGAAGAACGCAACCGGACTCTAGCGCGGGACGATGCGGAAGACGCAGGAAAATTGCGGAGCGGGGCTCGTCTGCCCGCAGGTCCTAGCCGCTGGCCGTCGTCTGAGCGCCGCCTCCGGTCCGCAGAGACAGAGCCAGGCCCACGGCCATCAGAGCGAGCAGGACCAGGTTCACGGCCAATCCGGGCGGCGTACCCGTCCGAGCGATCGGCATGACCCAGACGATGACGCGCCTCGCCACATGCTCGAGCAGCAGCAGCGAAAGCATCAGAGGGACCATCGCCCGGTATCGAACGAGGACGACGATGCAAAGCGCGCAGATCGCGAGGTGCGCCAACCCCCAGATCGCGAAGAGGGTCACGACCGCCTGCGCGCCGGCGGGCGTGAAGCTGTCGAGCGGGATCCCGTCGGCCGAAGTCGCGACAGTGCGGCCGTTGAAGATGGAATTCAAGCTCATGGCGGTCTTCATGAACACGATGACGCCGAATACCCAGAGCGCCGCCTTGTGGCCGCGATAGGCGTTGTCGATCTGCCGCGGAAGGATCTTGTCGAACATGACGGTTCCTCCCCCGAGAGGGAGTCTCCCTCTGAGTCTTATAGACGAGTGCGCGGTTTTTAGATTGTGGGGGATCGATCCGCGATGCGGCGTCTCTCCGGGAGACCGATGGAGAAGTCCCGGATGCCGGGGCCGCGATTGCGACCCCGGCTCGCGTCGGCTATCGATCGCCCCGACGGTCCCCGTCGCCTTCGGTCGTCGGCCTCAGATCCAGAAAATACTGATAAAAGGTTCCACAAGTTCCGGACGACTCTCCTCCCGTTACCTGGATCCCGGAGGAAGCGGCGAGACCCGTGGCACCGCCTTCGAACCGGCACCCCCTATACCCGGTTCGAAGCGTTCCCGTGACGGAACCGAGACCGCCGATGACACCGTCGAACCAGAAGAGGACAAACTCGGATGGAGTCGACGTGACTACGTTCAGGCGATCACCGGACTGACTGACTGTCGCTGGTACCTGATCGGTCGGACTCCAAACGGAGACCCAATCGCCGCTCAGTTCGGTCGGAGCCGGGCCGGTCGTCACTCGCGTATCCGCGCTTCCGCAAAGTTGCGTCGGATCGATCGGATCGTGCCGATACGTTCTGGAAGCGCCCGTCGTGGTGTCGACGACGGTCAGAGTGTAGGGAAGCGACGTGAGCCCGCTCTGGAAGAGCCAGAAGTCCCCCTCGGGAAGCGACGTCGCATCCAGCATCTTGACGAAGACTTCGGGAAAGGTCGCGTCGCCGGTCAGGCTGGGAAGGCTGAAATAGCCGAAACGATCTGCCTGCGGGATCGCGACGCCGGCCACCGTGTTTCCGGAAAACGGATCGGTGGCGGAGAGGGTGAGACGGAAGCGGCCCGAGAGCAGGGCGAGCTCGCTCGCCGGCGCGACGGTGGACGACTTTGCACGTTGGGCGCTCGTCACCGAGCCATGCGGCGGATCCGTTGGGAAAGCCTGAATGTCGGCGGTGCCGCAGAAGGCCCGGCCGTCGTAGATCTGGACGCGTCCGTTCGTGGTATCGGTGACGGCGAGGCTGTACGCGACGTTGCTCAGAGCCGTCGAAAAGAGCCAGTAGCCCTGTCCCGGAAGCGAGGTCGCGTCGAGCATCTTCACGAAGACCTCGGGCAGCGCCACATCTCCGGTCAGAGACGGAAAGCTGAAGTAACCGAAGCGGTCCCCCTGAGGCAGGGCGCGAACCGGGGCCGGAGCCTGCGTGCTCGGATCGACGGCGAACAGGTCCACGCGGAAACGGGACCCGAGAAGGCACAGGTGATCGTTCCCGGCATGACAGGAGCTCGTGTTGGCCGGGGGCAGCTCGCGGTGAAAGACGCCCGCGCCCGTCGCCGCATAGAGGTTTCGGCCTGAGGGATCGATCGCGAGGGAACGAACGGAGCTGCTCGTGAGGCCCGTATCGAACACCCGCCAGTTCTGCCCGCCATCGACGCTGCGCCACACTCCTCCGCGAGAAAGTCCCGCGTATATCGTCGCAGCGGAAAGCGGGTCGACGACAATCGCGCTGACGGCGCCGGGCAGCGCTCCGAGCGGAGTCCAGGTTGCTCCCGCATCTCCGCTTCGGAGAATCTGCCCGGAAGACGTCGCCGCGAAGAGCCGTCCGCCCTGCGGCTCCCGCGCGAGTGCGGTGACGGAGTAGCCGAGATCGGTCGAGGGAAGCGCCCATGTGGCGCCGGCGTCCGGACTCTTCGCGACGGAACCGCCACTCGGATTCACGCCGCCGTAATAGCCATTCGAGTAGGCGAAGTCGGTGCCCGCGAGAAGAGATCCGGCGACGGAGTCTGCGAGCAGCGCATAGACGCCCCGCGGACGCGCGAGGCTCGTCTCCTGCCAGGTCGCGCCGGCGTCGTGGCTGCGCATGGCGGCCGGTCCGTAGCTGACACTGAAGTCGTAGTCACCCGACGGTCTCGTAGACGCGAAAACGCTGCCCGACGAAGCCTGGAAGGCGATGGCGCTCACGGGTGTCGCGCCGAGGGTGGTCTTGGTCCACGTCGCACCGCCATCGTGACTGGCGGCGACGAGGCCCAGCGGAGATCCGACGTACAAACTGGAGGAGTCCGACGGATCGACGGCGATACGGGTCAGGCGGGAGAGATCCGGATCCCCGGCCGCGATCTCGACCCACGTCGCGCCGCCGTCCCGGCTCTTCCGAAGGCCGACCGCACCCGGAGCATCGACGGTGCTCGTCGCGTAGAGGATGCGCGGGTCGGCCGGATCCAGGACCACGCTCGTGATCTCGGAAACGCCGGCCGGCCCGAGACTTCTCCAGACGTTGTCGAGGGCACCGGCGGGCCGAGCCGGGAGCCATGCGAGCGTCACGAGGACAAAGGGTGCGAACGCCGGGAAGGACTTCGCGGCCGTCATTCAGGTCCTCCTGATCGAAACGCCGTGCGTTTATCTCTCCAACGTGAGAAGGCGGCCCGCGCCGCACGGGCGCCGTGGGTCGGCTTTCTCACTCACATAGGTTTCCTGAGTTTCCGTGACTCTATCGAAAACCGTGATGGCGTGGTCAACGTGCGTCAGTCCGGCGTAAAGAAACAGGAAAGAGCCGTTGCCCGCGTCGAGCATCTTCACGAAGATTTCGGGACGTTGCGGATCGCCGGTCAGGCCCGGAAGGCTGAAACCTCCGAACCAGTCTGCCTGCGGGATCGCGAGACCGGGGACGTTCGCGCACGTCGCGGGATGGCGCGCCGTCGAAGACCTCGCCGAGCGGATGTCCATGAGCATTCGAAACTTCGAGCGCGTGTTCACACGGGAGGTCGGCACGACTCCGTCGCAGTACGTATTGCAGGTGCGGGTCGAGGCGGCGCGCCGCCAGCTCGAGAGGACGGATCGAGGCCTGAAGCAGGTGGCGAAGGCCGTCGGATTCGGCAGCGGCGCGCGTTCTCCCGGCTTCTCGGGATCACGCCGCGGCGATACCGGGAGCTCGCCGGGAGTTGACGCCCCGCGGAACCGGCGGGGAGACCGGGCACCTCTCGAACGCACGGGCTTGCAAGAAGTTAGCTTGCGACGGGCCTTCCGCTGACGGGAGGTGGACGGTTGGCCCGGACCGCAGAAGAACCCGCTCCCCTTGCTTACCGAGAGAGAAATCGGAACTTTTCAGCCGGACGGCCGTAGACTCCCCTAGGAAACCGAGATGAGCAAACCGAGCGACCTCGTCCAGGGCACCCTCGACCTGCTGCTTCTGAAGATACTGGCGCTCGAGCCGCTGCACGGCTGGGCCATCAGCCTCCGTCTCCGGGCCGTCTCGGGAGACGTGCTTCAGGTCAGCGAGGGATCTCTCTACCCCGCGCTGCACAAGCTCGAGCAGGAGGGCTGGATCAAGGCGGAGTGGAAGCAGACGGAGAACAACCGTCGCGCGAAGTTCTACGCGCTGACGCGCCTGGGAAGGAAGCAGCTCGAATCGGAGGCGGCGAACTGGCAGCGGCTTTCGGCGGCCATCTCGTACGTCGTCCAGCTCTCCGAGGCCTAGCCATGCGCATGGAACACTGGTGGTTCACCGCGCCCCTGAGGCTCAAGTCCATCTTCCGCCGCGCCCGGGCCGAAGGGGAGCTCGACGAAGAGCTCCAGTTCCACTTGGAGAAGAAGATCGAAGAGGGCGTCGCCGCGGGTCTCACTCCCGGCGAAGCGCGTCGCCGGGCGCTGCTCGCCCTGGGCGGCCTCGACAAGCAGAAGGAGGAGATGCGGGACGCGCGCCACGTTCACTGGCTGACGGATTTCCTGGACGACGTGCGCTACGCATTCCGGAGCCTGCGCCGCACGCCGGGGCTGTCGGTCTTCGTCATGGTCACGATCGCGGTCGGAATCGGAATGACCGCGCTGCCCTTCTCCATGCTCGACGCGTTGATCTTCCGGCCGTACCCGGTTGCCCGGCCGGCCGAAGTGGTCACACTCGTGAGCACGTCGCAGGAAAACTCCTATGACTCCTTCTCCTATCGCGAGTACCTGGACATTCGCGAGCACACGAAGAGCTATGCCGGCGTGGTCGCCAACGCCGCGGTCGAGGCCGTCGGCTTCCGCGCGAACCCCGGGGACACGCCGGTGGCGCGGGCTGGACTGCTGGTCTCGGGCAACTACTTCCGGGTGCTGGGGGTCGAGCCGACGATCGGACGCGGCTTCCGGGACGACGAGGATTCGGTGCCAGGCCGCGACGCCGTCGTCGTGCTCGGGCCGGACTTCTGGAAGCGCGAGTTCGCCGGCGACCCGTCGGTCGTGGGCCGGATCGTCCGGTTGAACGGCCTGGACTTCACCGTGATCGGCGTCGCGCCGGAGTCGTTCCCGGGCATGTTCATCTTCGTCCGTCCCGACCTCTACATTCCGTTCTCCATGGCGCGGAAGTTTTCGACGAACCCGACGAAGAGCTTCTTCGTCGATCGGGACGATCGGGAGCTGGTCGTCCGGGCGCGGCTGAAGCCGGGCGCGACGCTCCGGCAGGCGCGGAACGAGCTCGGCCTTCTCGCGCAGAACTTCGAGCGGGAGTATCCGAAGACGAACCAGGGACGCGGCGCCACGGTCCGTACCCGGTTCGACATGCGGACGCAAGACAAAGACGTGAACTGGAAATTCGGCGTCATCTTCACCGGCCTCGCGCTCGCGGTGCTGCTCGTGGCCTGCACGAATGCTGCGGGACTGCTCCTCTCCCGCGCGCGAATGCGGACACGCGAGATCGCCGTTCGCCTGGCGATCGGCGCGGGCCGCTTCCGGCTGATCCGGCTGCTCTTGACCGAGAGCCTGGTCCTCGCGCTCCTGGGCGGTCTGGGCGGCATCGTCGTCGGATACACCGGCATCACGGTGATGTCGACCTTCACGATCCCGGCCGAGCTCCCGGTGCAGGTCCCCTTTCGGATGGACACGCGCGTGCTCCTGGCGAGCTTCGCGCTGTCGGTGCTCTCGGCGATCTTCTGTGGACTGGCGCCGGCGCTCCAGAGCACTCGGACCGATCTCTTGAAGGGACTCAAGACGTCCGACGTCGACGTGCCCGGGCGCGGACACCGGCGACTCTGGGGCCGGAATGCGCTGGTGGTGGCGCAGGTCGCGATGTCCTTGATGCTTCTGGCGGCGTCCTTTCTGATGTTCCGGGGCTTTCAGAGCAGCCTGCGAGAAGGCGTCGATTTCGCAAAGGAAGCGAAGGATCACGTTCTGATGATGCGATTCGACCCGCGGCTCGTGCAGTACGACGCGGCCCAGACGGAGAACTTCTACAGGCTCCTCGCGCAACGTGTGCGGGAGATGCCCGATGTTCGCAGCACGGGCTACACGCAGACCCCTCCGCTCGGGCTGGAGCCCTTCGATCGCCTGGCCTTCGTACCGGATGGCTACTCGATGCCGCGTGACCGCGAGAGCTTCAACGCGGCCATGGACACCGTGAGCGACGGGTTCTTCGAGTCCATGGGGATACCGATCCTGCGCGGCCGGGGCTTTCGCTTGTCCGACACCGCCGAGACACCGCGGGTCGCCGTCGTGAACGAAAATTTCGCGAGGCACTTCTGGCCGAACGCGGACGCGGTGGGCAAGCGCTTCCGAGTCGAGAAGGGGGACGGCTCGCCGGTCGAGATCGTCGGCGTCGCGCAGCGGATCAAGTATCAGGACACCTTCGACAAGGGGATCGATTTCGTCTATCTGCCGCTCGCTCAGAATCGAGTTCCTCGCGTCGTCATGCTGGTGCGCTCGAACGGGGACCCGCTGCAGCTCGTCAAGCCCTTGAACGAAATCGTGCGGACGCTCGACGCGAACATGCCGGTGGTGGAGACGCGGACCTACGGCGACCTCTATCGGTATTCCGCCGTGGACGGACCGGGCGTCGCAGTCAGGCTCGTGGGCACTCTCGGGGTCGTGGGCCTTCTCCTGGCGATCGCCGGCCTGTACGGGCTCGTGGCCTACAACGTGACTCGCCGCACGCGCGAGATCGGTATCCGCATCGCCATCGGCGCGAGACCCGCCGACGTGTTGCGCCTCGTCATGAGCAAGGGACTCGTCCTGGTGGGAATCGGAGCCGCGCTCGGCGTCGCGATGGGCATCGCCGTCGAGCGGCTGATGAACTCGATGCTGTTCAACGCCGGAGGGGTGGATCTGCTGGTCTACCTCGTCGTCGTGCCGCTGATGTTCCTCGCGACGATGCTGGCGGCCTACGCGCCGGCCCGCCGCGCGTCCCACATCGCACCGACCCTGGCGCTGAGGACCGAGTGAGGGGCGGAGCTCGTCATCCCGAGGAGTCCGCCACGAAGGATCCCGACCTTCCTTCCGGTGACGCCACCAGTGGCTCGTGCTCTGCCGATCTCCGGATCCCTCGCTCTCGCTTGGGATGACAGCGGAAAGGGGGACGGAGACGTGCCCACGACCCGTCAACACGCGAGAGCCGCCGGCCGCCTGTATTTCCTCCTCGCGCTGACCGCTCCCATCGGACTCCTGTACGTCCCGGGTCGGCTGATCGTCTCCGGCGACGCCGCTGCGACGGCGGATCGTGTCGCGGCTTCTCCTTCGATTCTTCGCCTCGGCATCGCGAGCGAGCTGTTTCACCAGACCGTCGGGATCTTCCTGGTTCTGGCTCTCTACCGCCTTTTCCGGGAGGTCAGCGAGAAGCAAGCCGTCCTCATGGTCGTGCTGAGTCTTCTTCCCGTGCCGATCGTCTTCGGCGGCGTCAACGCCGAGATCGCCGCGCTCTTCCTCACGAGCGGCGCCGATTACCTGAAGGCGTTCGACAAGCCGCAGCTCGACGCGCTCATCTACATGGCCCTGCGTCTGCACGGGCGTGGAATCACCGTCGCCTCGATCTTCTGGGGGCTCTGGCTCTTTCCGTTCGGGGCTCTCGTGATTCGCTCCCGGTTCATCCCGCGAGTCCTGGGCTATCTCCTCTGGATCGCCGGCGCGGCATATCTCGCAAGCGCCACGGCCATACTCGTCCTGCCGCAATTCAAACCTTTCGTCGACTCCTTCGCGATGATCCTCGAGACGTGCGAGTTGCCGATCATCTTCTGGCTCCTGATCTGGGGCGCCAGGGAGCCGGCCTCGGCGATCCCCGAGACAATGCCGCGGGCGTGAACGACCGCGGGAGCTAACGGATCTTCGCGATCCGCCCCTGCGTCGGGAACTTCTCGAATTGTTTCGGGTCGTGCCCGGGAACGACGCGATCCGCGGACCCGGCGAGCTCCATCATCCGCGCCTGGTTCTTCACGTTGGCCGCCCGGTCGGCCTCGCTGAAGGTTGCGCTCGGCTTCCTCTCGGCCAGGTTTCGATAGAGATAGCAGTTGTCCGACGCGAGAACGAACGCCGGATCGCCGGCGACGCGGATGTACTGTGAGGCGAAGGTGTGGCGGGCGCCGGTGTACGCGCGAATGCCCGGAAGGATTTCGACACCGTCGCCGTCCACGAGGCGCAGGCGTCCATCGACGTTCTTCTGGACGAGGGCTTTCACGTCGTCGGGGTCGATGCCGCCGTGCTTCCCGCCCGGCTGCCAGGCGTCTCCCGTGTAATAGGAGAACTCCGCCTTCTGAATCCACACGGTCGCTTTCGGAAAGAGATCGATGCCGCCCATGTGGTCCCAGTGGGCGTGGCTGACGACGATGTCCGTGACGTCTTCTGGCGCGACTCCGGCGAGCTTCACGGCCTCGTCGGGGCGCAGATAGTCGGCGGTCGGGAATTGCTCGAGCCAGACTTCGCGGTGAAAGCCGCTGTCGAAGAGGACGTTGTGGCCGCCGCCGCGAAGCAGCCAGACGACCATCGCGATGTCGGTCTTCTCCTGTTCGGGCGCACCCATGACCAGAGCGGACACCGGAAAGCTCCGAATCGTGCCGTAACGGATCGCCTGGATCGAGTACGCGGGCACGGTGGACGGAGAGGGGGACGGCGACGGCGCGGGAGCGAAACCGAGAAGCCGGAATGCCGAGACCGCTGCGGCCAGGCGAATGAAATGTCGGCTCGGGCTCTTCATCCGACGCGTGCTCCGCCTTTTTCTGGACCTTCGGCCGGTCTCTGAGCGATCATATCGGCAGCAACCCGCTCACAAGGCATTCTCCGGAGGCTCGCCGTGCCGAGGAAACTGCTCGTCGGTCTGCCGATCGCTCTCCTTTCCTTTTTCGTCGCCCGGGAAATCACGCGGAAGGCGGCGACCGCGCTCTCCGAGCCCGGTATCCCGGACGCTCTCGTCACGCGGCCGTGGGTCGAACAGCCGATCGGGCTCTCCGGCGTGGCCCTCGACGTCCCCTGGCGGCTGGAGGGCAAATCCGTACCGCTCCCCAAGGAGATCCAGGTCACGCTGTGGGCATGGATGGGCCACGAAGCGGAGGGCTTGAACGTCATGGCCTCGCGCGTCGTGTACGCGTACGGAACGAAGACGTCTCTCGACGGAGCCGCCGACGGCGTCGTCGAGTACGTCCGAAGAGTCCCCGGCACGAGAACGGTGACGGATCGCCGGACGGACATCAGGCTTTTCGGTCAGCGCGCGATCGAGCTCGAATTGCGAATCGATCGCGAGAAAGGAGATCCCGTCGTCATGCACGCGATCGTCGTCCTCCGGGGACTCGAGCTCATTCAGGTGATGTCGATCGCGTGGCAGGAGCTGCCCAACGGCCGGAAGGCTTGGGAACGGATCCGCGACAGCGCGCGCGTCCTCTAGAGGGAAGCGCGATCGGTGTGCGGCCGCGGCCCGAACGCGCGGACGGCGAGCGAGATCGGCAGGCCGACGCACGTCATGTGCACGAGGATGGGCAGCGGCCAGAGAGCGGGCAGCGGACGCTTGACGACGTTGTCGAGGTAGAGCGGCCGCAGAGCGGCGAGGAGCGGAATGACGCCGCGGTACATCACGAAGAGCCAGAACACGCCGAAGAGGATTCCCGCGATCACGGCGTGGTCCACCATGGCCGGGATCCGGCGGGAGAGCGCGTAGAAGACGAGCGTCGCGGTCAGGGCGACGAGGAAATGCATGGCGAGACCCATCGCCGCCGTCGCGAATCCCCACTCGAAGGTCTTCGGGCCGAGCACGGCGCCGGCGATCCCCTGGAGCATCCGGATCGGCGTGCTCCCGCTCGCGATCGAGATGATGATCGCGGAGGTGATGTCGAGGACGCCGCATCCCATCCAGCCCCAGAAGATCGCGCGGCCCGCGCTGCGGCGTCTCTGGGGGGAAGCGGCGGTCATGCGGCTCTCGTGAGAAACGGCGCTCATGCGGCGCGAGCCTACACGACGGCGCGCGGCGCAAGAGCGACTTTCCTCCGCTGGCGATGGCGCCGGATTCGGCGGTCGGCGTCTTAATGGAAATCGCCGGAAGTGTGAATCGCTGATCCGTCGAGACCTCGATCCGTTCCGCCGGACGGCGATACAATTTCGTCAGTCGCATCCGGGACAGTTAGCTGGAGGGTTCGAGGCCATGCCGCACTTTCGGGGCGCGGGGAGGGCTTCGTCGCACGTCGCGTCGGCCGCGCTGACGGCGCTCTCGCTTCTCATCGGAGGGAGCCTCGCCCCGGCCAGGTGTTCCTCGAAGCCGCGCACCTCTGCATCTCCCTCGACGAGCCCGTCGCCTTCCGCCGGCCCGTCGACGGCGGCGGTCGAAAGGACAGAGCGTCGGACCGAACGGATCGGCTGGCTGACCATCGAGCTCGAGAATCCGCCGGCCGCTTCGGTCATGGCTGTCGCGCCGGAGAAATTGCCCGCGCACGTCGAGGATCTCTATCGGATCCGACCGGACCGCAGGTTCCTTTACGCCGCCGCGGAGCTCGAACGGCTCACCGCCGGCGGCCCGCGCCGCGGGGCGCTGGCCATCCGCTTCGACGAGGGGCGGTGGCGCCTCTCTCTCGACGGCGCTTCGCTCGGGGATCTCCCGGAATTTCCCGACTTCGCCGAGGCGAAGAATCTTCTTCTCGCGCGCGTTCCCCGCCTCGAAGGACGGGCCGCGGGCACCGAGCTCGGGCCCGCCGCGCGGGCGGCCCTCGAAAACGGAATTCCGGCCGAGATCTTTTCGGTGCTGGGCCGCCTGAACAATGCCTGGAAACCGCCGGGGGATCCCGCTCTCGCCGAGGCGGGCCTGCGTGGTCTCCTCTGGCTCTCTCTCCAGACCTACGACCAGCTCGAGCTCGGCGATCCGATCCTCGGAAAGGCGCTGGCGCTCTTCGCGATCGCCGAGGCCGGCGCGCCCGGCCGACACGCGCGGGAGGAGAGCCTCCTCGCGGCGCTTCTCGGATACGAGGACCATGCGCGGAAGGCGTCGAGCGGGCTGGCGGCGGACGATCCGGTGCGCGCCTTCGCCGAGTGGGACGTCGCCGGCTCGAAGTCTCTCGCCCGGCACTCGCCGACGAACCTGCGAGCGCAGTACCTCTACCTGCTCCGCCTGGCCGAGAGCCGCCCTCGCGAGAACGACTGGTTCCGCGGGACGCCGCGGAGGCGGGCAAAGCTCGCTTCCCATTACCGGAACGCGGCGCTCGGGTC
>JBKPSZ010000329.1:0-3404 GCA_046735265.1 Acidobacteriota bacterium | reverse complement strand
TCGCGCTGCCGCACGGCCGCGCCGACGCCCTCCGTCAGTCTCTCCCAGCGCGCGCGGAGGAGCGCCGTCCGGCGGGAGCGCAGCGCTTCGGAGTGCTCCTTGTAGCGCGCCGCTCGCGAGGCCTGGCGCTTCAACGAAGCGACGTTGCGCTCGATCTCGGAAATGATGTCGGAGAGACGCAGCAGGTTTCCGCGCGTCTCCTCGAGCTTCGTCTCGGCGAGCCGCTTGCGTAGCTTGTATCGCGTGATTCCCGCGGCCTCCTCGATCAGACGGCGGCGGTCCTGCGGCTTGGTCGAGAGGACCTGATCGATGCGTCCCTGCTCGATCACCGAATAGGCGCGCACGCCGAGCCCGGTCCCGGAAAGCTGGTCCTGAATGTCCTTCAGGCGCACCTGCTTGTCGTTCAAGAAATACTCGCCGTGCCCCTCGCGGTAGACGCGGCGCCCGATGCGGAGGGACTCGGGCTCCGAAGGTGCCTCGCTCTCCCCGTTGCCGCGGCGTGTCAAGGTGAGAGTGACTTCGGCCATCCCCACCGGCCGGCGCTTCGCCGACCCGTTGAAGATGACGTCATCCATGCGCTCCCCGCGCAGGACACGGGCGCTCTGCTCGCCTAAGGCCCAGGCCACGGCGTCGCAGATGTTGGACTTGCCGCATCCGTTGGGCCCGACGACGGCCGTCACCTTGCCCGGGAACGCCAGATCCACCTTTTCGTAGAAGGACTTGAAGCCCGAGATTTCGACGCGATCCAGGCGGAACATTCGGTTGGACGGAATTTAGCAAATGCGGAGCCGGTCTTTCCACAAAATCTTGTGGTTCGGAGGGTTCCTCCCCCCAATGAGTAGAGATTGGACGCCCGACTGTACATTCGCCGGACAGGTTCGCCGAAGTCCACCCGCTGTCGTCCGGCAGTCGCCGGGGAAGGCGCGCTTCGGCGGTCCGACGGCCCGGTCGATCGCCCGTTCGACCCCGTTGCCGCGACGAGCCCGTGCTCCCCGCCGCGAGAGAGGCCGGATTCGGATCGGCCGAAAGCCGCGGCCCATCAGCGCGGAGTGACGCATTTTCGTCGGGGCTGGTTGTGTCGAGGTCGGACAGACGGCGAAGATTTTTGTTTCCCGCGCGGGTGAGATGGGAGTAGATTCCAAAGGGCGAACTAAAAAGAAACAAGATGGTGAGCCTCGAAGTCCGTAAAAGAACGGGCGGCGCGGAAGTCCACCGCGTGAACTCGCCTGCTCTGACCGTGGGCGCTTCTTCGGGAAACGAAGTGGTCGTCCGGGCCCGCGGCGTCGCCGGCCGGCACTGCCGGATCTTCGAGCGCGAAGGGCACTACCACCTCGACCTCTACAAGGGAGTCGAGGCGGTCAACTTGAACGGCCGCGAGTTCACGGGAGGTCCGATCTTCGTCGGAGACCGGATCACGATCGGCGAGGCGACGCTGATCGTCCTCGGCGGCCGCCCTTCGGTTCGCCCGATGCCCGGGAACGAGCCCGCGCCGATCGAGGCGGTCTCGAGCACTCTCCTGACCGTCACGACCGGGCCGCAGACCGAGGTGGAGTATCGCGCCCTGAGGCTGGCCGCCTATTCTCTGTGCCGCGAAGCGTCCTCGTCGGAAGAGCTCGCGCAGACGCTGGCGGACTTTCTCGATCGGGAGCTCCCACCGACCGAGTGGGCCGTCGGGCAGTGGACAGGCGGCGTCTTCCGGCCGCTCTCCTCGACGTTCCGCGAAGCGCCGGCGGTGCCTCAGAAGCTCCTGGCCGACGCGCGATCCGGCGAGCGTCTGTCTCGCGTCGACACGGTCACCGGCATGTTCAGCTTCCTCGTCGAGCCCGACATCGGACCGGAGGAGTCTTCGGCCGCCATCTTCGTCCGCGAGGATCCGAAGCTCGCCGCCCGCACGCTGCTATTTCTCGAAGAGCTCGTGCAGATGGCGGGGCTCGCCATGCGGCCGAACGGGCGTCTCGGAGGGTCGCCAGCGCCGTCGCTCCCGCAGGCATCCGAGCCACCCGCCGCGGCGCCTTCGGCCGGAGACCTGTCGGCCGTGCTCCGCCAGTCCGACGACCTGAAGAGGATCATCGAGTCGGTCGAGCATGAAGTCATCGACCGCACCATGCGCCGCGTCGAAGGCAACCAGAGCCGCGGCGCGCAGATCCTGAACATCTCTCGGGGCTCCCTGATCGCGAAGCTGAAGGAGTACGGGATCCCCGACTACCGATATCTCCGCCGCGAGCGCAATCGACGCGGCTGAGCCGCGTTCAGGCCTTCGGTCTCGCGGCGGCGCCCGCCAGCGCCCTATCCTGGTCCTGGAGGATCTCGCGGACGAGGCGCTGGATGTCGGCAGGAAGGCTCACGAGGAGCTCCCCGTCGGAGTTCAGGACCACCTGCTCCGTCTCGGCCGAAGCGAGGAGCTTGCCCGACGCGTCGCGGATCTCGTAGTCGAGCTCGAGGCGCGCGACATCCGGCATTCGCAGGCGCACGGTGACTCGAACCGACGTGTCGGCGAGGACCGCCGAGCGGTATCGGATCTCCATGCGCGTGATGGGCACGCGGTAGCCGAGCTCGAGCGCGCGCGTGGCCGTGAACCCGTGGCGTCCCGTCAGCGCCTCGCGGGCCTGCTCGAGGTAGAGGCTGTAGTGGCCGTGCCAGACGACGCCGTAGGAGTCGCACTCGGCGAACCGGACGGGGATCTCGACGGTGAAGCCGACGAGGGGGGGAGCCTCCGGCCGGGCGCGGCTCACGAGGCCGCCTCCGGGGACTCGAGAACCACCGCGAGGAAGTTGCCCCCCGCGCCGAAGGAGTTGACCAGCGCGCGACGCGGACGTCCGCTCGCGGCGAAGGGGCCCTCGGGATCCGAGAGCGACCGGCACGCCGCGACGAGCTGACCGCCTCCCGAGGCGGCCATCTCGCCGACCGCGAGCTTCACCGCGAGCTCGGGAGGAGGCGAGCCGAAAACTTCCGCGGCGGCTTCCCGCTCCGCCTCGTCCATGTCGTGGACGCCGTCCCGGGATGGGAACCAGAGGCCGATCCGGTCGGCTTCTCTGCCGGCTTCCGCCAGGGCGCCCTTCATCGCGCGCGCCATGGCGCGGGGATCCGGCGCGAAACGATAGGGCTCCGTCGGCGCGCCCGCGATCCCGATCCCCGCGAGCGCCGCCAGGGGACGCGCTCCTCTCGTCCGCGCCGAGCTCTCGTCTTCGAGGAGGATCGCGAAGGCGCCTTCCCCCTGAACGATTCCGGAAGCGCGCTTCTCGCCGCGCAGGGCGCTCACCCGGTCGAAGCCCAGGGCGTACACCGGGTTCCACTCGTCCACGCCGCCGGCGATCATCGCACGCGCCCGTCCCGACCCGATCGCGAGCGAAGCGAAGAGGAGCGCGTTGACGGCCGAAGGGTCCTTCTGGGTCACGGTCACGTTC
>JBKPSZ010000328.1:0-13855 GCA_046735265.1 Acidobacteriota bacterium | reverse complement strand
GACCACACCGATGAGGAGGCAGGCCGTGACCTGCGCGCGCGCGTATGCCGCGAGCGTTTCGTTGACCTCGCCTAGAAAATCGGCCCCGCGCGACCGGAGAGTCTGGGGCAGAATCCGCAAGACGACATCACACAGGAGCCGCGCGTCCTTGAGCAGGAAGAACGCCAGAATCGGCACGAGCATCAGCCAGGGCAGAGATGTCAGCCAACCCCCGATTCGTGGAAGCAGGTCTCCCGTCACGTAGGTCTCGGCGGCGGTCCTTCCCTGATACACCGCTCGATCGACGGCCTCGCGCACCTCTCCGGGAAGGACCCGGATCTGATAACCCGCCTGCCAGACGTGCCACTGATCCTGAGCCCGCGCGAGGTAGCCTGGAGTCTCCTTGGCGAGCTCCGCGATTTCTCGATTCAGGACCGGAAGAAGAAGAATGGCCGCAAGAGCCAGGGTTCCGAAGATCGCCACATAGATCACGCCGATCGCCAGTGGCAATGGAAGCACGAAGCGTTGCCCTCGCGCGGGGATGGGCCGCCGAAACACCTGCACCAGAGGCGCGACCAGATAGGCGAAGAACACCGCCAGGATCAGCAGAAGAACAACGCTTCTCAGGCGGTACAAGACCCAAACTCCGAGAACCGCGCCGAGCACGAGACAGACCACCGGGAGAGTTGCTCGGACGATCGACCGCGATGAGGTCGTTTCTGCAGCCTCATCGACGACAGGGACCGGACGGATTCCGGCCGCGCGCTCGCTTTTCAGGGCTTCTCTCGGTCCGGCTTCTTGTCCGTCTCGGTCTGCTTCTCTTTCCCGGAGTGCGGCTTGGGCTTCGAGGCCTGTTTGGCCTGCGGACTCGCCGCGCCTTGGTGCGGTGGCTCCTGACGATGTGCCGCCGGCGGCTGCGCCGCCTGATGGTGCGGTCCCGCGGGCGGTGCGTCGTGGGTCTTGGGATCCTTCGCGCTTCCGGACGCGCGATCGGCCGGCGCGTTGGCGTTTTGCGGCTCTCGCGAAGACTTGGGGGAGCGGGAGACAGCGTGCGGCCGGGGGGCGGCGGCGGCTTTCAGCTCACGCGCGGGCGCCACGATCGCCAGATGCGGGCTCCCGGCCGAAACCGCGCGTGGCGCCGTTCTGGCCGTTTCGATGCTTCTCCGTTCGATCTTGCCAACGTTGGAACGCTCGATGGTCTCCATCGGAAGAGCGGTATTCCGGACGATGCCTCCCGACACCGCGAAACCGGTGGCGGGTCTGGTCTGCCGGAAGATCTCCGCGCTCCGCTGCGCCGGCATGCGCACGGTTGTGACGTTCCGGCCGACGAAGCGATTCGTCGGTACGAAGACGTACTGCGTTTGGCTCACGACGACGGGCCTCCCGGCATAGCCGGAAGCGCCGAGAACGACGGTGGGCGGCAGAGGCGCCCAGCCGACGTAGTTGTTGCTGTAACTCCACGTCACCCACGCCGGTGCCCAGACGGTTCCGGGCACCCAGGACCAGCCATAACCTTCGATCGAGGCCCAGGTCCCGTAGTGGTAAGGGCTGCTCCCCCACGGGTCATTGGACACCCAGGTCCACCCGTATTCGGTGTAGATCCATTGGCCGTTGCTGTACGGTTGCCAGTCCGAGGCGACTCGCGCGGGCACCCAGCATTGGCCGTACCTGCAGTCGACCCACCGGCCGTAGGGTGCCAACTCGTCGTAGAACCCTCCGATCGTCACGTTCACGGCGACCTGCGCCTGCGCCGCCGTTTGCGCAGCCACGACGATCACGGCTACGGCGACAAGAACGGAACACATTGCGAATCGCTTCATTTTCGTCTCCTTCGACATCCGTGAGCCTGAGCACCCCTAGAGCGACTTCAAGTACTCGACCAGGTCCTTTCGCTCCGCTTCGCTCAAGCCGAGCTTGAAGAAGCCGTCGTAGTGATTCACCACATCCCCCAACGTCGCGAAGCGCCCGTCATGGAAGAACCCTCCTTTGGCGTGCGCGAAGAGGCCACCGAGAGGCGCCGTGCGGTACCGCTTGTCGGGCGCCCGATTCGCCTGAAAGTCGTCGATGCCAATTTCGGCCGCCGTGTGCATGTTCCAGCCGGGCTCGGTGAAGATCGGCGGCACATGGCACGTCGCGCACTTTGCCTTTCCGTTGAAGAGGAGCTTCCCGCGCTCCGCTCCCTTCGCGTCGAAACTTCCCGCCGGCGGAATCGGTGCGGGGATGGCCAGTTGATAGAAATGGACGGCGGGGAGCTTGGAGGTCACGAGATCGGGATCGTTTCTCACGTGACCGAAGCCCGCCTTTGCGGCGACGGGAAACTGCGTGGCGTCGTTCAATCTGGAATCCAGGAACGTTCCCTTGCCGTGCATCTCGAGAACGGCGACGAACGCGTTCCAGTGCGTGACCGAGCCCCACCCTGTCCAAGTATGGAGATTGACTCCGGCCAGTCCCAGAGCCGGCGGGATCAGCGTGGCCGCAGACTTGCCGTCCGGTCGAAAGGCCTTCCCGTCCGTGAACAGCTCCGCGTCGAATTTGCCCGGTCCCCAGCTGTTCAAGACCTTCCGCACGGTCGCGTCGTCGGCGTTGAGGAGCCCCGTCACGACGGAGAGATCCGGAGCCAGGGCGATGATCGCCCCGACGTTCAGGTCCCGATTCGCCCACCCGTCCAGACGATGGCCGATTCCGGGCGAAAAAGAATCATCGACGGTCGAGTGGCAGAGGGCGCACTGGATTCCGACCGACTTCAGCTTACCGTCGGCCGCGAAGAAGCCGGTTACCCCGAGGACCGAGTTCAGCTTCAGGAGGGCGAGCGTCGTCGCCGGAACCTCCAGATCCACTTTCCCCTTCTTGATGCTGTCGACGAGCGAAGCGGGGAGCGCGTCTGCATCGACCTTCAGCCCGACGGACAAGGCGGTCTTGGGGCTCACGCCCGGGCCCACGCCGCCGAGCTTCTGGCCCGCGATGGCTTGATGCAGCTTGATCGTGTCCCCCCAGAAGGCCTCGTCTCCGAAGGTGTCGTACCGAAAGATCTTGCGCCCCGCTTCGACCATGGCGTGCGTGTTGCTGGCAATCACGCCGTCGAAGGGAGCCGCGGCGCTGGTCGCAGGCGCAGCCTCGGCGGCTCCCGCAGCCGGCTGCCGGAGCCATGCGAGGCCGAACGCCAGCACCAGAACGGCAATCAGGACGAGCATGGAACGATTAGTGGGAAGCATGGATCCCTCCTCGGGGCGCTCCCGTCTTGGCAGTCTGCTCGATCTCTCCGATCGGTGTACGCCACACCTCAGAGATGAACGTCACGATATTGGACACGGCCGATCTCCTCCCGATGTCAGCGGGCTAAGAGATCTCAACAGGTGTGCGAGGCGCAGAGGCCGTGGCCCCGGTGGACTGCCGAGGGGCCTGAGCGGACGCGCGGATTCGAAGCCGCGTCTTCTCGATGACGGATTCGGGCGTCCGCACGAGGTCGCGGGCCAGACCGACGAATCCCAGGAGCTTGATGAGCCATTTCGTGGGGTCCCACTGGTACCAGCGCACGCCGTTGCGAAAGTCGGATGGAAACTTGTGATGGAAGTTGTGGTACCCCTCGCCGTTCGTGATGAGAGAGAGGAACGCGTTGTCGCGCCCGGAGTTACCCTCCGTGTAGGGCTGCGAGCCGTACAGATGCGCCACGGAGTTGACGAGGAACGTCGTATGGTGGATCAGCACGATCCGGAGAAATCCGCCCCAGAGCAGCCCCCCGAGCGGGCGGCCGAAGAACGCGCCGATCAGAGTCGGGATCCCGAGGCCTGCGATGATTCCGATCGCGCCGTTGAAACGGAATTGCCAGCGGACGAGGCGGTTCGCCTGGAGGTCGGGGACGTTGTCGTACGTTCGCTCGGGCGGCTCCGTGTAGAAGAGCCAGAGAATGTGCGCCCAGAGCCCGCCTCGCTGGATGTTGTATGGATCCCAGTGCCGATCCACGTATCGGTGATGGTCGCGGTGGTCCGCGGACCACTTCAGGGCCGAATTCTGAAGAGCCATCGCCCCGAAAAAGAGATAGAGGGCCTGAACGGCCGGATGGCAGACGTAGGCCTTGTGCGCGAAGCATCGGTGGTAGCCCGCCGTCACGGAAAAGCTCACGAGCCCGAAGAGCACGACAAAGAGCGTGGGCTCCCACCAGCGGACTCCGAAGGCGATCGCATAGGCCAAAGTTCCCGCGACACCGATGACCGGCGTCAGCGAAAGGAACAGGATGTTGAGCCAGCTTTTCTGCCTATCCTGCATGGACTTAGCGAGTTCCGGAGGCTTTTCGACGTGGGCTCTTCGGATCACGAGCGGCCTCGCGCGGTCTCAGAAGGGCTCCTCGGAGAATGTTCCGGGGCGGATTTTCGGATCTGTTTTTCCGTCGTCACGTGCGCATCATCCAGGCCAGGGCGTTAGAATTTGGCTGGCAAACTCCAAGTTGACCAGAGGCTCATCATGTGGCCCCGGCTCGGGCAGATCCAATCGTTTGTTTCGTTGGCGTTCAGACCTCGGAGCGATTGAAAGGGATATGTCGTGGAGCTGCGGCACCTCCGCTACTTCGTCGCGGTCGCGGAAGAACTCCATTTCGGGCGCGCCGCGAACCGGCTGCACACCTCCCAGTCCTCCCTGAGCCAGCAGATTCGGAATCTCGAGACCGAGCTCAAAGTCGACCTGCTGCGCCGCGTCAAGCGGCACGTCGAGCTGACGCCGGCGGGAAATCGGTTCCTTCGGGAAGCGCGCGGGATTCTCGCCGCGGCCGACCGCGCGGCCGGGTTAGCGAGGGAGACGGCGCGGGAAGAATCCCAGAAGATCGTCATCGGCATTTCGCCGGAAACGGACTGGGTGTTCCTGGGCAAGGCCCTCCGACTCTTTCGGGATCACGCACCGACGGTCGAAGTCCTCTTTCAGAACCTCACGCCGGAGGCCCAGATCGAGGCCCTCCACGGGGGCCGGATCGACATCGGATTCGTGGGTCTTCCCGTCGAGGCGGAGGGTATTGTCAGCGAAGTGACCGGACGCGAGCGACTCGTGGCCGCGATCCCCGAAAAGCATCCGATGGCTCGCAATGGACGCATCCGGATGCGGGAGCTGGCTGGAGAGGCCTACACGCTCTGGCCCCGGCACCTGTCGCCAGACCGGTACGATCAGTTGCTGTCGATCTTTCGGCGGGCCGGATTCGGGCCGCCGATCGCGATGGAAGGGGGCCTTCCCTCGACCCAGACCGTCCTGGGAATGGTCGCCGCGGGTTTGACCGTGGCGCTCGTCGATCCGGCGATCAAGCAGAGGGCGATGCCGGGTGTCGTCTTCCGTCCGATCGCAGATCGCGGATTGTTCACCGAATCCGGGGTGATCTACCGGCGGGAGGACCCCTCGCCGCTTCTCGCTTCGTTCCTCCATGAAGTCCGGATCACGCCTCGCCGACGAGCGGATTCCGAAACCGGCGTCGCCCAAGCGAACACCGTCGGGTCGAAGCCTCGCCGCGTCCCGGTCAGCGCTCGAAGGGCCCGGTGAGACGCGGAAGCAGAAGCTAGGAAGGGCTCATCAGACCCAGACGACCCCGACGGTCATGGGAACGCCGATTTGGGCGGGCGGGAAGAACACAGAGGCTTCGTGCTGTGTCTCGCAGACCTGACAGCTGACTTCGACGATCTTCCCGGTCTCGGCATCGGAAGCGATGATCACCGCATGCCGAGCCCGACAGACGGGGCAGGCCCAGTTCATTTCCAGTCTCTGTTTCACTTCGACCGTTCGCGGCGAACGAGACCAGCCGGCGATCCAATACTTGCGAAGCATTCGCAGACGGCTTGCCAGGCTCGCTCCATCCGCCGGCTCATCCAACCTGTTGTTTCGAATCATGGCCTCCGATGTAGTGCCTCGCTGACAACTCTTCTCACGATTCTCGACCCCTCGAAGAACGATCCGAGATTTGGGCTGCGTCAGGCGCGTCTGCTGCGCCACCAATATCCGCCGCCACCGAGAAGTAGAACTGCCAGAACGACCAGGATGATGGTTCCCATATCTTGTCCTTTCTATCCGGAGACCCTATCCGCAGAGTGAGAATGGACGCTCTGCAGAGCGATTTCCAATCGTTTGTTCCGCTCGAGTTGAGAGGTGAAACGGGGGGGCCGATGGTTCGCGCCGGCCCCGGCGGCAAGGTAGCGCTGGGGTGTCCCGCCCTCACGGAGGAACTCACCAGCCCGACCCGCGTCGCGAGGAGCTTCGGCGAATTCCGAGAACCCGCGGAGTGCGCGATCTCGAGCTCGTCCTTCTCGCGGCGAAAAAGGCGCCGGGAGCTACCTCCCGGCGCTAGGGAATTTCCCTGAATGTAGAAGCCGATTACTTGATGGAGGGCGTTGGAGTCACCGAGTCCATGGTGGTCGTGGTCGTCGCCGTGGACGTTGTGGTCTCAGGAGTCCCCGAAGGCGCCGGAGCCTCCTGTGTGGTCACCGTTTCCGTGGTGGTCGATGTCTCCTCCTGTCTGCAGCCGACCGACAGCCCGAGGATTCCCACCGCGAGCAGAGAGCCCATCAAGAACTTCTTCATGATGCGACCCGTCAGGCCTTGTGCGGGTACGCGACGATCGTCGTGACCTTGGCCCCGCCGTCCGACTTCGTGAACGTGATCTTGACGCGCTCGCCAACGGACACGGCTGGCTTCAACGTCGCCAGGCCCGTCAGATCGAAGCTGTAGTCCTTGGCATCGGGCCCTGTCACCTTGATCGACTTGCCCACCTCGTATTCCTTCACGACTCCGACGACGACTTCCGATTTCGTCTCTGTCGTCGCGACCGGGCCGTTGCTCTTCGTGGTCGACTCCGAGTGCATCTTCGGCGCATTCGCCGCCGTCGCCGCGTTGGCCGTGGCGTTCGAGACGACCGTGACGTTTTCCTTGCCGTCGGTCCCCTTGAAGTACTGAACCGTCGCCATCTGGCCGACGACGATCGCTCCCTCGACCAGGGCCGTCTTGGCGAGGTCGAACGAGTACGACTTCTCGCCGGGGCCCGAAAGCTTGATCTTCTTGCCGGCCTCGTACTCCTGGACCGTTCCCGACACCGATTGCGTCTCGGTCTTCAGAGTCGCTCCGGGGCCCGTCTGCTTGGTCGTCGTCTCGACGGCCTTCTTGTCAGGAGCCTGGGCGACTGCCAGTGATCCGGCGATGAGGAACAGACTGATGGCTGCTCCTATCGCTCCTGCGATTCTCTTCATGATGCTCAACCTTTCAAAAGAGCGGACCGAAATTGGCCCGCAAGCGGCCGTCGGGACTCCGACAGCCTGAAGCGGCTGAGCGTCGACGGAAGAGTCATGATTGCCCTTTCCCTGCCGATGCGTCCAATCGTTTGTTGCGTTGCGACTGAGCGTTGAAACGATCCGGAAGGGACGTTTGGGCGACTCTCACTTTTTCGTCGTCCTCGTCGGCAGCCGTCCCCTTCCGACCACGATCTCGCTGAGCGATTGCCGTCTCGCGGCCTGGGTCTCGAATCGATCGCTGCGACCTCTGATGTTGAGCGCAATCACCTATTGGACGACGGCGCCCTCGGTCGGACATGCTGACAAGCCTCGTCCACCAGGAGTTCCCTGTGACGTGAGGAGGCCTGATGACGGTGAGCGTCTACGTATCTTTGGGACTCCGCGGTTGCCCCGAATACTTCTTTCTCGCACCGGACGTGCCTGTCTCCATCCTGCCCCGCGCGGCGGGCTGGAAGCATGTCGGATCGGCTGACGCGTTTGAACTGGGGCTCTCCGACGCCGAGGTGGAAGATCTCATCCAGTGGGGCTTCGGGACACGCGGGGCGGCTGACGGTCATTCGATTCGTTGAGTCCCGTGCCCGTCGCACGAGGCTGAGTCCGGACTTGCCGACAACACAGGAGATCGCTCCAATGGCCACGTACACTCTTCCCGAGCTTCCCTATGACTACAGCGCGCTCGAGCCCCACATTTCGGGCAGGATCATGCAGCTCCATCACGACGAGCACCACGCCGCCTACGTGAAGGGGGCGAACTCCGCGCTCGATCGCCTCGCCGAGGCGCGTGACAAGGGCGACTTCGAGGACATCGGGGGTCTGGAGAAGGCTCTCGCGTTCAACCTTTCGGGCCACATTCTTCATTCGGCGTTCTGGCAGAACATGGCCCCCAGGGCGGGTGGGCGGCCCCAGGGCGCGCTCGGCTCCGCGATCGCCGAGGAGTTCGGGGGCTTCGAAACCCTCCGGAAACAGATCAACGCCGTCGCGGCGACCGTCATGGGCTCGGGCTGGGCGGCACTCGTGTGGGAGCCGCTCGGGAAAAAGCTCCTCGTGACGCAGATCCACGACCATCAGGCGAACCTGGCGCAGGCCGGCACTCCCTTGCTCGTGCTCGATGCCTGGGAGCACGCGTTCTACCTTCAGTATCAGAACCGCAAGACCGAGTACTTCGACGCGGTGTGGAACGTGTGGAACTGGGAGGACGTGGCCGAGCGCTTCCAGGCGGCGCGTCGGATCAATGTGGAGTCTGTAGGCGCCCTGGCAGGGGTCGATTAGAGAGTTTCGGGGCCGGCCGCCTCACGATCGAGAGTCTCCGGATTGGCGGCCGCCGGCAAGGTCGCGTGGACATCGAAGGCGTCGGAAGGCTCTTCGAAGCCACCTCCGTAGGCGCTACAGGGCGGCGTTTCCTGGCTGCTGAGGACATGAATTCGGCAAGCGGGGAGTTGACCAAGCCAAAGGCGGCTTTGGCGAAGCTCGCGCTCCTGGATAGTGCCGCCGCCGAGGTGGCCTTCTTCCTCGCGCTGTCCCTGGTGCCCTTCGTGGGGATCGCCATCGCGCTGGCCGGTCACTTTCCCGCCGGCATGAGCGCGTCCATCGCGAAGGTGCTGCGCGACATGCTGCCGGCAGAGTCAACGGTCGCCAGCGAGGGGCTGCGCTGGGCGCGCTCTTCGGCGAGCAAGGGGTGGCTGACGGTCGGCTTCCTGCTCGCGCTCTGGAGCTCTTTTCGCTTCATTTCCTTGTGTCTTCGGAAGCTCGACTCGATGATCGCCAGCGATGTCCGCTCCTCTCCCTGGACCTGGCGGACGATTGTCCGATCTCTGCTTCTGCTCGCGGTTTGGATGGTGGCGCTGGTGGCGACGGCACTCTTTCTCCTGGTGACGCCCTCCATTGAGCATGGACTCCTCGGGTTGCCTGCTCTGTCCGACGCTTCGTCTTTGGTCTTTTCGACTCTGCGGGTACTCCTCGTCCCGGGCATCCTGTTCGGCGCAATCTGGCTGACCTACCGTGCGGTCGCCGGCCGGCGAGTCGGTTCGTTGCGGGTGGCGCTGGTCGCGCTGCTGGCCTCACTCGGTTGGATCGGCGCGAGCCTGGGATTCTCCCTCGCCGTCCCCATTCTGTGGGGCGCCGCGCGCCTCTATGGCACGCTCGGAAGTCTGGTGCTGTTCCTGATGTGGGCCTATCTGATCGCCTGGATCCTCCTGCTCGGCGGGGTCTTACTGGCAGCGCCCGGTCGGACGCGAGACGCCTGATGGCGGCGGGAGGCCGCTCCTCGAGCTCCAAAGGCTTACCGCAAATCCGAGGAGGAGCAGTCGACAGAGTCCGCTTCGCGGCCAAGAGGGCAGGACTCGGCGCGAGTTGAGCGAATTCTGTTGGCGGGATGGGAGTCACGGAGTCATCCATGAATGGTTGCTATCGGCGCCGAAATCGGCGGCGGCGCGATCACAGTCCGGCGCCGGTGACGGGTCGAGTCCTGCGCGTCGTCCAGGAAAGCGAGCAGTCCGTGGTGGCCGCCAGCCCCGTTCAGGAGACCGCCGACCCCACCCATCTCGAGATCGTGATCGAACCGCTTCGACCGACGCCCTTCACGTCGAGCCGAGAGCGGCGATGGAGCTCGACGGAGGCGAGGGGGCAGGACGAGCCCTCCGTCGTCCGCTGGACAACCTTCTGTTTGCGGCTCCAGCTCCCAGCGAGGAGTCGACGAGTCAGAGACCCCAATCGACGCGCGAACTTGACGGCGTCGCTTTCGTAAGAGACGGTGATGCTGAAGTTTCTGGTCTGGCTCGTTCTCTTGTTCCTCAGCTGGCCCCTCGCCCTTTTGGCGCTCGTGCTCTACCCTTTCGTCTGGCTCGTCCTGCTACCTTTTCGGCTGCTGGGAATCGCGGTCGAGGGCGTCTTCAAGCTGCTTCGGGCACTGATCCTGCTGCCCGACGGGACGCTCGGGGTCAGACCGTAAGACTCGGCGCCGAGACAGCGCCGCGAGATCGGCCTCGCGGCGCTTCATGGGCTTGGTTGTGGGCGAAGGATTGCACCGCCGGCGTCGTCAGGCCTGCGAACCTTCGCGGCCGCTGCGTTCAGGATTCTTGATTGCGGGGGAAAGATTTGAAGCTTCGACTTTTGGGTCATGAGGACTTTGCGAGGTTCGACTCCACGCGAAAAGATCCTCAAGAACCCTTGCGCCGACTCCGCCGCTACGATCGCTCCGCGCAAGAGAAAGCCCGGCCGCCAGGGCCGGGCTTGTCTCGACGGACTCTCCGAGCGATCAGGTGCGGGCACCGGGCCGTGTCACACGCGACCAGGCGTCGTGGGCCGCCTCGCGAGCTTCATTCCAAGTCTCGCGGCTCCCTCCCTTGACTTTGTCCCAGCCGCGGCCGAGGTCTCCTTCGATCTCGCGCCACTCGCGATTCCGATACTCGGGCTTGGACGCGCTCTCCCATCCGTATCGGTAGGCGGGCTCATATTCGGAGTACTCCCTTCCCGCTCGGTAGTACGGCCTTTTGGAGTAATTCTCCTTCCAGTAGTTCGCTTCCACGGTGGGATCGACGGCCTCTCCGACGGCGTGTCCGGCGGCGCCGCCCGCAATCGCTCCCGCCGCCCCCCCGATGACTGCGCCGACGGGCCCCCCAACGGCTGCGCCGACCGCTGCTCCGGCGGCGGCGCCTCCGGCGGCTCCGACCCCCGTGCCGACGGGGTGCGATCCCGGCTCCCCGGTGATCGGGTCCCGATTCGCGTCCTTCTTGTCCACGATCGCCTCATCCTTGTCTACGTTTGTCTCATCCTTGTAATCCATTTTCGTCTCCCGTTTCGAGCGACTTGCGTGGCCTTGGTCAGGAAGCCGCCAGGTTGTATCTTGTGCTCGGTCTCGTGCCCTGGTTACTTGCCGCCCGATATCACTTGCGTGGTCTCGTACTCTTCCTGGAGTCCGATTCCGCGCTCTGCGAGTTCTTCTTGCCGGTGCCGCTGGGCTCCTTCTCGTCCTCGCGTCGTTTCTGCTCGGCGTCGCTCGCCCCGTGTCGGCCTTCTTGACCGCTCTTTTCCTCGACACCTCGTCCGCCGTGCTTGTTCGATTTGTCCACACCGATCTCCTTTTGGGAAAGGGCTCCGTCTTGTTTGCTCGGAAGCCGAATTGGGATCCTGCCGTTCACACCTATCGTTTCACCGCATTGGGAAAACGGTGCAGGAACCGTGCCGCGGTTCGCAAGGTCAGAAACCTCCAGGGAAGCGGCCGTCGCGATGCGCATGAGAGACCGGGGCCATGGACAGCACCCTCGCGCGGGTGGAAGGCCGTGGATTGGACGACGACGCTCCGGTCTCGAGATCGAATCCTCGCTGTTCGGTTCGGGCCGCGGCCCCCAAGCCCTCGAAGTCTCCCGAGACAGACCTCGGGAGAACGAAGAGCTACGGCAACAGAGGCTGGAGCTCTCGCTCTCGCGTTCGGGCCCTGAAGACGGCGGTGGTTGCCGCCGCTCGCACGGGGCTCGAAGGCCTCCCGGTCGAGCGGCACGGAACGTGCACTGGCTCTGACCACGAGAGGGGCACCATGTTACTGACGTTAGGCATCGTTCTGTTGGTCTGTTGGGCGCTCGGTTTCCTCGCGTTCCACGTGACGGCTGGTCTCATCCACCTGCTCGTCGTGGCGGGCCTGATACTCGTCGTCCTCCATTTCGTTCGCGGCCCGCGCGCCGTATAGACGGCGTCCCTCGGACGCCGGTGGGCGATTGGCGTCGGGCGCTTGCAAAAGCCGTCCGATCCGTCGGCGTCGGAACCCGCCATAGCGCGGATTCCCGGGCCACCCCGGTGCCTCGCTCGTATCAGGTCAGCGCCAGGTATTCGTGAGCGAGGCGGACGACCATGGAACCCTCTCCGACGGCGGAGGCCACGCGGTTCATCGCTCCCGCGCGCACGTCGCCGGCGGCGAAAACCCCCGCCACGCTGGTTTCGAGCGGAAACGGCTCGCGCTGCTCCTTCCACGTGCGCGGATAGGCCTCGGCCGCCATCAGGTCGCGGCCCGTCAGAACGAATCCCTTGGCGTCGCGGAGAACGCCGTCCGGAAGCCACTCGGTCACCGGCCGCGTCCCGATGAAAACGAAGACCGCGTCGGCTTTCTCCGTTCGGCACGAACCGTCGTCGAGAGACCGGAGCGTCACGCGTTCCACGTGGCCGTCCCCCTCGACGCCGGCGATTTCGGTTCGTGGCCGCAGACGGATGTTCGGAGTCTTCTCGATCTGCTCGATCAAGTACCGCGACATCGTCTCCCGGAGGCCTCCGCGGCGCACGACGATCTGGACGTCCTCCGCGTACCGCGCCAGATGCATGGCTCCCTGGCCTGCGGAGTTTCCGCCTCCCACGACGAAAACACGCCGGCCGCGGAATGCCGGCGCTTCGGTGGTCGCGGCGCCGTAGTAGACGCCGGCTCCGGTGTGCTCCGCGACACCGGGAGCCGGATGCTCCCGGTAGAACATGCCCGTGGCGACCAGCATGGATCGGGTGATCAGCTCGCGTCCGTCGCCGAGCGCGAGACGCTTGTATCCGCCGTCCATCGAGACGCCCGTCACCTCGAGCGGCGCGAGGAACTCGGCGCCGAGGCGTTGCGCCTGCGCAATCGCGCGGCGTGTCAGCTCGCTGCCGCTGACGCCGGCCGGGAACCCGAGATAGTTTTCGATGCGTGAGCTCGTCCCGGCCTGGCCGCCCGGGGCGTGGCGGTCGAGGAGGATCGTCCTCAGGCCTTCGGAGGCGCCGTACACGGCGGCCGCGAGCCCCGCGGGCCCCGCGCCCACGACCACGAGGTCGTAGACCTCGAAGGCGGCCGACAGGGGACGGCCGAGGCGCTCGGCCACCTGACGCGGCTTCGGATTCGTCAAAACGCTCCCGTCCTCGAAGAAGAGCGCCGGCAGCGCGTCCGTGCCGATGCCCGCCGCCTCGAGCAGAGTCCGCGCCTCCGCTTCACGCTCGACGTCCAGCCAGCGGTACGGAACGAGATTGCTCGCGAGAAAGTCCTTGATCTCGTGGGACCGCGTGGCCCACTGGTGCCCGATCAGGCGCAGACCGGTCGCCTCCGGCAGCGACTCGGCCTGCCAGGCATCGAGCTGGTCGTCGACGACCGGGAAGAGCCGCTCCTCCGGCGGGTCCCACGGCTTCGACAGGTAGTGATCGAGGTGGGCTTCGTTGATCGCGCGGATGGCCGCTTCGATGTCCGAGTAGGCCGTCAGCAGGACGCGCCGGGCGAGCGGGTACAGCTCGCGCGTGCGGGTGAGGAGCTCGCCGCCGAGCATGCCGGGCATGCGCTGGTCGCTGATCACCATCGCCAGCGAATCCCCGCGGCTCTTGAGCTCCCGCGTGGTCGCGAGGGCCTCGTTTCCCGAGCCGGCGCTGACGACCGTGTACTGGTCCCGGTATCGGGAGCGCAGGTCGCGCCGCACCGCCGCGAGGACCTGGGGATCGTCGTCCACGACGAGAAGAACGGGTTTGTTCACGCTGTGCCTGCGGCGCCCTCAGTCTCCGCAATCGGGAGCGTCACCTGAAACTCCGTCCGGCCCGGCCGCGACTCGACGGCGATTTCGCCGTCGTTGTGACGGACGAGCCGGCGGACGATGTCGAGGCCCAGACCCGTGCCATGTCCGGCCGGCTTCGTCGTG